>NZ_AGSX01000001.1 GCF_000235745.1 Stutzerimonas stutzeri SDM-LAC | reverse complement strand
ACGCCCATATAAACGATCGGATAAATAGCTGAATTTCCATGCCTTACGCGGTTGTCAGGACACAAGCACCATAAAGAAACAAGGGTTGGTCCGGAAGCCTTTAGCCAAGTTTAGCCACCCTGAAAGTATCTCTGGGAGGTGTGGAGGGAAAAACTGCTGTGATTTTAAACCTAAAAGTAACTTAACTCATAATAAGTTGGTAGTTAGACCACATGAAAAAATTGCTTTTGTTGGCCCAGTTCTGTTGATCTTTGAACCATGGTGGGAAAAGTGTAGTTTTAGTCAGTCTGAAGCTGCCATGTAACCAGTGCAAATGAGATAGTGAGTTACATAAACAATATACTTTGTGCTTTTTTTACTGCGCTGGTACATTTTAATGAAAGCAACTAAAAGGGAATCCCAAAATTGCATTTAGGGGGTCAGGCCAGGGCAATCTGTTGGGATATTTAATGACACACCTGGGGAGACTTTACAATAACTCTTTTTAAATCCATCTCCATTTAACTGGCTCTTAAAAGTTTGTACCATGATAATTTACTATCCAGGCAACAGCACAGACTAGACGAGCGCGAACCCCTTAACAGGCTAAGTGCGAGCGGATCCCCCGGGCCATACTAGT
>NZ_AGSX01000002.1 GCF_000235745.1 Stutzerimonas stutzeri SDM-LAC | reverse complement strand
TAGGTCAAGCCGGTGACCTTCTTGCCGTCGCCGATGACCTCGCTGGTCAACGCGCTGGTGATCACCCTGACGTTGGGCAAGCTGTGCAGCTTCTTCTGCAGTACCGCATCGGCGCGCAGCTGGCTGTCGAACTCCAGCAAGGTGACCTGAGCAACGATGCCGGCCAGGTCGATCGCCGCTTCCACGCCCGAGTTACCACCGCCGATGACCGCAACGCGTTTGCCTTTGAACAGCGGGCCGTCGCAATGCGGGCAGTAAGCGACGCCACGGCCGCGGTATTCCTGTTCACCCGGCACGTTCATTTCGCGCCAACGCGCGCCGGTGGCGAGGATCAGGGTCTTAGCCTTCAGCGAGCCGCCGTTTTCCAGTTTGATCTCATGTAGTCCGCCGTCAGTCGATGCCGGTATCAGAGCGGCGGCGCGCTGTAGGTTCATGATGTCGACGTCGTACTCACGCACGTGGTTTTCCAGCGCGCGGGCCAGCTTCGGGCCTTCGGTCTCGTTGACCGAGATGAAGTTCTCGATGGCCATGGTGTCCAGCACCTGACCGCCGAAACGCTCAGCGGCAACACCGGTACGAATACCCTTGCGCGCGGCGTAGATGGCCGCCGCAGCACCGGCCGGACCACCACCGACCACGAGTACGTCGAAGGCGTCCTTGGCGCTGAGCTTCTCGGCATCACGCGCAGAAGCGCCGGTGTCGAGCTTGGCGAGGATTTCTTCTTCGCCCATGCGGCCCTGGCCGAACAGCTCGCCGTTGAGGTAGATGCTCGGCACGGACATGACCTGACGCATCGTGACCTCTTCCTGGAACAGCGCACCGTCGATGGCGACGTGGCGGATGTTCGGGTTGAGCACGGCCATCAGGTTGAGCGCCTGCACCACGTCCGGGCAGTTCTGGCAGGACAGCGAGAAATAGGTTTCGAAGTTGTATTCGCCGTCGAGGTCTTTGATCTGCTCGATGATTTCAGGCGCAGTCTTCGATGGATGCCCGCCGACTTGCAGCAGGGCCAGTACCAGCGAGGTGAATTCGTGCCCCATCGGGATGCCGGCGAAACGCAGGCTGATGTCGCCACCGATGCGGTTGAGTGCGAA
>NZ_AGSX01000003.1 GCF_000235745.1 Stutzerimonas stutzeri SDM-LAC | reverse complement strand
CCCGGGGTTGCGCCTACCGATCAGGCCGGTTCAGGCAGTCGCTTGCGGTCGATCTTGCCGCTCGGTGTTTTCGGCAGCGACTCCAACAGGACGATGCGACTCGGAATCATGTAGTGCGGCAGGCTCAGGTGCAGTGCTCGGCGAATCTGAACCCGACCGGGCGCATCATCGCCGCGCACTTCCACGTAACCGACCAGGTACGCCTCGTCCCCTTCACCCAGCAACCGCACCGCAGCATCCTGAACGCCTTCGATGCGCCGCAGATTGGCTTCGATTTCGCCAAGTTCGATTCGAAAGCCGCGCAGCTTGATCTGATCGTCACGGCGTCCGAGATACTGGAATTCATCATCAGCAATGCGGCGAACCCGATCCCCGGTACGGTACAGACGCCGCCCTTGCCAGCTGATGAAGGCCTGCTCGCTCAGGTCGCTGCGTTGCCAGTAGCCCTGTGCCAGGGACACCCCTTCGATACACAGCTCACCCTCGCCGCCCGGCCCGACTTCGTTGCCGCTTTCGTTGAGTACCCAGTGGCGGTAGCCATCGAGTGACTGGCTTAGCCGCACGCTGTGGCCGGCCAATGGCTGTTCGACCTGCGCCATCATTGACCAGACTGTCGCCTCGGTGGGGCCATAGCAGTTCCAGAGCTGCCCCGCCAATTCACTGAGCTGCGCCGCAAGCGTAGCGTCCAGGGTTTCACCACCACAGAGCGCGATCAGCCCTTCACGACCTTGCCATCCCGCTTTGAGCAGCATTCGCCAGAACGCGGGTGTTGCCTGCAGGGTGTTCAGGTCAGGCCGGCTATCGAGCAATTGCAGCAGCGCTACCGGATCCTTGTGAGATGGCGCGCAGACCACTTCGACATAGCCGCCCATCCACAGCGGCCCGAGCATCTCAAGCAAAGAAATATCGAAGGCCGGCGTGGTGGTAAACAACCAACGCGTGTCAGGGCCAACCCCGACACGACGGGTCGCTGCGTCTAGAAAGTTGCTTAACGCCGCCCGCTCAATCACGACGCCCTTGGGTTTTCCGGTGGAGCCAGAGGTGAACATCATGTAGGCGGGCAACCCGTCATCGAGATTCGACGGCTCCGGCATCTCTGCCAAGCCGGGCCTCAGGCGCAACGAAGGTGTCAGCGAGCGCGACGGCTGCTCATCCTGAACGACGACGTGCAGCTGCGCGTCGTCGGCTATGCCTTGCAGACGGTCAAGTGGAAACTCAGGCTCGAGGGGCACAAAGCACAGGCCTTCGTGCAGGCACGCAAGGAGCGCAGCGATCAGATCCGGGCCTCGGGCGAGGTGCAGCCCGATGCGATCACCGGCAGTCAGGCCCGCCTCGCGCAATTGCAAGACAATGGCCGCAACCCGAGACTGCAACTCGGCATAGGTGAAGCTGACACCGAGGCATCCGAGCGCTGGCCGCTCAGCGTGGTCGACAAAGACGTGGGTGAGATGCGCGTTCAGCGGCGTCATAGCGGCTCTCCCCCCAGTGCAGCCAGGCTTTGCAGATTCGCCCGCAACAACTGCAACAAACGGGTGCCCAGGTCCGAGCGCAAACTGCCGATCTGCCGTAAGGTCAGCAGGCCATCAAATACACCACCATGCAGGCTAATCAGTTCTGCTGACAGGTTGCCAGCACCGCTCGGATTGCCCGGTGGCAACGGCAATGGCTGCCAGTCGCCTGCCCCGCTCTGGTAATTGCCCAGGTAATTCAGCGCGACGGCGGGCAACGGAAGGCAGTCACGATGCGCCGGATTGCTGCGCAGCGGCAGATAGCCAACGCCCTTGTCCGGCACCTGGCGCAACTGGTCGGCGGCATGCAGAACCAGCGCGGGCCAGTCCGCCTGGTTATGCACCCTGACCGGGAACATGCTGGTGAACCAGCCCACCGTGCGGCTGACATCCAACGCGGCATCAATCGGTTCGCGGCCGTGACCTTCCAGCATGATCAATTGCTGCTCGCCGAGCCCCAGTTCCACCAGCGTTCGGGTCAGCGCAGCCAGCAGCAACTCGCGGACGTCGACGTTAAATCGTTTGGTCGTATTCTGAGTCAATCGCCGGGTGGCGGCTTCGCCCAGCTGCAACAGTTGCGGCTCGGATCGCTCACTGGAGGACCATTCGAGAGGGAACGGTTGATTTCCAGGCGCCTCGCCCATCGCACCAACCTGCTCACGCCAGTACGGCAGCTGCGCTTCGGCACGTACGGCATAGGCAGCGAGACCCTCGCCCCATTGTCGGTAGCTGCTGGTCTTGTCCGGCAACGCATCGCCGCGGGTTAGCCGCTGCAGATCTTCAACCAGAATGCGCCATGACACCGCGTCGATGACCAGATGATGAAACGCAATAAACAGCCCTCGCTGGCCGTTCGACAAGTTCTCTATGACGGCCCAGGCGAGCGTTCGAGCGCTGGCCGGATCAAGGTGGGATTGCAGCTCGGTTAGCGCATGTTGTAACCCCGGCTCGCCCAGCTTCGCAGCATCCAGTTGGCCAGGCTCGGGTAAGGGCAGGAAATCTCGATAACACTGGCCAGACGGAATGACGATCAGCCGCAGCGCATCGTGATGCGCCAACAACTGCCGCATGTAATCCATCAGCTGGAGCTGACTCACCTTGGCCGGCAGGCTTAGCACGACGCCTTGGTTCCAATGCTGGGGGTGAGCGAAGGGCTGCTCAAAGAACCATTGCTGGATTGGCTGCAAAGGGAAATCACCGGTCAGCAGACCTTGCTCGGCGCGGATCGCCTGGTTTTCGCGTGGCCCTTCGAGCACACGGCACAGCCGGCGCACGGTCTTTGCCTCGAATACCTCTTTGACGCTACAGGCGTAGCCGGCATCGCGCAGACGTGTAGCCAGCTGGATGCTCAGGATCGAATCGCCGCCCAACCGGAAGAAATCGCTTTCTACGCCCAGCGGCTGCTCCAGCACAGCCTGCCAGATCTCCCGCACCTGTCGCTCCAGATCGCTAGCGGGCGGCACCAGCTGTTCAGCTTCGGCCAGCTCAACCGTTGGCAGCAGCCCCTGATCCAGTTTGCCGTTGGCCGTAAGCGGCATCTTGTCGAGGATGATCAGACGCTGAGGCACCATGTATTCAGGCAGTCGATTGGCTGCCGCCTGCAATACTGCGTCTGGCTCGGGTGCCGCTCCGCCAGCGATTACCGTGGCGTAGGCCACCAGCGCCTGACGTGTGCCCTGACTGACGACCAAGACCTTTACTTCCTGCAGGCTTGAGCAACTGGCGTGCAGTTGAGCTTCGATCTCCCCCGGCTCGATGCGGTAGCCGCGCAGTTTGATCTGCGCATCCAGACGACCCAGGTACTCGTACTCACCGCAAGGCAACAGCCGCGCGCGGTCTCCGGTGTGATACATCCGAACCTTCACCCCGGCGAAATCATGCTCACGAAAAGCCTCAGCGGTGCGCTCCGGCTGGTTGAGGTAACCACGAGCCAGCCCCAGCCCAGCCAGGCAGAGCTCACCCGGAACACCAACCGGGCACACCGCGCCGTGCCGATCGAGAATCACCGCCTGCATGCCGTCAATAGGTTGGCCGATGGTCCGGCGAGTGCCTGCCGCGAGCGTCTTGGTCAGCGCCGTAACAGTGGCTTCGGTCGGGCCATACATGTCGATCAGCCGGAACTGGGATGCCCACCGCTGCGGAATCGCAGGCGGGCAAGCCTCCCCACCAAACCCCACCGCTTTCATCGCCGGCAATGGCCGCTCCGGCAGCGTCGCGAGCAACGCCGTCGCGAAAATCATGTGTGTGGTTTCGGTCCGCTCGATCTCATCCAGCAGGCCCTCACCGGGATCGGCCCAGAGCAGGCAAGCACCGTGAACCAACGGCACCAGCGCACACATGTTGCCGGCATCGAACGACAAGGACATGCAGTCCAGCATTCGATCTCCCGGCGCGACATCGAGCCGCCGACCATGATCGAGTAGCAGGTTGACCAGTGATCCCTGTTCGATCATCACGCCCTTCGGCAGGCCGGTCGAACCGGAGGTGTAGATCACCTGAGCGAGTCGTTGCGGGTCGTGCTGGAGTGGCGGCGCGCATGGCGACTGGGCGTCCAGCTGCGTCTGGGTTTCATGGCTATCTAGATCGACCCAATGCATACCGGGCTCCAGCTCGAACGGCGCCGCGCCCTGCCCGATAACCAGCTGCAAATTAGCGTCCCGCATGATGTGGTTGAGGCGCTGCTGGGGATAGTTCGGGTCCAGCGGGACATAGGCCGCGCCGGTTTTCCAGCAGGCGAGCACCGCGACCGCAAAGGCGTTTTCGCGCCGCGCCAGGACACCGATCAGGTCGCCCGGCGCGCTGCCCTGAACCTGCAACCAGTTGGCAAGCCGGTTTGCGCGGGCATTCAACTCCGCATAACTGACATAACCTTCCCCCTGCCGCAGCGCCGGACGATCTGGATGCAGCCGAGCCATGTCGCTGAACAGCGAAAGCGCGGTCAGTCTTTCGGGAAACGTCGCGGGCAACATCGACAGGCGCTCAGCGGTCTGCTCCAGCAATAAAGGATCGTGCATGGGCAGCTGCCAGATGTCCTGCTCTGGCGCATCGACCACAGCCTTCAACATGTTCAGCAGGAGGCTCGCATAGCCTTCGATGCTGCTGCGATCGAACAGCGCCGTCGCGTAAAGCCAATCGACTCGTACCGAATCCACAAGCTCGGTGACCTTGACCGAAATATCGGTCTTGGCAGGCAGTACCGGCGAGGTCTCCTCCACCGCGTCGCAGCCGGGGATCAGGTCATTGAAATCAACCCGTGCCTGGTACACCAGCATGATTTGGAAGATCGGGTTGATCGCTGTGTGACGGTCCATGCCCAGTGCTTCGCTCAGGCCCTCGAACCGATAGAGTTGGTGATCGAACGCCTGGAGGTCGTCAGTGCGGCACTGTTGCAAATAATCGACAAAGCTTTGCTGCTCGGGAAGCTGCGTGCGCAACACCAGCGTATTGACGAAGAAACCTACCAAAGGCTCGATATCGGCCCGCTCGCGGTACGCCAATGGGGTGCCTATGACGATGTCGCGCTCACCGGAATGGCGCGCCAGCAGCAGCGCGAACAGCGCATGCAGGCCGATGAAGGGCGAAGTGTTGTGTTGCTGGCACAGCCCTTTGAAGCGATCCCAGAGCGTATTGTCGATGGTCGAGAACACCACTTCGCCACCGCTGGCCGGTTGGGCGGGCCGTGATTTGTCCAACGGTAGGCTGTGTACCTCTGGGATGCCCGCCAGGCGTTCGACCCAGAAGGGTTTGAATTCCTCGTGATAGTCCCGGAATAAGCGCGAGTTGAACCAGCGTGCATAGTCGATGTAGGTCAGCGCGGGCTCGTTCCAAATCAGGGGCTCACGATTCTGGTAAGCCAGAAACGCAATCTTCAGGTCAGCGAACATGTTCTTCACCGACCAGCCATCCGAAATGATGTGGTGCTGGTTGATCATCAACACGTGCTCGCGCTCGCCTAGCTCCAGCAGCGTGACGCGCATCAGCTGCCCGCTGGTGATGTCGAATGGTCGCTCGATCTCTTCGCGCACCCGCTGCGCCACCCGCTCCTCAATCGCCTGCGGCTCGAGATGGCTAAGATCTTCCCGCGCCAGGCGGAACCCGGTGTGCGGCAATATCTCCTGCTCGCCGCGGCCCTCGGCGCTGCGCTGGAAGCGCGTGCGCAAACTGGCGTGACGGGCGATCAGCGCATCGAACGCGAACTCCAGCGCCGCCACGTCCAGCGCGCCCGTCAGGCGGAAAAATACGGGCATGTTGTACAGGTGCGAATCCTGCTCGTACTGCTCGATGAACCAAAGCCCGCTCTGCGATGACGACAGCGGGCCGACGCTGAGGTGTTGCGGCGCGATCGGTGCATCGAATGCGCGTTGAGCCCTCAGGCATTCGATGATGGCGTCGCGATTGTCACGTATCTGCTGCCCGAGCGCGGGGGTTACGGCCTCTTTGCTCGACTGCGAAACCAGCTGCTGCTGATCGTTGAGCGCAAGCTGCACCCCCTGCTGAGCTAGGCGCTTCAGCAGGCCGATTATGTTCTTTTGCATCTGCTACCTCTCGGAGTCTCAGGCCGCCAGGGTGGCGCCGCCATCGACGACGATGTCCTGCAGGGTGATGTGGCTCGCCAGGTCTGATGCGAGGAACAGCACGGTGCGGGCTACCTCTTCTGGCGTGGCGATCTTGCGCAGCGGAATGCCCAGCTTGTACTGCTCCGGGAAGCCCTCGATGGTCCGTTCCCGCGCATCCTCGCTGTGCCACATGCCACGTTGCATGGCGGTATCGGTAGACCCCGGCGAGACCAGATTGCAGCGCACGCAGTGCTCGGCCAGCTCCAGGCCCGCTGTTCGGATCAGGCTGGTAAGTGCAACCTTGGACGCGCTGTACGCAGCCATCTGCATGCGCGGAACGTGGGTCGCATTGCTGCTCACCGCCACCACCGCTCCGCTGCCTTGCGCCTTGAAACGCGGGATCAGTTCACGCAGCAGATAAAAAGGGCCGGACACGTTGACGCGCATCGAATCGTCCCAGTCAGCCGAACTCAGCTCCTCGATAGCCCCGAGCCGCAAGATGCCGGCCACACTTGCGAAGACATCAACCCGTTGTTGCCCATCCAGCAGCTCATTGCACGCGTGGCGCACCGCGTCCGCGTCACCTACATCTAGGAGGTAAGTAGTGAAGCCGTAATCACTGTCTAGTCCTGAAATAGGTTTACACCGTTTCGGCTAAATTTGAGGTATTCAGAACGCCCGATGCACCGCATCGGG
>NZ_AGSX01000004.1 GCF_000235745.1 Stutzerimonas stutzeri SDM-LAC | reverse complement strand
TTCCGCAAGACCACCGACGCCGCCCACCCGGGCGGCGTTTTTGCTCATAGGCTCGAACTGCCACTGCTCGATGCAGACGGCCCTCGAACATAGTGTTGCTGCTTAGGACAGGATTGACCCGATGCAAACTGCCGCACCATTTCCACGTCACATTGCTGTACTAGTCCTCGCGACCGTGGCTTGCTCGTTCGCAGCCAACCATATCGCCGCGCGGATTGCCTTCGACCACGATACCGGCCTGCTGCTGGCCATGCTCTGCCGCGCAGGCGTCACGCTGGTGGCTCTCGTCGCACTCGTATTCTGGCGGCGCGAATCCTTGCGTTTGAGCGGTGCGACGTGGGGTTGGCAGATTCTTCTCGGGCTGTTGATCGCGATCCAGAGCTTTTGCATCTACTCGGCGGTAGCGCGCATTCCCGTTGCGTTGGCTCTGCTGGTGGTGAATCTCTCACCCATACTGCTCGCGCTGCTGAGCTGGGCACTCGGCGGCCCACGACCAACTCGCCAGGCGGCGGCGATCATGGGTTTGATTCTGGTCGGCCTGGTGCTTGTGCTCGATGTCCCGGCACGGCTGATCAGCAGTGAGGCGCCTGATGGTCAATGGCTAGCTGGCATTCTGTTCGGCCTCACCGCCGCAGCGGTGTTCGCGCTGGCGCTGTGGATCACCGAGCACAAGCTGTCGAGCATGGCCGGCTCAGTTCGCAGCATGCTGACGCTGGTGATGGTTTTCGGTGCGTCAGCCCTGCTCGGGGCAAGCGGTCTGATACCGGGAGGCCTAGGCCTGCCAAACGCAAACGCCGGCTGGATCGCGCTGGGTTGCCTGGTGCTTCTTTATGGAGCTGCCTTCTCTACCCTGTTTATCTGCATGCCGCGGCTAAATATCGCGCGCAACGCTCCGGTCATGAATATCGAGCCGGTGGCTGGCATGCTGCTTGGCTGGTTAGTGCTTGGCCAGCTACTGGCCCCCCTGCAAATACTGGGCGGGTTTATCGTGGTGGGGGGCGTTGTCCTGCTGGCGTATCGCAAGAGTTGAGCAGGCGGAGCAGTGATGAGTTGGCGCGTATCGCGCCAACACGTTGGATTTCACTGCATGAACAAGTTTGCCAGCGGCCCGCTAGGGACAGAGCGGGCTACTGACCGGTTGGGGTTGGCGTTGCTCAGCTGACCTTGTCGGTCTCCGCCTCTTCATGCGCATGGCGGAGGCGCTCACGGCTGTTGGTGAGATGCAGACGCATCGCAGCACGAGCTGATTCAGCGTCCTGGCGAGCAATAGCGTCGTAGATCTGCTCGTGCTCACGACCCAGACGCTGCTGGTAGTGCGGCTGATCATCATGGGCCAGGCGTGCCGAATTCAGCCGGCTGCGCGGGATGATTGCCGTGCCCAGGTGATTCATGATGTCCGTGAAGTAGCGGTTGCCCGTTGCTTCGGCGATCTGCAAATGGAACTGGAAATCCGACACGGCCGCTTCACTGGAAAGCGCTGCACTGCGCTGTAACGAATCCAGAAATTCCCGCATGGCCGCCAGCTGCTCCGGTGTCCGTCGCTGTGCGGCCAAACCGGCTGACTCGACTTCCAGGCTGATCCGTAGCTCCAGAATCGATAACACGTCGCGCAGCGTTCCGATAGTGGCCGGGTCGATGCGCAGCCCGGTGGTGCTCGGTGTGTCGAGGACGAAGGTGCCAATGCCGTGGCGAGTCTCAACCAACCCGGACGCTTGCAGCCTCGAGATTGCCTCGCGCACCACCGTTCGGCTAACGCCCTGGGCCTGCATGATCGCAGACTCCGTCGGCAGCTTGTCGCCACGTTTGATAACGCCGTCGCGGATCTGCTGTGACAGCTCGGTCACCAGTTCCTGTGCGAGGCTGCGGTGCTTGCGGCGTACACGTGGCTGAGCAATCTGGTTTTCCATGGGCACATTGATCTCGTTGCAGCGAAGTAATCCGTATCATAGCTCAGTGGTTGTACGATAACTATCCGACCACCGTCTATTGGCCGATTCGACCTTGCGTCCGAAAACCGCCTGGTTTCAGCGTGAATCCTATACTGCATTGACAATCCCCAGTCAGGAGACCGACATCATGCGCCGAATCATGTTACTGCTCGCTGCCGCGGTTGTAAGTACGCCGCTTTGGGCGATGCACTGCCCGATGGACATGGCCAAGATCGACAAGCAGCTCGAGACCAATCCGCCAAGCGATCCGGCAACGCTGGAAAAAGTAAAAGAACTCCGAGCGGAAGGAGAGCAGTTGCACAAAGCGGGCGACCACACTCAATCGCTCCAGGTTCTCGAGCAGGCCCAGGCGTTACTCGATTCCGCCGATTGATCGTCCCAAACGGACGGCCCGCTTCTGCGGCCGTCCGAACTAGGGCGGGTTTGCCTCGCCTGTGCATCTGACTCGCAACTCCTTTCGTGCAAAATCTTCTTCGCTGCTGAGGGTGTCGTAACCCTCTGGACAGAGCTGCTCTGCACGGGTCTCACATCCAGGTTGCTCAACTTTCTCGCAGGCCAATACGTACTCGTCTGTTGGCTGAGCGGCTGGCACACGCTCGAACGAACTGCAGCCAGCCAGCGTCAGCAAAGCCCCTGCGGCAAGGCTGACACGACAAACGCTTTTGATCATGGGCAAAGTATCTCGCTCGATATATACACCGATGCGTCGATCGCCTACTCGACGTAGGCCGCGGCTGACCCACACTGGTGAAGTTGGATGATTTCGCGTCATCTCTGTCTCGCCTACTCTAATCACCAGTAGCGCAGGACGCGCAGCGGGCCAGGGAGGCTCGACAAGGAGCGTTCGCAGGAGTGCGAGTTAAAGGACAACGGAACGACTGGCTAAACGCCTGCAGCCCCGCCCCGTGCGGGGCTTTTTAATTGCGCGACTGCTAACGGGGATTAGGCGCGTCATCCAGTTCTGCACTGTCGGGGTCGATATCAGGGACATTATTCATCTCCCCTCCTCGCTTGGCATTGTCTTGTGGAGTCGTACCGTCATTGTTCGGCAACTCATCCACACCAGCTTCACTACCGGGACTGACATCCGTTCGCTCCGATCCCAACGGCGATGGTGAACCGGGAATGATCACATCATCTTTGCCCGCAAGCTCGGCGCGCGAAGCATCGTTATTCTGGTTTGAGAGACCGTCAGGGTCATTGGCCATCGTCTAATCTCCTCTGCCACAGCAAATGCGCTACAGGATAAGAGGAGCGTGGCGAGGCTGCGTTCACGACGATAGGGTGCCGCTGGTCATATGCAATGAGCCATAGCACAGCGGCCCGCTGCCCTATAAACAATTAAACCGGCTGCGGCGGCCGGTTTAGATACGGATGTATCAGTGTGTCCCGATGGTGCCCGGAGCGGGAATCGAACCCGCATACCCTTTCGGATGAGGGATTTTAAGTCCCTTGCGTCTACCAGTTTCGCCATCCGGGCGGGACGGTGATGCGCGACGTTGATCGCGGCGCAGGACTATAACGAGGCTCTGGCCGAGGCGCAACCCGAACGGCGATGCCGGCGCGTCTGTAGCGAGTCTGCTGCCATGGAACAGCCCGAAGTTAGGCTTATGATGTAGAGATTCAATGACGACGGCGCATGCCGACGATCAGCCAGAACACCAGCCCGAGAACCGGGAAGATGGCGATACCCAGCGCCCATAGCGCTTTCGCTCCGACGCTTCGATCGCTTTTGAACACGCTTATGATGGCCAACAGATCCAGAACGATCACTGTGCCAACAAGCGCAATCGCAAGGTAGCTCATTGCGTCTGACATAGAGCGCTCCGTAATAGACTCTCTATATCTCAGTCTCCTTCCGAGGCGCTACAGTTCCGCTTGGAGCGGATACGTTCACCGGATCAAATTACGTCACAGTGAGGCGAGCCACATCTGAGCGCATAAAAAAACCGCAAGCTTTCGCTTGCGGTTTTTTTATTACTGGAGGCCGATGTCGGAATCGAACCGGCGTACACGGATTTGCAATCCGCTGCATAACCACTCTGCCAACCGGCCTCAAAACGATAACGCCGCATACAGCGGCGTCATCGTCAACAAACTGGAGCGGGAAACGAGACTCGAACTCGCGACCCCGACCTTGGCAAGGTCGTGCTCTACCAACTGAGCTATTCCCGCATCGTCTTGGTGACGGGCGCCATTTTATAGTTTCAGCACGCCCCGTCAAGCCCTTGATTAAAAAAGTTTTTTATTTCTTTTCCGTAGGACTGAGATGGGGCCAGGCGGCCATCAGGTAATTGACCATCGACCACAACGTCAGCCCAGCGGCGACGATCAGCAAGGCATAACCCAGTCCAACCCAGACGGTTGTCAACGGAGGATTGGCCAGCAGAATAATGAGTGCCACCATTTGTGCCGCGGTTTTCCATTTGCCGAGATTGGACACCGCTACCTGTGCCCGGGCGCCCAGCTCTGCCATCCACTCGCGTAAAGCCGACACCACAATTTCTCGCCCGATGATGATCGCTGCCGGTAAGGTCAGCCAGAGGTTCGAATGCTCCTCAACCAGTAATACCAGGGCCACAGCCACCATCAACTTGTCCGCCACCGGATCCAGGAAGGCACCGAATGGCGTGCTCTGCTGAAGTTTTCGGGCCAGATACCCATCCAGCCAGTCGGTGATCGCCGCGATTGCGAACACCGCGCTCGCAGCCAGGTAGCTCCATTGGAAAGGCAAATAGAACAACAGAATGATGATCGGAATCAGCAGTACGCGCAGCACGGTGAGAATGTTTGGGATGTTCATCGATACCACTGGTCCGCGGATTTAGAAGGTGATTCTACTCACTGTGCAGAGCGGCATAAATCGACTCGGCAAGCTTTTTACTGATACCTGGAGCCTTGGCAATCTCGTCAAGGCTCGCACGGCTGAGTTCTTGAAGACCGCCGAAATGCTTGAGCAGTTCTCTACGGCGTTTCGGTCCGATGCCAGGCACGCCTTCCAGCGTCGAGGTAGTACGTGCTTTACCCCTTCGCGCCCGGTGGCCGGTGATTGCGAAGCGGTGCGCTTCATCGCGCACCTGTTGGATCAGGTGGAGCGCTGGCGAGTCGCCTGGTAGCGTAAATTCATGCGCTGCATCGTTCAGATACAGGGTCTCCAGGCCCGGCTTGCGGGTGACGCCCTTGGCAACCCCCAGCAGGATCAGGTCAGGTACGGCAAGCTCTTGCAGCACTTCACGAGCCATGTTCAGCTGCCCCTTGCCGCCGTCCACCAGCAGGATATCCGGTAGCTTACCCTCCCCTTCGGCAGCTTTCCTGAATCGCCGGGACAGTGCCTGGTGCATCGCGGCGTAGTCATCGCCGGCGGTAACGCCTTCGATGTTGTAGCGACGGTAATCGGACTTCAACGGCCCTTCCGGGCCGAAGACAACACAGGATGCCACCGTGGCCTCGCCACTGGAGTGGCTAATGTCGAAACATTCCAGCCGACTCGGCGGCTCATCCATCTCAAGTGCATCGGCCAATGCCTGGAACCGTGCAGCCAGGTGCTGACGGCTTGCCAGCCTTGCACCGAGCGCCTGTTCGGCGTTGGTCAACGCTAGCTGCTGCCAGCGCGCCCGGGTACCGCGAACGCGATGGGTAATGGTCAGTTCAACATCACGAAGCTCGGCCACCGCGCTGATCAGCGTTTCGAAGTCCTCATGTACGGCGTTGACGATCAGCTCGGACGGAAGGTCGCGCTCCATGGAGCCGAGGTAATACTGCTCCAGGAATGCCTGCAGTACATCGCTGACACTTTCCTCGACGGCAACCTGAGGAAAGAAGTTCTTGCTGCCCAATACTCGGCCGCTGCGAACGCTGATCAGGTGCACACAGGCGCCACCCGGGCTAACCACGGAGGAAACGATGTCTACGTTGCCGCTGCCGCCTTCCATGCTCTGCTGATCCTGGACGCGCCGCAGGATGCCGATCTGATCGCGAATCTGCGCGGCGCGCTCGAAATCAAGCGCCATCGCGGCCTTTTCCATGTTCTTTGAAAGCTCTTCGGCCAGGGCATTGCTGCGCCCTTCCAGGAACATGACCGAATGACGCACGTCTTCGGCATATTCCTCCGGATTCACCAGATTCACACATGGAGCCTTGCAGCGCTTGATCTGATATTGCAGGCAGGGTCGGGTGCGATTGCGATAGTAGCTGTCCTCACACTGGCGCACGAAAAAGGCCTTCTGCAAAAGGCTCAGGCTCTCGCGGATGGCGCCGGCGCTGGGATATGGACCGAAATAGCGACCCATTTCCTTTTTGGCGCCTCGGTGAATGCTGAGTCGAGGAAAATCACCACTCGAAAGAAACACGTAGGGGTACGACTTATCGTCGCGCAGCAGAATGTTGTACGGCGGCCGCCATTGCTTGATTAGCGTTTGTTCAAGCAGTAGCGCTTCGGTTTCGTTTGCCGTGATCGTCGTTTCGATCTGGGCGATCCTGGCTACGAGCGCAGCTGTTTTCGGCGCTTGCCCAATCTTGCGGAAATAACTGGCCAGCCGCTTCTTGAGATTCTTCGCTTTCCCTACATAAAGCAGCTTGGCTTCGACGTCGAACATCCGGTAGACCCCGGGACGTCCACTGCAGGAAGCGAGGAACGCTGAAGAGTCAAAGCCGCTCATCAATTGATAGTGTCGACCATGCCGTGTCGAACGGCGAGTAACGCCAGCTCGACGTCACTGGTGATCGCCAGCTTTTCGTAAATGCGGTAGCGATAGGTGTTGACGGTCTTGGGCGACAAACAGAGCTTGTCGGAAATAGCCTGGACCTTCTGACAATTGGCGATCATCAGCGCGATCTGGATTTCCCGTTCGGAGAGCAGATCGAACGGAGAGCCGTTGACCTTGGGTTGAAAGGACTTCAACGCAAGCTGCTGGGCAATCTGAGGGCTGATGTAACGCTGGCCGGCGAACACCATACGAATCGCCTGGATCATTTCTTCCAGCGCGGCACCTTTGGTCAGGTAGCCGGCCGCACCGGCCTGCAGCAGTCGCGTCGGAAAGGGATCTTCCTCACATATGGTGACCGCGATGACCTTGATGTCAGGGTAGCTGCGCACCAGCTTGCGAGTCGCCTCGAGGCCGCCAATGCCGGGCATCTTCACATCCATCAGTACGACGTCGGGCTTGAGCTCACGAGACTTCTTGATCGCTGCTTCGCCGGATTCCGCCTGACCAACCACTTGCAGGCCATCAATATCGGCAAGCATGCGGGAAATGCCTGTGCGCACTAGATCGTGGTCATCGACCACAAGCACCCTAATCAAGCAGACACCTCTTTCTAGGAAATTCAAAGCTGGGCTGGCTGCTCGCTTCATAAGCGGCGAACTTTAACAAAAAAAATACTGCATTACCCAAACCATACATCGCATCATGGCGTTGTAGCATCATCGGATCGATTTACGCAGCTTGCCGAATGAACGCGAGAGCGCAGACTGAAGTCATTGGTAATGATCAAGTCGTTACCCATGCATGGAGTCACTCTTGTTTGCCAGCTTCGTTGCCGCCCTTGTTCTGGCTACCGTTCATGTTTTTGCAGGCCGTTTGCGCACGCTCAACAGTCTGCCCCGTAGCCGGTGGCTTTCCATGGCTGGCGGCGTTTCGGTGGCTTACGTCTTCATCCATCTGCTGCCCGAACTGGCGCGCGGTCAGGCGGTGATGGAGGGTAGTGATATCTGGGTGTTCAGATATCTGGAACATCACGTCTATCTCTTGGCGCTGCTTGGTCTCGCCTCATTCTACGGCCTCGAAAGGCTGATCAAGGAACACCGTCGTCGACTGCCAGAGAATGCCGAACCCCATGCGGGTGTGTTCTGGCTGCATATTGGCGCATTCGCGGTCTACAACGGTCTCATTGGTTATCTGTTGATTCAGGGTGAAAACAGCAGCCTGACTACACTGGTGCTCTATTGTGTCGCGATGAGCCTGCATTTTCTGGTTAATGACTTCGCCCTTCAGCACGACCACAAGGGGTTGTTCAGGCGCCGCGGTCGCTGGTTCCTCGCCGCGATGCCGCTGGCCGGTTGGACGCTCGGCCTCGCCACGGAGGTTTCGGAGCTCGCCGTTTCGGCACTCACCGCATTTGTAGGCGGCTCGATCATTTTGAACGTATTGAAAGAGGAATTACCCGAAGAGCGCGATAGCCGCTTCAGTGCCTTCCTGCTCGGCTCGGTCGGCTATTCGACGTTGCTGCTCAGCTTTCAGGGCAGCTAGCCGGGGCGAGCGAGACCCCAGGTATGGTCCGCGGGCTGTACCGTCACCGCGCCATGAAGGCGGGTAAACATGCGACCAGCTATGGGTGGACTCTCGGGCTCACCATTCGCAACAGCTGGTTATTGAGCCACGTGAAAGCTTCCACCTGCCTCTCCTTTAGCCTTGCGGCAGCGCCCGCTCGTACCAGTCTCGGCTCTTATTGACGGTACGAACCAGCCAAAGCATCACTGGCACCTCGATAAGCACCCCCACGACCGTCGCCAGCGCCGCACCCGAGTTGAAGCCGTACAGCACGATAGCGACGGCTACAGCGAGTTCGAAGAAGTTCGACGCGCCGATCATCGCGGATGGCCCCGCGATGTCGTGGCGCACGTTCAGTTGCCGATTGAGCCAGTAGCCCAACGCGGCAATCACGAGCGTTTGCAGCAGGATCGGCACCGCCAACATGGCGATTACCAGAGGCTGTTCGACAATCGCTTCACCCTGAAAGGAGAACAACAACACCAATGTCGCCAGCAGCGCCACGATAGCGAACGGCTGAATACGCGCCAGTGCGGCCTGAAATTTGTCTTCACCGCGCCTGCGAAGGCGGGAGCGAATGAACTGAGCAACCGTCAGCGGGATGACGATATACATCACGACGGAAAGGATCAGCGTATCCCAGGGCACGGGGATCGACGAGACGCCCAGCAGCAAGGCCACAATGGGCGCAAAGGCAAACACCATAACCAGATCGTTCACTGCAACCTGAGTCAGGGTGAAGTTGGCGTTGCCGTTACACAGGTTGCTCCAGACGAACACCATGGCCGTGCAAGGCGCCGCGCCAAGCAGGATCAGACCGGCGACATAGCTATCGATCTGCTCAGCCGGCAGCCAGTCCGAGAATACGTGTCGGAGAAACAGCCAGGCGAGAAACGCCATGGTGAAGGGTTTGATAGCCCAGTTCACGACAAGGGCCACGCCCATACCGGCTCGGTGCTCAAAGACCTCATGGAGAGCGCTGAAGTCAATTTTCATCAGCATCGGGATGATCATCACCCAGATCAGCACCCCTACGGGGATGTTCACGTTTGCCAGCCCCATCGCACCGACCGTCTGTGCCGCCTTTGGAGCGAACAGTCCGATGAGTGTCCCGGCAACGATGCACAGAAAGACCCAGAGGGTCAGATAACGCTCAAAGAAACCGATCGGCGCACCTGCGGCTTTTTTTCCTATGGTTTCGCATTGGGTAGACATGGCGCTTCTCGTTATTCATCCAGGTAGCGGTTTGTAGCGCTAGCAGCCGGTGGCGGCTCCGTCAGCATTGGATCTATCTGATGGGCCATGGGCCGTGCATGGCAGCTCACCCCCACTAAAAGTCAGGCCCGGTCGTCCTGCTGCGCTTCTATCGGCGAGCTTGCCAAGGAACCGTTTGAGCATATTCGCTTTACAGCATATACGGCCACCAATATATTCTCGGTTTTCCGGGTGGAGCTTGCTCCATGTCAATCACATCGTCCAGGCCAATGAATTTCATGATCGAACCTCTAACGCCTGACATGGTTTTTAAATGCCTGTCCGATGAAACCCGAGCGCGCATGACCTTGCTGATCACGCTCAAAGGAGAATTGTGCGTTTGCGAGCTGACGACGGCGCTTGAGCAAAGCCAGCCTAAGATTTCGAGGCATCTATCCCAGTTGAGAAGCTGCGCAATCCTTGAGGACAGACGTCAGGGTCAGTGGGTGTATTACCGCCTGCACCCGCATCTACCTGATTGGGTGCACGAGATGCTGCAAGTCGTGCTCAATGCCAACAAAAATTGGTTGAGTAGCGATGCTGAGCGCCTTGAACGCATGCATGACCGGCCTGACCGCGCGGCAGTCTGCGGCTGAATCGGAGCGATCCGTGCGAGCGCAATGGCGATGCACCGCTAACGCAGCTCCCCACGCATCGGCCCATGCGCGTTCGAAGCGAGGCTCGGACGTCCAGGTACCCACGGCGGCTCTCTCCGCCCTTCCCCGCAACCGGCTCGATGCGAACGCCGCCAACGATGAGTCGACGCCCTGATGCGAGAACAGCAATGAACGAAACTCTTCCCAATATCAACCTCGAACATCTCGACCTGCCGAGTCTGGATAAGCTCGACCTGCCCAGCGATCTGGCACACAAACCGCGCATTCTGTTGCTCTATGGCTCGAACCGCGAGCGCTCGTTCAGTCGTTTGATGAGTCAAGAGGCGGCGCGTCTATTGGAGGCAATGGGTTGCGAAACGCGAATCTTCGACCCCGCCGGCCTGCCGTTGCCAGACGACGCGCCTGACTCTCATCCCAAGGTGAAGGAGCTGCGCGAGCTGGTGATCTGGTCCGAAGGTCAGGTGTGGTGCTCACCGGAACGACATGGCGCGATGAGCGCGGTATTCAAGGCTCAGATCGACTGGGTGCCGCTGAGTATGGGTGCCGTCCGCCCGACGCAGGGCAAGACGCTGGCGCTGATGCAAGTCTGTGGGGGCTCGCAGTCCTTCAATGCGGTGAATCAGATGCGCGTGCTGGGCCGCTGGATGCGGATGGTCACAATCCCCAACCAGTCTTCAGTACCTAAGGCGTTTCTGGAGTTCGACGCCGCCGGGCGAATGAAACCTTCGGCCTATTACGACCGGGTCGTGGACGTGATGGAGGAGCTGGTCAAGTTCACACTGTTGGTACGTGGACGCGGTGGTTACCTTGTCGATCGCTACTCCGAACGCAAGGAATCGGCCGAAGCCCTGTCAGCACGCGTCAATCAGCGCTCGATATGAGCAAGGAGCGCAACCATGCCGCCCCCCTCTGACATCCTCGAAATCACCGGTCACGCCGGCCGCTTGCTCGTCTCACCATGATGCTGAAGACCTTTGGCTTGTTTGCCATCACCGCCCTGGCCGAAATCGTCGGGTGCTATCTGCCGTACCTATGGCTTCGTCAAGGCAAAAGCGCCTGGCTGCTGATACCTGCCGCGGCATCATTGATGCTGTTTGCTTGGCTGTTATCGCTGCACCCGACAGCAGCCGGGCGCGTGTATGCCGCCTATGGCGGCGTTTATATCGGCGCTGCAATCGTTTGGCTGTGGCTCGTCGACGGCATCAGGCCTACCGGTTGGGATCTACTGGGGTCGGCCGTCGCACTGGTCGGCATGGCCATCATCATGTTTGCGCCTCGTGGCGCCTGACTTACGGAAATCAACCATGACACTCAAAATTGGTATCAACGGTTTCGGCCGGATCGGCCGTCTGGCCCTACGCGCGGCCTGGGACTGGCCAGAGCTGGAGTTCATCCAGATCAACGATCCCGCCGGCGACGCAGCCACTCACGCCCACCTGCTGAATTTCGACTCGGTGCACGGCCGCTGGCAGCACGAAGCGAGCGGTGACGGCAATTGCATCGTTGTGGATGGCAAACGAATCCGGGTCACCGCTAACAAGGCCATTGCCGATACCGATTGGTCCGGCTGTGATCTGGTCATCGAAGCCAGCGGCAAGATGAAGACGGTGGCCGTGCTGCAAGGCTATCTCGAACAGGGCGTCAAGCGTGTCGTCGTCAGCGCGCCGGTCAAGGAAACCGGGGCGCTCAATATCGTCATGGGGGTCAATGACACACTGTTCGATCCAGCGCAGCACCGGATCGTTACCGCAGCCTCCTGTACCACCAACTGCCTCGCCCCGGTGGTCAAGGTGATCCATGAACACCTGCGCATCCGCCATGGTTCGATCACTACAATTCACGACCTTACCAATACCCAGAGCATCCTCGATCAGCCGCATAAAGATCTGCGTCGCGCCCGCGCCTCGGGGATGAGTCTGATCCCTACCACCACCGGTTCAGCCACCGCGATTGCGGAGATCTTTCCGGAGTTGCGCGGCAAGCTCAACGGCCACGCGGTGCGGGTCCCGCTGGCCAATGCATCGCTGACCGACTGCGTTTTCGAAGTCGAGCGAGCCACCTCTGTCGAGGAAGTCAACGCGCTACTGCAGGCCGCGGCAAGCGAAGGGCCACTCAGGGGCATCCTCGGCTATGAAGCACGGCCGCTCGTTTCCATCGACTACCGCACCGACCCACGTTCCTCGATCATCGATGCATTGTCGACCATGGTCGTTAACGGCACGCAGGTGAAGCTGTATGCCTGGTACGACAACGAGTGGGGCTACGCCAACCGCACCGTGGAATTGGCACGCAAGGTTGGTCTAGCCGATTGATCCGGGCGGATGGCGCGATCACAGCGCCATCCGTTTCCTTCGCACCGCAACAGGACTTGTCATGAATGCCCTTTCCCGCCTCGCGCCCGAGGTTCGTCAGTATTTGCTGGTGACCGGCAATTACTGGGCCTTTACCCTGACTGATGGTGCGCTGCGGATGCTGGTAGTGCTGCACTTTCATGCGTTGGGCTATACGCCGTTGCAAATCGCGGCCCTGTTCCTCTTCTATGAAGTGTTCGGCGTCATCACCAATCTGCTGGGGGGTTACCTGGGGGCCCGAGTTGGGCTCAACCGCACCATGAACATTGGCCTGGCCATGCAGGTCGTGGCCCTGATGATGCTCACGGTGCCCGCCGCATGGCTGACGATTCCATGGGTGATGGGCGCGCAAGCGCTGTCGGGCATCGCCAAGGACCTGAACAAGATGAGCGCCAAGAGCTCGATCAAGCTCTTGGTGCCAGAAGGTCAGCAAGGCACGCTGTACCAGTGGGTGGCTGTGTTGACCGGGTCGAAGAACGCGCTCAAGGGTGTCGGTTTTTTCCTCGGTGGCGCCTTGCTTGCCGCTATCGGCTTTCGCGGATCACTGCTCGTCATGGCCGCTGCGCTGTCGCTGATCTGGGTCTGCAGTCTGGTACTGCTGAAAAAAGACCTGGGTAAGGCGAAGGCTAAACCGAAGTTTCGCGAAATGCTCTCCAAGAGCCAGGCCATTAATGTTCTGTCAGCCGCACGGCTGTTCCTGTTCGGTGCCCGCGATGTCTGGTTCGTGGTGGCGCTGCCGGTTTATCTGTCTGCGGTGTTTGGCTGGGATTTCTGGCAGGTGGGCGGCTTTCTCGCACTCTGGGTGATCGGCTACGGCATCGTCCAGTCGCTCGCCCCGGCCATTACGGGCAAGCGAAGTGGTCAGGTCCCGGATGGGCGTTCAGCGTTTGGTTGGGCGCTGCTTCTGGCGGGGCTCCCGGCGGGCATTGCGTTGGGGCTGGGCACTGAGTGGTCGCCGCAGACGGTACTGCTCGGTGGGCTGTTGCTGTTCGGCGCGCTCTTCGCGGTGAACTCATCGCTGCACAGTTATCTCATCGTTTCTTATGCCAAGGCCGACGGCGTATCGCTGGACGTCGGCTTCTACTACATGTCCAACGCCTTGGGCCGGTTGATCGGCACCTTGCTCTCCGGTTGGGTCTACCAGGGTTACGGACTCGAGGCCTGCCTGTGGATATCGAGCGCCTTTGTGCTGCTGGCCGCATTGATATCGATGGGACTGCCGCGCCGTCACCAAGCAACTATGTCCGCCCCGTGAGTGCTGCACGGTGCCGTTCCGTTAACTGTCATGCCTCGCTCCGGCTCGATCAGCTGGTCTCGCTCCGGGCTTGGCTATCGCTGAGCAGGTGGCTCAGCACCGAACGTAATTTCCCGGCCTTGACGGGTTTGTTCAACACCGGCACGCCAAAGCCTTGTAGTTGGCGACGACATTGATCGCTGCGATCAGCTGTCACCATGACCGCCGGAATCTCCAGCGCAAAGTGCGTCCGCAGCGCAGCGACCACATCCCAGCCGGTCACGCCTTGATCAAGATGGTAATCGGCAAGAATCACCTCCGGCGGTGCTCCGTCGAGTACCGCCAATGCTGTTGCCTGATCGGTGGCCGTCAATACGTCACAGCCCCACTGTCCTAGCAGCGCAGCCATGCTATGCAGGATGCTCAGCTCGTTATCGAGAACCAGCAGGCGCCGCCCCGGTAAGGGATTGCCGAGTACTGGAGTCAGCCGTGGCACTTCGGCCGACGGCTGCTCAGGCGGATCGGCCAGAGGCACGTCAATGCTGAAGACCGAGCCTCGCCCAAGCTGCGAGCGCACCTGAATCGGATAGGCCAACATTGAGGCAATGCGATCGACGATCGCCAGACCGAGCCCGACTCCGGCGCGTTCGGTGGCGCGCTGTACACCCAGCTGATTGAACTCGAGAAAGATCGATTGCATCTGGTCCGGCTCGATGCCTCGGCCGGTATCCCAGACCTCAATGCGCAGGTATTCGCCGCGTTTGCGCGCGCCCAAAAGTACGCGACCTTGATCGGTATAGCGGCAGGCATTGCTGAGAAAGTTACGCAGAATGCGCGTCAGCAGCCGGAAATCGCTGCGCAGTGCATAGGCTGGAATGTAGTGATCGAAACCGAGGCCGGCAGCTTCGGCTACCGACTGGAATTCGGAGACCAGCGGCAACAGCACCTCATCGAGGCGGTAGATATCGAGGTCGGGCTTGATGGCTTGCTGGTCAAGTTTGGATATATCCAGCAAGTCCGTAAGCAGGTCTTCGGCGCCCTCCAGCGCCTGGTGCGCCCGCTCAACCAGATTCGCTTCCGAATCCGCCAAAGAGCGCTCACGCAACGTTGAGATCAGCAGCCGCGCCGCATTGAGCGGCTGCAACAGGTCATGGCTGGCGGCGGCCAGGTATTTGTCCTTGCTGTGGTTGGCCAATTCGGCAGCGTCCCGCGCCTTGCGCAGCTCGAAGGTCCGCTCGGCGACGCGCTGTTCCAGCTGTTCATTGAGTTGCAGCAACCGCATCTGTGCCAGCTTGCGTTCGGTGATGTCGGCGACGAAGCCCTCGACCAGGCCGTCTTCGTCCGGCTTGAGCAACAGGTTCATCACGACGTAGATAGGGCTGCCATCCTTGCGCCGCAGCCGGGTCTCATAGCCGAACAATCCCTGCTGACTGGTCAGGGTGTGACGAATTTGCCGCAGCTCATCTTCGCCCCCGATAAACAGGTGATGTGACAGATCGGTCAGGTGCCAAAGCGCTTCGGCTGGGCTTTCGTACCCGAGCATTCTTGCCAGCGCCGGATTCGCTGCACGAATGCCTTCCTGCAGGCTGGCCTGGAAAATGCCATGTACGGCATGCTCGAAGAGCCATTTATAGCGGTTGCGCTCGGCCTCGAGCTCTTCAAGGCGGGCCACAAGCTCAGGGTAATGGCTCTTGCGGGCCGAATGCGTACCCAGCCCGAGCAGCCCGGCAAGCGCGTCATCCTGTTCAGAGTGCTTCGGCATAGACCACTTCGACGTCGCGCTGGGTCGACGAGCGGGGGTTGGTCAGGATGCAGGGGTCCTGCATCGCGTGCTGCGAGAGGAACGGAATGTCGGAGAGATTCACCCCGTGCAGGCCCAGTGTTTCGTGGAAACCAATGGCCTGCTTGAGGCTGATCAGATGTTGCATGAGCCGCTCACGTATCTGCCGATGGCTCAGCCCGCGGCTGTCGATACCCAGGGTTTCAGCAACCACTTTGAAACGATCCGGTGCCGAGTCGTAGTTGAACGCCACCACGTGCTCGACCAAAACTGCATTACACAGGCCGTGCGGTAGATCCAGATAGCCGCCGAGACTGTGCGACATCGCATGCACCGCGCCCAGAATCGCGTTGGAGAAGGCCAGGCCGGCCTGCATGCTGCCGAGCATGATTTTTTCGCGCAATTGAAGATCAGTCGGATCGGCGATCATCTCCACCAGGTGGCCGTTGATCAGTCGCATCGCCTCCAGCGCGTGGGGGTCGGTCAGCGGGCCGTGGCCAGTCGACACGAAGGCTTCGATGGCATGCACCAACGCATCAATACCGGTGCAGGCGGACAGGAACGGATCCATGCTGAGGGTCGTTTCCGGATCGATCAGTGAGACATCCGGTACGGCGCCCTTGCTGACGATGGAAAACTTCATCCGCTCGCTCTGGTTGGAAATGATCACGAACTGCGAGACGTCCGCAGAAGTGCCAGCGGTCGTGGGAATCAGGATCAACGGCGGGCTTGGCACACGCAGGGTGTCTACACCTTCGAATTCGATGATGCTCCGACCGTGCGCCACCGCGATACCGATGCCCTTGGCGCAATCCATCGGGCTGCCGCCGCCTACCGCAACGATGACGTTGCATCCCTCGCTGCGGTACACCTCGGCACCCAACATCACTTCTTCGGAACGGGGGTTGGCCGAGACCTGAGTAAACAGGTGGTAGTCGATGTCCTGCCGACCCAGACTGGCCTGAACGTCACCCACCCAGCCGGCGGCTACAACGCCGGGATCAGACACGAGCAGCACCTTTCGGGCGCCGAAGTTTTTCGCGTAATTGCCGGCACTGTGCCGACAGCCCGCACCAAACACGATCTCAGGGGAGACGAATTTGCGCTGCAGGCTAAGGTTGGGGCTCATACGGCGGCCTCTCGTTATTATTTTGTTACGTTCTGCAAGCCTACTGCTTTCCTGTATCAAAGCAATCCGCAAAACGGCGCATGGCAGCGGTATGACTGATTTGTGGCCATCCGTTCAGCCAAGTAGTGCCTTGTAGAAGCGACATTCGCGCTCCAGCGCATCTGCCAGGTTGGCCGCCTGGCGAAAACCATGTCGTTCGTGCGGATAGAGGCAGTACTCCACCTGCACCCCCTGCTCGCGTAGCGCTGCAACCATGGATTCGGTCTGTTGGGGCAGAACCACCGCATCCAATCCGCCCTGGAAGAAAATCACTGGAACCCGGATCTGTGCCGCGTTGTTCAGCGGGGTGCGCTCCCTGTATCGCTGGGCATTACGCTCAGGATCACCTATCAGCCAGTCCAGATAATCCGCTTCGAATTTGTGCGTGACTCGCCGCAAGGCCATCGGGTCGCTGACCCCGTAGAGGCTGGCGCCGCCCGAAAATCCGACGTCAGCGGCCAACGCGCAAAGCGCGCTGTAGCCACCCGCGCTGGAGCCGCGAATGAAGGTGCGTGCAGAATCGATCCGGCCGCAGACGGCCAATGACTGCACCGCCGCACAGGCATCCTCGACATCTACCACACCCCAGTCGCCGCGCAAGCGCTGCCGATAGGCACGGCCAAAACCGCTGCTGCCGCGATAATTGATGTCGGCAACGGCGAAGCCGCGCTGCGTCCAGTACTGAATGCGGGGATCGAAAACCGGATAGCTGGCCGAGGTCGGGCCGCCATGCATGAACACCACCAATGGTGGTTTCTCTGCGGGCAAGCCGCGGTAGCCAGCGTTACGGGGCGGGTAAAAGAAGGCGTGCGCCACCTCCTCCTGGCCCGTCGCAAAACTGAACGGTTGCGCGCAAGAAAGCTGCTCGGCCGGCAGGGGCTGTTCGCCGCCGGCCAGGATCGCAATTTCACCGGTTAGACGTTCGATTGCCAGCACGGCGGGCATCCGATCAGGAGCCCCGGCAATGCAATAGTAGTGGTGCTCATCCACGGCCAACTGACGACAACGACTGTATGCAGGCGCAAGCTGCCGCTCGCTTCCTTCACTGTCATGCTCGAAAAGCAGGCCGTAGCCATTCACCAGCCGAGTCGATAGCCAGGCACCGTCGGCCAACGGCACATAGCTGACGGTCGCCATTTGCCAGGGCGCCGGAGCGTGGTCGAAACGGTGCTGAACGAAGCGATCCACGGGTACGAGTGCATCGCCCTGGTTCTGCCAGGGTTGCCACCAACCGGCGCGATCGGTCAGGCAAAACAGGTCGCCATTGCTGGCGAAGCGAGGCTGTTGCAGTGACTCCGGATCGTCACTGCCAGCGATGCACAGCGCCGGAGCCAATCCGCCGTCTGGCAGGAAGTCGGCCACCCAGAGGCTGGTGGCCGTCCAGGGCTGCTCGGGGCGCTGCCATTGAATCCAGGCCAGACGCTCAGCTGTGGCGTCCAGTGTGGGCGAAGCATAGAAATCGGCACCTTGAACAAGCACCTGGTGGCCGCCTGCCAGCGAAACGCTCACCAACCGATGCTCGACGCCCGTGCCGTCATCGGTTTCCTCGACCGCCAGGATCGCACCGCGGCGGCGATCATATTGGAGGTCGCCATAACGGCAATGCGGCCGTGAGGTGAGCCGCAGCGGTTGGCTCGCACTCGAACCAGCAAGCGCTTGCAGATAGATTTGCTGGTCCTGTTCGTTGACGAACGCAACGCCTTCATCGGTGAGAGTAAACGCACCGCCACCGTATTCGTATACCCGGCTGCGCAGCGAGAAGCCCGTAGGGCTCAGGCACTGTGTTGTACCGTTGCGCCAGTACCACAGCGTGCAACGGGCGTCAGCTGGGTCGTATTGAATCCAGAGCAACCCGCCATGTCCGGCACGCAGTTCAGCGAAATCGCGGCTGGCCGAGGCCGCTTTTTCAGCGGTCCAGTCACTCATCCAAAAGCCGTACGGCGTTTCTGTTTTGATCATTACTGTCGGTTCCGGTCGGTCAGGCATGCCGCTCTAAACGAACCTAGACCTTGAGAATCAGCTTTGATGCGTTCTCGTTGCGGAAAGTCAGCTCGTCCAATCCGCGCGGAGACTGTTCGGCCTCGGTGCGTGCGGCAAGAATCTTGTCATGATGAGATGACTTGCTGCACACCGGGTCGGCGTTGGCGGCATCGCCGGTGAGCATGAAGGCCTGGCAGCGGCAGCCGCCGAAGTCCTTTTCCTTTTCGTCACACGATTGGCATGGCTCGGGCATCCAGTCGAAACCGCGGAATTTGTTGAAGCCCATCGAGTGCTTCCAGATCTGCTCGATGCTTTGCTCGCGGACGTTCGGAAACGTGATTGGCAGCTGCCGCGCACTGTGGCAAGGCAGCGCCGTGCCATCCGGCGTGATGTCGAGAAATAGATTGCCCCAGCCGTTCATGCAGCCCTTGGGGCGCTCTTCGTAATAGTCGGGCGTGACGAAGATCAGCTTGCAGGGGTGGTTCTCGGCAGCGAGCTTGTCGCGCCATTCGTTGGTGATGCGTTCAGCGCGCACCAGTTGTTCCTTGCTCGGCAGCAGCCCGGCGCGGTTGAGCTCGGCCCAGCCGTAGAACTGGCAGGTCGCGAGTTCCACGAAGTCAGCTTCCAGTTCCAGGCAGAGCTGGATGATGCGGTCGATGTTGTCGATGTTGTGCCGGTGGGTGACGAAGTTCAGCACCATTGGATAGCCATGGGCTTTCACTGCTCTAGCCATGGCGAGCTTCTGTGCGAACGCCTTTTTCGAGCCCGCCAGCAGGTTGTTCACCTCTTCGTCGGCGGCCTGAAAACTGATCTGGATATGGTCGAGCCCAGCGTCAGCGAACGAGGCGATTTTCTCCTCGGTCAGGCCGATACCAGAAGTGATCAGGTTGGTGTAATAGCCCAGATCTCGTGCAGCCTTGATCAACTCGGCCAGATCCTGGCGAACCAACGGCTCGCCGCCGGAAAAGCCCAGTTGTGCCGCACCCATTTCGCGCGCCTGACGAAAAACTTCAATCCACTCGGCTGTGCTCAGCTCTTCATGGCTGCGCGCGAAATCCAGCGGATTCGAGCAGTATGGGCACTGCAACGGGCATCGATAGGTCAGCTCGGCGAGCAACCACAGCGGCGGACCGGGCTCGAAGCCCGGCTTAGCGAAGCTCGATCCAGAACCGTTCAACGGCTACCTCCAGGAATGCGACGATGTCTTCCTCGATGCCCTCGGCATCGGGAAAGCGGCTCTGCAGATCAGACACAATGGCGCCCACGCTCCGAGTGCCATCGACCTCGCCCAGAACCGCTGATGCGCTCTCATTCAGCTTGATCATGCCTTCGGGATAGAGCAGCACGTGACAGTTTTGCACGGGCTCCCATTGAAAGCGGAAACCGCGGCGAAAGACTGGTATCTGGGTCAGTTGGATATCGCTCATGGTCCTCTGTCTCGCCAGTAATACGTCATCGGTATGGGGCGGTGGGCTGCCCCCCGGGGCTCATCAGGCCGTTCAGTCAACCGGCTAGAAGCTGATGCCCTTATGCCAGACGCGCTCACGCGTCACCGTATGGTACGGCGGGCGGTCCAGCTCATAAGCCATGCTCATGGCATCCAGCATGCTCCAGAGGACGTCCAGTTTGAACTGAAGAATATTCAGCATGCGCTCCTGGGCTTCTCGCGTCTTGTAGTGCTCGAGCGTGATGCGCAAGCCATGCTCGACGTCGCGGCGCGCTTCCTTCAAGCGTTTGCGGAAGTAGTCGTAACCGGACGCATCGATCCAGCTGTAGTGCTGTGGCCACGCGTCCAGACGGGATTGGTGAATGGTCGGGGCGAACAGCTCGGTGAGTGAACTGCTGGCAGCCTCCTGCCAGACGGCACGGCGGGCGAAATTGACATAGGCGTCGACGGCGAAGCGCACGCCAGGCAGGACCAACTCCTGCGACAGTACCTGTTCGCGATCCAGCCCCACGGATTCGGCCAAGCGCAGCCAGGCTTCGATGCCACCCTCCTCGCCTGGTTGCCCATCGTGATCAATGATGCGCTGGACCCATTCGCGGCGAGTTTCGCGATCCGGACAGTTAGCCATGATCGCCGCATCCTTCACCGGAATGCAGACCTGATAGTAGAAGCGATTGGCGACCCAGCCCTGAATCTGCTCGCGGGTCGAGCGGCCTTCGTACATGGCGCGGTGGAACGGATGATGGATGTGGTAGTAGTCGCCCTTGGCGCGTAGCGCCGCTTCGAACTCGGACGGAGTCATGGCTGGCAGGGTCATAAAAACTTCCTTACAGGTTGTGCGGGCTGTTCCTTCAGGCACGGGTTAGCACCTTCAGCCACTGAGTTCTCTGGTGATCGCGGGCGGAGGCAGGCTACAGCTCGATGCTCATGCCATCGAACGAAACCTCGATCCCATGCTCGTCGAGCACAGCGCGTTCAGCGGAGTCCTCGTCCAAGATTGGATTGGTGTTGTTGATGTGGATGAGAATCTTGCGCGCGGCGGGCATGCTGTCGAGCACCTCAATCATGCCCCCCGGACCGCTCTGCTGAAGGTGGCCCATCTCGCTGCCCAGCTTGGTGCCGACCTCGCGGATCCGCATTTCGTCGTCGCGCCACAGAGTGCCGTCGACGAGCAGGCAATCGGCGCTGCGCATGAGCTCCAATAGTTCGGGGCTGACCTTGCCGAGGCCCGGCGCGTAGAACAGCTTACCGCCGGTGTTCTGGTCCACGATCAGCAGGCCGATGTTGTCGCCAGGATGCGGATCGTTGCGGTGCGGCGAATAGGGCGGCGCGGAACTGCGCAGCGGGATTGGTGTGATTTCCAGCGTCGGACAGGTAGGAATGCGGAAGCTGCCGTCCAGCGCGATGGGATTCCAGCGCAGTCCGCCATTCCAGTGCTCAAGCATGTTGAACAGCGGGAAACCGGTGGTGAGGTCCTGGTGGACCATCTCCGTGCACCAGACCTGGTGCGGGCAACCTTCGCGCAGTGTCAGCAGGCCGGTGGTGTGGTCGATCTGGCTGTCCAGCAGAATGATGGCGCCAATCGCGGTGTCTCGTGGCCCGCGTGCCGGCTGCAGCTTAGGGAAGGATTCAAGCTGCGCGCGAATATCAGGCGAGGCGTTGCACAGTATCCAGTCCTCGCCGTTGTCACTGATAGCTATCGACGATTGAGTGCGAGCCTTGGCGCGCAAGCTGCCGTTGCGCAGCCCGGCGCAGTTAGCACAATTACAGTTCCACTGAGGAAAGCCGCCGCCAGCAGCAGAACCTAAAATCTGGATGAACATGGGCAGCTCCCAAAAAAACGGAGCCCCGACCGGGGCCGGGGCAGTTCAATCAGCGATTGGCGAAGTACATGGTGACTTCGAAACCAATGCGCAGGTCGGTAAAAGCAGGTTTAGTCCACATGGCTGGTTCCTCTTTTTGTGATGACGGAAGTATTCCGGCAACTCATTAAGCACCCTGATCCGTCAAAAGCGGAATGGTACTTTGGAAGGAGACAGCGCTCTGCATTGGTAGTGCCTCGTCTGCCTCCGTTTTCGTAACGCGCGATAACCTGCCTGCTCAGCGGCGCACAGCAGAGCGGCCGTGGGTGCCGCGCCAGGCCAGTTCATTGGTGATTGTCGCCATCGGCGAGAACATATCGAAGTCGAACGCCGTCAGCGGGACCTGTTCCTGTACACGCAGCGGCCAGTCATGATTGGCCAGCGCCGCCTTGCCTATCGCCACGAAGTCCAGCACGCCGGCGTCGAGCAGTTGCTGGGCCTGATCACCGGTGCCGATGGCACCATTGCCAATGATCGGAATTTCGACGGCGCCTTTAGCGATCGCCGCCAGGCTCTCGCCCTCCTCGAATGCCGGGGCGCTGATGTCGGTTTCTGTCACGTGGATATAGTCGAGCCCCGCGGCGGCTAGCGTGGCGATACGATAGCGCGCGGCCTCAAGTCCGCCGTCCCATTTGAGCCGGCTGTCAGTGACCATGCCTTGTGACAGCCGCATACCCACGACAAAGTCCGGCCCGACCGCTTCACGTACCGCGCGGATGATTTCCAGCGGCAAGGCCAGTCTCTCCTTGTAGTCTCCACCCCAGCGATCGGTGCGCTGATTGAACTCGGCTGTCATGAACTCATGCAACAGATAGCCGTTGGCGCCGTGCAACTCCACGCCATCGAAACCGGCGTCGCGTGCATGTTTTGCTGCCTGGACGAAGCCGGCAATCGCTTCCTGGATTTCTGCCTCGGTCATCTCCGCCGGCGTCGCGTAAGGGCCTTCGCCACCGTAGAAGCTGAGCTGCCGCCCGCCAGGCTGAACTGCGGATGGGGCGACGTGACGGGCGTGATGGATGTTGCCCTGAGTCTGTCCGCCGCCGTGCATCAGCTGGGCGATGATTGCCGCACCTGCCTGATGGACCGCACTGACAATCGGCTTCCAGCAGTCACGTTGTGCTTCGGTGGCCAGGCCCGGCTGGTTCAGGTAACCCTGGCTGTAAGCGGTATCCGTATAGGTGCCTTCGGTAATCAACAGGCCGAAGCCGCCCTCGGCAAAGGCCTGGTAGTAGTCACGCATCAATTCGTTGGGTTGCCCCTCCGGTTCGGCGCTGACGCGAGTCATCGGAGCCAGTACGGCGCGGTTGCGCAGGCGCAGCTGATTCAGTTGGGCGGGTTCGAGCAATTGGGGCATCAGCAAGTCCTCATGAGACGCGGGTCATGCTGAATCTGAGGCGCAACGGGCACTGGAGTTCGCTATACGCGTTCGGCGACTTGGCGAGGGCATAAAAAAACGCGGCCTTGCGGCCGCGTTGCGTTGATGGACCACCGGCCGCGCCCGGCCGGTCAGTGGTCCCCGCACTTGAAGCGTGCGAGCAAGTCAACCGGCGCGCTGGAGCGAACGCGCCGGGTCCTCCGAGTAACAGCTCCGGGCTTAGAAGAAGCCCAGTGGGTTGACGTCGTAGCTGATCAGCAGGTTCTTGGTCTGCTGGTAGTGATCGAGCATCATCTTGTGGGTTTCACGACCGACACCGGACTTCTTGTAGCCGCCGAACGCAGCGTGCGCGGGGTACAGGTGGTAGCAGTTGGTCCAGACGCGACCGGCCTTGATGCCACGGCCCATGCGGTAGGCGCGGTTGATGTCGCGGGTCCAGACGCCAGCGCCCAGGCCGAACTCGGTGTCATTGGCAATCGCCAGGGCTTCTGCCTCGTCCTTGAAGGTCGCCACGCCGACCACCGGCCCGAAGATCTCTTCCTGAAACACGCGCATCTTGTTGTGGCCCTTGATCAGGGTCGGCTGCACGTAATAACCGGTCGCCAGACCTCCTTCGAGTTTCTCGGCGGCACCGCCGGTGAGGATCTGCGCGCCTTCCTGCTGGGCGATTTCCATGTACGACAGGATCTTGTCGTATTGCTGCTCGGAAGCTTGAGCGCCGACCATGGTTTCGGTATCCAGCGGGTCGCCACGCTTGATCGCCTTGATTTTCTTCATCACCACTTCCATGAAGGGTTCGAAGATCGATTCCTGAATCAGGGCGCGCGACGGGCAGGTGCAGACTTCGCCCTGGTTGAAGAATGCCAGCACCAGACCTTCGGCGGCCTTTTCGATGAATGCCGGCTCGGCGTTCATGATGTCTTCGAAGAAGATGTTCGGGCTCTTGCCGCCCAGTTCAACGGTGCTCGGGATGATGTTTTCGGCGGCACAACGCATGATGTGCGAACCAACCGGGGTGGAACCGGTGAAGGCGATCTTGGCGATACGGGTATTGGTGGCCAGCGCCTGCCCCGCTTCCTTGCCGAAGCCCTGAACGATGTTCAGCACGCCGGCCGGCAGCAGGTCACCGACCAGTTCAGCGAACACCATGATCGACAGCGGCGTCTGCTCGGCGGGCTTCAAAACCACGCAGTTGCCGGCGGCCAGCGCCGGCGCCAGCTTCCAGGCGGCCATCAGCAGCGGGAAGTTCCAGGGAATGATCTGCCCAACCACGCCCAGCGGCTCGTGGAAATGGTAGGCCGCGGTGTGCTCGTTGATCTCGGCAGCGCTGCCTTCCTGCGCGCGGATGCAACCGGCGAAGTAGCGGAAATGATCGGCTGCCAGCGGCACGTCGGCGTTCAAGGTTTCACGCACGGCCTTGCCGTTGTCCCAGGTTTCGGCGATGGCCAGTTTTTCCAGGTTGGCTTCAATACGGTCTGCGATTTTGAGCAACACCAGTGCGCGGTCCTGCACCGAGGTTTTGCCCCAGGCGTCAGCGGCGGCATGTGCAGCGTCCAGCGCCTTTTCCACATCCTCGGCACCGGAGCGCGGGAACTCGGCGATGACTTCACCGTTAACCGGCGAGGTGTTGACGAAATACTCGCCCTTGACCGGCGGAACGAATTCACCGCCGATGTAGTTGCCATAGCGTGGCTTGAACGAGATGACGGAGCCTTCTGTACCGGGTTGGGCGTAGATCATGAGCGGCCTCTCTAGTTTTTCTGCTTGTCGAGCCTGACCGGACATGGACAGGACATGGAGCGATCTTAGGCAGTCCAGCCGCTTGGCCGGAATGCCCCCAAGGAACAGATGCGTTCCTCATTTGGTAGTAGAAGCCACAGTGCGTGCACAGCAGCCATGCATCCTGGTGCGTAAAAAAAGCGGGCCATTTGCCGGAAAAAAAGCTGCCAGATTAGGCCACTCCAGACCCAACGAAATTGACCATTCGCAAGGGCAGTCAGCCGCCTGGCAACTATTTTTAGCGCGCCCGAAAAGCGCGACCAACTGCCCGTAAAACCGATCCCAAAGTCGTATTAGTCGACCGCTCAAAGGGCCTTAGCTTCGAGGCGCAACATTGGTTTTCCAGAAAAACATCTGCCTGAGGAGATATGCCATGCAGTGGATCGATCCGGACTTCTGCGACCTGCGTCTGGGCTTTGAAGTCACCGCGTACGTCTACGTGCGCTAAGCCCCGACCGGCGTGATTGCAACCGCCTTCACGCCGGTCGAGCGAGGATAAAGGACATGACAACAACAAACATTTCGTCCCTCAGCTGCTACGAGATCCGCCCGCCTTTCCTGTTTCGCTGGGAAGAGTCGCAGCAGGCGCACGTACTGCTCTATCCCGAGGGCATCGTCAAACTGAACGCCACCGGCGGAGAAATATTGAAGCGCTGCGACGGCAAGACCAACGTCGCTGAGCTGATCAAGCAGCTTGCCCATAGCTACAACGCATCCGATATCGACGCGATCCGCAATGGCGTCCTGAATTTCCTGGAGGTATCCCATGGCAAAGGCTGGATCCGCGCTAAGGCTTGATGGCAACGGTAACCCCGTCTGGTTGCTACTGGAGCTGACCTACCAGTGCCCGTTGCAGTGCGTGTTCTGCAGCAACCCGCGCAACTTTGCTGAGTACCGCCAGGATGAGTTGAGCACCGCCGAATGGATCGACGTGATGGCCCAGGCCCGCGCCATGGGTGCGATGCAGATCGGCTTTTCCGGCGGCGAGCCGACGCTGCGCAAGGACCTCGAGACGTTGGTCGCCGAGGCCGATGGCATGGGCTACTACACCAATCTGATCACCTCTGGCATCGGGCTGACCGAAGCGCGGCTGCGCGCTCTGAAAGATGCAGGGCTGCGCCACATCCAGCTCGGCTTTCAGTCGACCGACCGTGATGTGGCACGTCAGCTGGCTGGCGTCGATGCGTGGGAGCGCAAGATAAAGATGGCGCGCTTGATCAAGTCCATGGAGTTTCCCATGGTGCTCAACGTTCCTATTACCCGTCAGAACATCAGTCAAATCCCGGACATCATCGAATTCGCCGTCGAGCTGGGGGTCGAGTACCTCGAACTGGCGAACGTGCAGTACTACAACTGGGCGCTGCTCAACCGCGATGCACTGATGCCGACCCATGCAGAATTGCAGAAAGCCGAAAGCGAGGTGCAAGCGGCACGCAAGCGTTTCGGTGACCGCCTGACCATCTTCTTTGTCATCCCCGATTATTTCGAAGGCAGGCCCAAGGCGTGCATGAATGGCTGGGGCGCCATACACGTCACCATCGCGCCGAACGGCAACGTGCTGCCCTGCTCGCAGGCGGCCAACTTCAAGGACCTCGCCTTTCCCAACGTGCGTCAGCAACGGCTGGAGCAGATCTGGCACGACTCGCCGGTATTCAACCTCTACCGCGGCGATGCCTGGATGCCCGAGCCTTGCCGCAGCTGTGACGAAAAAGAAAAGGATTTCGGCGGCTGTCGCTGCCAGGCGCTGCTGCTGACCGGCAACGGTGCAAACACTGACCCGGCGTGCAGCAAATCACCCCATCACCAGCTGATTCGCCAGGCCGTGGAGTTGGCGCAGGATGCCACCCGCCCGCAAGGCACGCTGATCGCTCGTCAGGCCAGCCAGGGGGTGGACCTTGAAACTACCCCATGACTCGTTTGGTGGCACCGTTAGCGCAGGGCTCGCGCTGACACTCGGCTGCTACCTGCTGCTGCGCGTGCTGATCTAGGAGGCGCCGATGCAACTGCCTGTGCTCGATGTGCTGGCTCGCTATGCGCATCTGCTGTTCGCGCTGGTCTGGGTCGGCCACAACTACGCCAATTTCATCCAGAACCCGCGCTTCGTGCCGCTGCAGAACGGCATCGACGCCGCCACGCTCAATCGCGACCTTGAAGCGCGGATGAAGCGTGAGCATGGCATCTTCCGCTACGCCTCGGTCGTGGTCTGGGTGTCTGGCATGTTCATGCTGTGGCAGCGCGGCTGGCTGGCCGATGCGCTGCTATTGCAGGGGCCGCTGGCGGTGATCGGCCTAGGCGCCTGGATTGGCACGCTGATGCTGCTCAACCTCTGGTTGGTGCTCTGGCCGCATCAGAAGAAGCTGCTCGGCTTCATACCTGCGACATTGGAGGAGCGGGTACGCTGCTCGCGGATCACCTTTCTCTCCTCACGCAGCAATACCATCCTGTCCTTTCCCCTCCTGTTTTTGATGGCAAGCAGTGGTCATGGCCTGCATCTCTTCTGAGTCTGAGCGCTACAGTTTTGCCGCTGGCCCGGCGATGCTGCCGAGCGCGGTATTGGCGCAGATCCACGACGAACTGCCGGACTGGAATCGCAGTGGCTTCTCGATCCTTGAGCAGCCGTTCACCAGCTCCGCATTCAAGCAGCTGATGGCCGAGACCGAACAGGATTTGCGCACGCTGCTGTCGATTCCGCAAAACTACCGGGTGCTGTTTGTGCAGGGTGGTGCCTCAGCGCAGTTCGGCCTTGTGCCGCTCAACCTGCTGCGGCCCGGGCAGAGCGCCGACTATCTGGAAAGTGGTCACTGGGCGCGTAAGGCGATCGTCGAGGCCCGTCGACACGCCCTTGTCAGTGTCATCGCCAGTGGCTCGACACAGAATTTCACCACGCTACCGGCAACCGAAGATTGGCAGTGCGACCCGAACGCCGGCTACTGCCATATCACCAGTAACGAAACCGGTAACGGCCTGCAACTACCGCACTTCCCGGAGCTGTCGGTGCCACTGGTTGCCGACATGACGTCGGATTTCCTTACCCGGTCGATCCCGGTCGAACGCTTCGGCCTGATCTATGCCAGCGCGCAGAAAAATCTTGGTGTCGCCGGGCTGTGCCTGCTGATCGTGCGCGACGACCTACTGCAACCGCCGCGGCCTTCGCTGCCCTCGGCGTTGAGTTATGCGGTACAGGCCGAGCAACAGAGCCGCTTCAATACTCCGCCGACCTTCGCCCTGTACGTCGCCAACCTGATGCTGCGCTGGATCAAGCATCAGGGCGGCCTCGCCGCGATGGCGGCAGCGACGGAGCGAAAAAGCCGGCGCCTATACGCCTGCATTGATCACAGCGGCCTATATCGCTGCCAGCAGCCCGTCGCGGATCGCTCGAAGGTGAACGTCTGTTTCGAGCTCCGCGATCCTCACCTGTTATCGGCGTTTCTTACCGAAGCCGAGCGTGGCGGCCTGCATCATCTGGCTGGGCACGCTGCCGTAGGCGGCATTCGCGCCAGTTTGTACAACGCCATGCCGCTGGCAGGCGTGGATCGACTGGTGGACTTCATGACCCGGTTCGAACGCATCCATGGCTGAAAACATCGACTTTGACGTCCTGCGCAAGCGCTTGGCACAGCGACTCGCACTGGGTCTCGTCGATATCGCGTGCCACATGCCCAGCCGTGCGATCAACCGCCCGGTAACGGCGATGGGCCTGCACTTCCCCTCGCCATTGGGCATCGCCGCCGGCTTCGACCGCAACGGCCGGCTCGGTCGTCGGGTTGCTGCATTGGGTTTCGGCTTCAATGAAATCGGCAGCCTGGCCTTCGATCAGGTTGCCAGCCTGGCGCCTGCACGCCACGGTGACGCGCGTCTTGGCATCAACCTGACCTTGGACGCAACGCAATCAACGGCCGAAGCGTGCGCCATGCTGTGTAACGCCTGGCCGCATGCCGACTACCTGGTGCTTAACCTGATCGGGCCGGCCAGTGCATCGCTGTTACGACAGAACGCGCGCTTGCTCCAATTGCTCACCGCGCTTCGCCATCAACAGCAGCAACTGAACCAAGTGGGGGGCCGCCGGGTTCCGTTGGTTGCCAAGCTACGCTGCCTGCCAGCGCAAATTCCGTTTTCGCTCGCAGGCCTGCTGCTGGAACTAGGCTTTGATGGTCTGCTCGCCGCTCATGATCCCGGACCGCCTGCAACCCGTCAGCGCTACCGCGACTGGCAAGACCAGCGTCAACAGGCGCAGGCCTGCGAGCAGATCGAGCATCTGCACAACTTCTGCGGTGAGGGACTTACGCTGATGTCGGTTGGAGGAATTCAGAGCGCCGCCGATCTTCAGGCGCGCCTGAACGCCGGCGCGCAACTGGTACAGGTCCATGCGGCATTGCTTCATCAAGGCCCCTGGCTGGCCCGCCACTTGCTGCGAGCCTTGCGGGAATGAAGCGCTATCGGTCGTCGCTCGATACATAACGACAGCGTGCCGTGCCTGTGCAGTTGAAGGCGCATGCCCTCAAATGGCCGGCCGATGCTCCAGTATCAGCCTTGTAGTCAGGCGATGGCTCCGTAAACGCAAAGGGCCGGCTATAGCAGCCGGCCCTTCGTTTGGAGTCTCAGATCAACGCTTGGCTACGACCTGTTCCTTCGGCAGTTTGAAGGTCCAGACCATGCCGCCCTGGTTGAAGTCCTTGACGCGCTTGGCAACCTCGCCGCCCCACAGTGGGACTGCACCACCCCAGCCGGAAAGCACCGATACGTACTGTTCTCCGTCCATTTCCCAGGTGACCGGAGAGCCGATCACGCCGGAGCCGGTGTTGAACTCGTAAACCTTCTCACCGGTCTTGGCATTGAACGCCATCAGGAAGCCTTCCGGGTTGCCGGTGAACACCAGATTACCCTTGGTGGCGAGAACACCACCCCATAGCGGTGCGTAGTTCTCGTAACGCCAGACTTCCTTGCCAGATTTCGGATCAATGGCGCGCAGTACGCCAATGTAGTCCTCGTTCAGCGGATGGATGGTGAAGCCGGCACCCAGATAGGCCGCGCCCTTTTTGTAAGCGACGCCTTCGTTCCAGATGTCCATCGCCCACTCGTTGGACGGCACATAGAACAAGCCAGTGTCCTGGCTGTACGCCATCGGCATCCAGTTCTTGCCGCCGAGGAACGATGGCGCCACGGTAACGGACTTGCCCTTGTCAGCGTCTCCCGGCGCGCCGGGACGGTTGGCGTCGTCGTAGATCGGACGGCCATCCTTGTCCAGACCCTTGGCCCAGGTGATCTTGTCCACGAACGGGAAGCCGCGGATGAACTTGCCGTTGGTGCGATCCAGTACGTAGAAGAAGCCGTTGCGGTCCGCGGTACCGGCTGCTTTGACGGTCTTGCCGTTTTCCTGGTAATCGAAGGAGATCAGCTCGTTCACGCCGTCATAGTCCCAGCCGTCATGTGGCGTGGACTGGAAATGCCATTTGATCGAGCCGTCATCGGGGTCGAGCGCCAGGCGCGATGAGGAATAGAGGTTGTCACCGGGGCGCAGGTGCGAGTTCCAAGGCGACGGGTTACCCGTGCCGAACAGCAGCGAGTCGGTGTCGGCATCGTAGTAGCCTCCCAGCCAAGGCGCTGCACCGCCGGTCTTCCACAGGTCGCCTGGCCAGGTCTTGCCGGCTTCGCCGCCCGAAATGCCATTCTCGACCTTTTTGCCGTCCTTCATCACGTAGCCCATATGACCTTCGACGGTCGGACGGGTCCACAGCAGTTCGCCATTCTTGGGATCGAACGCCTGAATCATGCCTACAACACCGAACTCACCGCCGGCCAGGCCAGTGATCAGTTTGCCTTTTACCACCATCGGCGCGGCGGAGATGGAGTAGCCGGCCTTGTAGTCGGCCACGGTCTTTTTCCAGACGACCTTGCCGGTGTCCTTGTTCAGCGCGACCAGCTTGGCGTCCAGCGTGCCGAAGATCACCAGGTCGTCATACAGGGCGACGCCCCGGTTGATCACGTCACAGCAAGGCATGATGCCGTCCGGCAGGCGAGCGTCGTACTGCCACAGTTCCTTGCCGGTGCGGGCATCGACCGCAAACACGCGCGAGTAGGAGCCGGTGAGGTACATCACGCCGTCTTTGATCAGTGGCTGCGCTTCCTGGCCACGTTGCTTTTCGCCGCCCAGGGAAAAGCCCCAGACCGGGCGCAGCTGAGCGACGTTCTCAGTGTTCAGGCTATCCAGGGTGCTGTAGCGCTGGCCTTGCAGCCCCAGGCCGTTGGTAACGATCTGATCTGTGGACTTGGCGTCATCGAGAATTTCCTGATCGGTGACTGCCCATGCCGACACGCTGGACACGGCCATGGCGGCGCAAAGCGCTGTCAGGGCGAAGGGCTTGCGAAGACCGGTGTGCTTCATTGCGGCTACCTCTACGGGTTCATTGTTATCGTCGCCGGGAAGTTTTCCCGGTCTAGTGGCGATTCTTGGTTCTGGCCGCTCCTGCAACAATTACACGCAGTACCGATTTTCCTCCTCCCTTGGTAGCAATACTCCGCGCAAGCCCCGTCATCCTTGCATCCTGCTGGCCAATCCGGGCGACCACACCGGCACCGAAGTTGAAGCCGGTGTGCCCGAAAAGACAATTCCTCACGCCGCCTTTGAGGCTTACAACGGATGCCCCTCCGCTCACAAGGACACGAGCCATGCATCGCCTCATCATCTGCAGCATCCTGTTGGCATGGGCTGCCACCGCCAACGCCGCCCAGCCAATTCGTCTGGGCTTGAATTACCCAAGCACCGGCAACTACAAGAGTGAAGGGCTTGAGCTGCGCCGCGGCGCCCTCCTCGCCATCGAGACCATCAACCGACAGGGCGGTGTGCTGGGCAGGCCGCTCGAGCTGATCAGCCGCAACTCGGCCGCCCGTGAAGAAAAGGCGCGGGCCAACATCGACAAATTCGCCGCCCAAGGCGCCGCGATGGCGTTTGGCGGCGCTACCAGCGAGGAAGCCGTGGCTGCCGGCCAGCGCGCCCGCGAGCTGGGCATGCTGTTTTTCCCCACGCTGGGGTATGCCAACGCGATCACCGGACACGATGGGCAGCGTTACCTGTTTCGCGAAACCAACAGCGCCTTGATGAGTGCACGCGTGCTAGGCGAGTACTTGAGCTGGCATCTGCCGAACCGTCGCTACCACTACGTCAGCCTCGACGACACCTGGGGCCACAGCATGGAACAGGCATTGCGCGAAGCCACCCGCAGCCGGGACCGAGCTCGCCACGGCTTCTCGCGGATCAGTGCCAGGGGGGCGCATCATGAGGAATATCGCGCCGCGCTGAAGAAGGCCGCGGCCAGTGACGCCGATGTATTGGTCGTCATCCTGCTCGGCCAGGATCTGGTGCAGACCATGCGTCTGGCGCATGACCTCAAGCTCGACCAGCGGATGCAGATCATCGTCCCCAACCTGACCGGCAGCATCGTTGAACAGGCGGGCCCGCAGGTCATGGAGCACGTCATTGGCACGGCAGCCTGGACCTGGCGCGTCCCGGCCCTGGTCAAAAGCGAACAGGGGCAGGCCTTCGTCGATGCCTATATCGCCCAGCATCAGCGCTACCCCGACAGTACAGCCGCATCCGCCTACGCCATCGTTCGGCAATGGGCTGCGGCCGTACAGCGTGCAGGCAGCTTGCACAGTGAGAAAGTCATCAAGACGCTTGAAGACCATCGCTACAGCCTGCTCAAGGATGAACAGTACTGGCGCAGCTTCGATCATCAGAATGTCCAGAGCATCTACGCCGTGCGGGTCCGATCGCGTGAGGAGATCATGCAGGACAGGTTCAAGCAGGATTATTTCACCATCATCCACCGCATGGATGGTGAAGCGGCAGCCCCAAGCCTCGATGATTGGCAGGAGGAGCGCGGTGACGAGTTGACCTTACGCTAGGCACCGCGTTGCGCAAGGAAGGTCACAGACTGAAACGCGGGCTCATGGGTCGTTAATCACCGAGCGAATGAGTGCCCGGACTTCACTTCGAGTCGATACAGTAGGCGCCTAGTGATCGGAGCGTTCATGTCTCCATGCGGGCCGCGCTGGAAAGACGCCATTCTCACGTCAAATCGGGCTTTATCAATGAAACAAACCTGGTCCCCATTTCCCTGGGTGTGCTTCGCCATGTGCGTCGGTGTCATGGGCACGGCACTCATCTCACCGCTGTATCCGCTGTATCAGCAGGCGTGGCAGCTTCGCACCAGCGATATCTCACTGATCTATGTCGTGTACATGGCAGGTGCGCTTTTCGGGCTCCTGTTCATGGGCCGACTGTCCGATACCTTGGGTTTTCGCAAGGTCATGCTCAGTGGTTTGCTGCTCGGCTGGGGCGGGACGCTGGTGACGATGCTGGCGTGGAATCTGCCGAGCCTCAATATCGGCCGCTTCGCAGTCGGCCTTTCTTCCAGCCTGATCGTGACCAGCGCGTCGGTGGGCCTGGTGCAGATTTCCCGTGACGGCGCGTCCCAGCGGATTTCGATGATCACCAGTTTCCTGCTCGCCTTTGGCTTCGGCCTCGGCCCGCTTACCGGCGGCGTTACTGGCCAATGGTTTGCGCAGCCGCTGATAACCACCTATATCCCGACGCTGATTCTGGGCGTGCTGGCTATCTACGCGTTGCTGCGGGTGCAGCTCAAACCGCATCCGGAGCTCAGCGCAGCCGCGCCGCTGGGTTTGCGCACCTTCATTCCGCGACTGACCTGGGCAGCGCGCCATGACTCGCTGGCGTTCCTGCTGACCTGTGCCTGCCCTTTTTTCGCCTTTGGCGTATTCGGCATCTATGCATCGATGGCCCCGCTGTTTCTCGAAAAGATGCTGCCCTGGCATGGCCCGGTGGTGAGCGGCACCTCCATCGGCGTCATCCTGCTGGCTTCAGCCCTGATGCAACTGGCCTGCGCGAGGATGAGCCTGCGCTGGTGCGGGCTGCTCGGCCTGTTGTCGGTGGTATTGAGCAACGCGATGCTCGTGCTCAACTTCACGGCTGGGTCTTCGCTGGTATTCATCATCGGCGTCTGCGCGGCTGCCACCGGCCATGGCATGTGCCTGTTGGCCGGCATCAGCATGGTCAACCGTATTGCCAGCCTGGGCGAGCGCTCGGGGCTGATTTCGACCTACCTGGTGTGCGGCTACGTTGGCAGCATCGTGCCGCTGCTCGGCGTCGGCTGGATCGCCGACCACTATGGACTGCCCGTTGCGATCAGTTTGCTGGGCTGGGTGGTGGTTGCACTCGCTACGCCGCTGGCTGTGTGGTTTTTCCGGCATCCACGGATGCAGGCCTGCGGTCATGCCGGGCCAGCGGACTAAATTGGCGGTCGGACGGATCAGGACACACGAACTCCGTCCGGCGCCAACAAACAGACCCCGCAGGCATCGGCAGCCGGATAGAGCGCTGATCAGTTCTCGCCCAGCTGCACCTGATACAGCTCGGGCAACTCATAGCGCAGCCCGTAATCGGCATAGATTGCCTCAACTGCACCGTCTTTCATCAAGCCTTCCAACTCACCCTCGAGCGCATAGGCCAATTGCCGATTGGATTCATGCACGGCCATGCCCAGCTCCCATACCTGCTTGCCCATGTTCGGATAGGCGTTTTCTGCAGGTTTGAGATGACTGTCCTTGGCTTGCCCCAGCATCCAGTCGATCTCGCCGCGCATGGCCATGGTCGCGTCAACTTCCCCGGCCTGCATCGCTGCGAATGCGGCCTGAGCCGTCGGGTAGTGATGCAGCATCTTGGCGATGCTGCCGTTGAATACTGATGACAAATAGAACGAGGGGACGCTTTCCACTTCCACCCCGACCGGGTGGTAACGGAACACTGCGACACTGGGGAGCGCTTCGAGGCGACGATCGTCATAAGCCGACTGCCAGCGCTCACGCTGGTACGGGCCAAACATGACCACCAGCTCGTTTATCAGCTCGCCCAACTCGTTCTGCTTGTAGGAAAACTCACGGTCGTAGGGCACACGCATCATCACGTCGGCCAGAACGTTCGGCCGCAGGTAATGCCCTTTCCAGATGAAGTTGCGCAGGTCGTCATCCAGCGTCTCGTCTGGCGTTACCCATAACACTTCGATCTCTAACCCGAGTCTGGACGCCAGTTTTTGCGCGAGCTCGAAGTCGACCCCACGCGGCTTGCCATCGGCCATGAAGCTGTACGGCGGAAAGTTCTCGTACATCGCCACCTTGAGCACGCCCGAATCGATGATGTCATCGAATGCGCGCACCTTGACGACCTCCGCCTGTACCAGCGCACAGGCCATCCACAAGCAGAGCCCCGCAAGCAACTGGCGCATGGTGATCACCGCTTGGCAGCTTCGCTTTCGACGTACGTACGGATGGCCCAAAGTGCTTCCTGGCTGAGGTAATCGGCCATGCGGGGCATGTAGACGGCGCCATCGCGAACGGCACCGTTGATCACGCGCTCCTTGAACCACTCGTCACCGTCATAGCTGGCTTCCAGGTCACGCAGATCCGGTGCGATGCCGCCAGAGATTGCCTCAAGGCCATGGCAGCGCGCGCAGTTCTGGTTGTACGCCGAAGAACCGATTTCAACAGCCTTGTCATAGTCATCGCTGGGCGCGCGGTACGGATTTTCATCGAGCCACTCTTCTCCCAACGGCGTCAGCCCCTTGGTTTCCACCTTTTGCGGCGTGACATCGCCATGGGCGAAGGCAAAGCCAGCGAAGCCGAGCAGACCAGCAGCAAAGAGTGCGCGCAGTTCAGTTTTATTGTTCATGACTACCACCGTTGTTATCGAATACCTGAGCAAGGCAGCCCCAGTTGGAGCGCATGGTGGTCATCTTGGGCATTGCGATCAGGTGGCAGAATCCTGCTTTGGTTGTCGGCGTCTCCTCCCTTGGTAGTAGGGCCTCATGCGCCATCGGCGCAGCACCCAGGTAGCAGACCGAAATCACAGGCGGATTGGGAAGTTTTCCCTGAATCAGCGGGAGCTTTTCCGTATCAGCCGTCGCGATCCCATCCCAATAATCGAATCGCCTGACCAGCCTCTCGCACAACCCGTGTAGCGAGCACAGCAACTGGCCTCGTCCGAATCGACCAAGGGAAACCAACCATGACAACTACAGCCCACCTGGGCAGCAAACGCCCCCTCGTCATCGCCGTTCTGATTGGCGGTCTCTCACTCAGCGGCTTGGCAGCTGCCAAGAACGTCACCTGGGACGACATTGCCAACGACCACCTCTCGACCGAAAACGTGTTGCAGTACGGCCTGGGCACCAACGCCCAGCGCTGGAGCCCGCTGCAGCAGGTAAATGACGAAAACGTGTTCAAGCTAACGCCGGCCTGGTCGTTTTCGTTCGGTGATGAAAAGCAGCGAGGACAGGAGTCCCAGGCGATCGTGCACGATGGGGTCATCTACGTGACCGGTTCGTACTCACGCGTGTTCGCGCTCGATTCGCGTACCGGCAAACGTCTCTGGAGCTACGCCCACCGCCTGCCCGCGGACATTCGCCCCTGCTGTGACGTGGTCAATCGAGGCGCGGCGATCTATGGCGACAAGATCTACTTCGGCACGCTGGATGCCCAGGTAGTCGCCTTAAACAAGGACACTGGCAAGGTCGTCTGGAAGAAGAAGTTCGGTGACCACGGCGCGGGTTACACCATGACCGGCGCACCAACTCTGGTCAAAGACCAGAAGAGTGGCAAGGTCCTTTTGATTCACGGCAGTTCGGGCGACGAATTCGGCATTGTCGGCAAGCTGTTCGCCCGCGATCCGGACACCGGTGAAGAGGTCTGGATGCGCCCCTTCGTCGAAGGGCATATGGGGCGGCTGAATGGACAAGACAGCACACCAACAGGCGATGTGAAAGCGCCTTCCTGGCCGGATGATCCCAATTCACCCACCGGCAAGAAAGAAGCCTGGAGCCAGGGCGGCGGTGCCCCATGGCAGAGCGCGAGCTTCGATGCGCAAACCAACACCATCATCGTAGGCGCAGGCAACCCGGCGCCCTGGAACGGTTGGGCGCGTACCGCTGATGGCGGCGAGCCGAAAAACTACGACAGCCTCTATACCTCAGGGCAGGTCGGCGTGGACGCCTCGACGGGCGAAGTGAAATGGTTCTATCAGCACACCCCCAACGACGCCTGGGACTTCTCTGGCAACAATGAGCTGATTCTGTTCGATTACAAAAACAAGGAAGGAAAAACCGTCAAGGCCACGGCTCACGCCGATCGCAATGGCTTTTTCTACGTGGTCGATCGCAACGATGGCAAGCTGCAGAACGCCTTTCCTTTCGTCGATAACATCACCTGGGCCAGCCACATCGACCTGAAGACCGGTCGGCCAGTCGAGAACGAAGGCCAGCGCCCACCCATGCCGGAGCCTGGCGAAGCGCATGGCAAAGCAGTGGAGGTTTCACCCCCCTTTCTGGGCGGCAAAAACTGGAATCCCATGGCCTACAGCCAGGACACAGGACTGTTCTACGTGCCGGCCAACCACTGGAAAGAGGATTACTGGACCGAAGAAGTCAGCTACAAGAAGGGTAATGCCTACCTCGGGCAGGGCTTTCGCATCAAGCGCATGTACGACGATCACGTCGGCATTCTTCGCGCCATGAATCCCACAACGGGCAAGGTCGCCTGGGAACACAAGGAGCCGCTGCCGCTCTGGGCGGGCGTGCTTGCCACTAAGGGCAACCTGGTATTCACCGGGACCGGTGATGGTTACCTGAAAGCCTTCAACGCCAAAACCGGCGAAGAGCTCTGGAAATTCCAGACAGGCAGCGGAATCATCGCCCCGCCCATCACCTGGGAGCAGGACGGTGAGCAATTCATCGGTGTGACCGTCGGCTACGGCGGCGCCGTACCGCTGTGGGGCGGTGACATGGCAGCGCTGACCAAGCCTGTTGCGCAAGGCGGCTCGTTCTGGGTGTTCCGGATCCCGAGCTGGGACAAGCAGACCGCCAAACGCTAAGCCTGGGCTGCGCCGTGATGCGGCGCAGTCTCCCGCGCTGGACAGCTGGCGTTGCCAGCTCGGTTGAACCGCAAGGGTTGGCGCTCTCCGGTTCATCGAGCCGTCACACATCAGCTGTCCTCTCCCCTTCGAATACGGAGCTGCCATGAACCCGATTCTTCTTTTGCTGCCCCTTGCATTGCTCGCCAGCACGTCGCTGCTCGCTGACGACGATCAGCCAACAGTCATCAATGGCTGCGTCATCCAGCCAGAAAGCAGATGCCTCAACGCCGACCTACGTAATGCAGACCTGAGCAATCAGGACATGCGCAAGATGGACCTGGCCGGTGCCAATCTGGCCGGTGCCAACCTGCGTCATGCGAATCTCGATCTGGCTAATCTTGAAAAGGCTGACCTGACCGGCGCGACCCTCACCCGCGCTAGCCTGCAACAAACCAACCTGCGGGTGGCGAACCTCACCAATGCCCACCTGGTGGCAATTCAGGGATGGGGCCTGTTCGCTCAGGCCGCACGGTTCAACGGGGCTGACCTGACCGCGGCAAATCTCGAGTTTGCGCGTTTGAGCGGGGCGAAAATGCAGGGCGCGGATCTAACCGCCGCCAACCTTGAAATGACCTGGCTGAGCAAGGCCGATCTTGCACGCGCAACGTTGACTGACGCGAACCTGCAAGAAGGCAAGTTCAACGATGCCAACCTCGCAGAGGCCACCCTGACTGGCGTGCGCCGGCACTATGCAACCTTTCAAGGTACCAATATGGATCGCTGCATCGATTGCCCTATGGATTGGGAGAAGTAAGGGATACGCATCAAACATGCGTCTGGGCGCGTTGTGCGCTAGTCTCGCCTGCATCAGCGAAGCCACTGCACCCCGCTGCTCTTGTCAGCGCTTGCCGGAACCCTTCATGCCCTTCATCCGTATTCCGCAGGTCGTCGAACTGGACGTCCTGCCCCGCTTCGATGGCCTTCATCTCGATCAGATCATCATGCCCGAAACCGCCGAAGCCTTTAGCCAAGCCAAGGATGAACTGCTCGGTTGGCCGCAGGTCGGCTTTGATACCGAATCAAAACCGACCTTCAAGGTGGGCGAACTATCGACGGGGCCGCACTTGATTCAGTTTGCCAGCCCCGAGAAAGCCTATCTGTTCAAGGTGGACTCGGATGGCTGCAGGGAAGCCGTCAGCGCAGTGCTCCAGTCAGATAGGGTGTTGAAGGTGGGCTTCGGGCTGAGCACCGACCGCAGCCGTTTGCGCAACCGCCTGGGTATCGAGATGCAGCACTTCATCGACCTGGGCACTACCCTGCGCTACCAAGGCAAAAAGGGGCAGGTCGGACTACGCGGCGCGGTTGCAGCCGTATTGGGTATGCGAGTGAGCAAATCGCGCAGCGTATCTACCTCGAACTGGAGCAACCGTTCTCTAACCGATGCGCAGCGGCTGTACGCGGCGAACGATGCTTACGCCGCACTTAGAGTATTCCTTGCCTTGGGTGACGACGCCGAACGCGTTCTGCAAGACCGGATCGTCCCGGCCAAAAGGCTGGACAGCTGACAACGCACTTGGTCGATACGAAGGAATGCTCTCTTCCTCGTACTGAATGTGCAACCCATCTACCTCGGTTGGCGTCTACCAAGGGCAGACTCCAAAGGAGATAGATGTGGAAGGTATGTTCTTCAGCGGCTGGTCGACACTGGTCCGCACCCTGGTCATTGGCGTCCTGGCTTACATCAACCTGATCGTGCTGCTACGTATTTCCGGTCGCCGCACACTATCGAAAATGAACGCTTTCGACCTAATTGTCACGGTAGCTCTGGGTTCCACGTTCGCCACCATTCTGCTTAACAGCAAGGTATCACTCGCCGAAGGCACCTTGGCTTTAGCGCTTCTGATCGGTTTGCAGTACCTGGTCACCTGGTCCAGCGTCAGAGTCGGTTGGGTACGCAAGCTCGTCACCGGCGAGCCAGCACTGCTGCTGTATCAAGGTCAAATGCTGAACACCGCAATGCGCGCCGCTCGGGTAACGGAAGATGAAATTCGCGCGGCGATCCGATCCAGCGGATCTTCTGCAATCGATGACGTTGAAGCGGTCGTTCTGGAGACAGATGGCAGCTTCAGCGTGATCAACCAAGGTTCCGGCGGCCAGCGCTCGAGCTTATCCGGTGTTATGACTCCGGGTCCTAAAGACGTCGAGCTTTAGGCGAACACACTGACGTCAACAGCTGCGGTACACGTGATGCCATCCCCAGCCATCGGCGGCCAGTAAAGCGCCCAACAAACGGCGCCGCTCAGTTGCGTTGAGCAACTGGTCCACGTTCGACCTGAGAGGTATTCCGGCTTCTCTGAGTGACGCTAGATCCATCACCGGAGCATTGGCGTGGCTATCCACGCGGCCGAGGTAGTTGGAACGTTGCACCTCGATATGATGGTCCAACGCTGAAACGAGCATTTTGTGCTTCAGCGTATCTTGCGGCACTTCTCCAGCAACCCCTTCGAGCAACTGCAATACCTCGTGCAAGCTCGCCACGGCAGGTATGACGTTTTTCTCCGTCTGTTTGTTATGAAAGCAACGAATCACCGGATAGGCTTGATGATTGAGGGTGTGCTCAACCAGCATCTGACGGATGTTGCTGGCATTGTCATAGAAACGCGAAAAGTCAGACCCGTTCCAACTGTTGATGAGGATCTCCTGTGGCGTCCGGCCCATGCTGCTGATGAGCAGACTGAGCTGGTTTTGCAGGCTGACAGCCGACAGTACCGGAACGATGTAGGTGATCGCAGCCGTGATGAAGGTCAGTCCACAGAAGGCTGCAGCACTGGTCAGTACTCGCCAGGCATCGTTTGACGCTGCGAAATCGCCAACTCCCAGCGTCGAAAGTGTAAAACCGGCGTAGTACAAGGTTTCCCAGAGGTCCGCGGCGAGCTTGGTCGTGTCGTTCACCACCGAGGCAGGATCCGACGCGAGCATCAAAAACAGACTGAGCCATAGACTGACAATCCAGGTGAGCAGCGCCAACAGCAGCACGCACTGCCCGGCATATTCCAACAGTCGGGACTCCCCTCGCCGTCCCGCAACGTTGAAGAAGCAACGCCATACCATCCTGGAAACCGCGTTGGTAATAGGCCCACCGCCTCGCGTCGACAGTGTGGTTTTGATGATATCCATCGCCGTAATCAGAAAGAGCACAATTCCCAACACGAGAAAAACCATATGGCGCGTATTGCTCCATTGCAAAAGGATTCAGTAGGTAGGAAGAATCCAGCCGCTGTTAGTTCAGAGCCGGTTACCTCACTCGAGTAATCAAACCGGCAGGACAAGCGAAGGGCGTGGCGGCATTCCTGTTAGGCGAGCTACGCAACACCGATGCGGCATTCCGTATCGGCGGCGAGGAGTTTTTGCTGATGTTGCCGCGCACGCAGCCGACAGAAGCCTTGGCAAAGCTGGACGCAACTCTGCCAGCAATTCGCGGCTCAACCGCTGGAAACGCGTGCAGGACCTCTGCAGCTGACCATGTCGACCGGCGTAGCGCACTACCCGTCGCAAGCCAGCGACCTGGACGGCCTCATGCAGCACGCCGACAGCCAGCTTTATCTGGCCAAGGGCAGCGGGCGGAACCGGGTCATGGCGATGCCCGTGGTGAACGACGCCGCAGTCAGTGCCCGACCACTACCTCGCTGATCTGCCGGACGGGCATCAGGTCGGTGTAGTTGGCAATGTCAGCAACGATCTCCTCGGCATGCGGAGCAATGCCAGCTTGGAAGGCCTCCAACGAATCGCTAAAAATGTGACACATCGCGACATACGGCGCCGGTTCGTCAGAAGTGCGTCCGCAGATGGCCTTATCAATGGTGTAGTAAAGGCAGGCATCGCCCATGCGGGCCTTGAGAAGCGGTAGGTGCTTGTCGCGGTAGTAATCGTGATCGAACCTCGCGCCGGGGGTGTTGGGGTACATCACGCTGACTTTGATCATTGTTATCTGCCTATATGGGGACGTAACGCGTTCAGGACCCTTGCTCGATTGCAACCGTTGCGTGTGCAGTATCAACGTTCAGACACGACGCCACGGGGGTCAGCTTCTGACAAGCTGCGATGCCCAACGGTTTGCACAAAGAACCGTCAGTTCGCACTGCCGCCGACAAAGGCGACGTCATCAAACCCCGGCCTACCGAGCTAACCGGCTGCACGATCACCCAGCCGCAGAATACCGGTATCGATGGCCAGATGAACCAGCTCGGCATGGGAGCTGACCTGCAGCTTGCTCTTGAGTAGCGTCAGGTAGTTGGAAACCGTCTTGCCACTGATGCAAAGCCGTTCGGCGATCAGCCTCGTTGGGGTGCCCTTGGCGAGCATCACGAAGATTTCAAATTCACGCTGGGTCATCCCTTGCAAACGTGGATCCAGCGCATTGGCAGTCGCCGGGTTGCGTGCCAATTGAGTGGCCAGCGGCTGTTCGATATAGGCATAACCAGCCAAGGTTCGGCGTACCGCATCCAGCAACACATCCGGCGACGAACTCTTGGTGATATAGCCGGCGGCCCCAGCATCCAGTGCCTGTCGTACCAGGGGCAGTTCGTCGTGCATGCTAAAGAACAGCACGCGCAGTTGTGGCAGCCGCTGCAACAGACGCCGGGTGGTTTCGACGCCGCTGATGCCGGGTAGCCCCACATCCATGATCACCAGACTTGGGGAAGCCTCCTGAGCTTTGGCCAGGGCCTCCTCGCCGTCGCAGGCCTCAATGACCTGAACTTCGGGTAGCAAGGCGCGTAGCAGCGCAGCGTAGCCCTGGCGGACCACAGCGTGATCGTCAACGAGAAGGATCTTCATTGGAGCATGACTCCCTGATCGGAATGTCCAGATAAACCACCCAGCCGTAACCTACTCGCCTGCACGCGATCAACCGGCCATCCAGCGCCCGCGCACGCTCATGCATCGAGCGCAGGCCAATGCCCGGCCGTCCGGGTGCGCCGTGGCCGTGGCCATTGTCACGGACAAGCAGCCTCAGTCGGCCGCCGTTCATGCGCAGGCGGATAAACACGAAGCTGGCGCAGGCATGCTTGGCCACGTTTGTGAGCGATTCCTGCAGCAACCGATACAGCTGTTCTTTCTTGTTCAGCGGAAGGGACGGAATGCGCCGGTCGATCTGCACGCGCAGCTCGATCCCTTGCGCGCTTTGCCACTGCTCGGCCAGCAACTGTATTGCTTCAGGCAACTCCAAATGGTCGAGCATCACGGGATAGAGCTCGCGCGTTAGCCTGCGAAAACCGTCCTGCAACTGTTCACAGTGATCATCCAGAGTGCGTGCGGTTGTGCTGACCAGCTGCGGCTGGTCTTTTATCGCCTGTAGCAAGCAGGCCTGGGCGCGGATACCGGCCAGGTATTGTCCAAGGTCGTCATGCAGCGCCTGAGCAAGCTGTGTGCGCTCCCGCTCCTGCAGCTCCAGCAACGAGCGTGTCAGGTCATCGTTTTCCCGCCGGGTGTACTCCAAGGCGCTGACCATGCGGTTGAAATGCCCGGAGAGCTGCCCTGCCTCCAGCAGGGAGTGGCTCGGCAGACGCGTATCGAGGCGGCCTTGGGAAACTTGGCCAAAGGCTGCAAGCAATTCGTTCAGCACGCCGAGCGCCGGCCGGACAGCCCACCGGATCGCCAGCAGGCTCAGCAATAACGCACTGCCAAACCATACCAATAGCTGTACCAGCGAATCCTCTACCTCCTCAATTTCGTCTTGTGGATCTACGCTCAATTGCAAGGTCCGACCTTCAGGCATCTGTACTGTCAGGGGCGCGGGCAACTCGGCGGGATACAACAGGGTCTCGAGCAAGGTGCTTCGCTGTGGGCGGATCTCACGGCTCGGAACGCCCGGGCCTAACCAGCGAACCTGCACATGCCGCAGATGACGCGTCAGCTCAGGTTGGAGAGCAGCGGGATCGCGTTTCGCTATATCGCCGAGATAGCTAAGCACGGCACCCGCCGCAGCCAGTTCACGGCCTACGTCTTGGCTCGCCTGACGCAGCAGTACGGCCAAGCAGACGGCCGCAACCAGGCCGAAGAACAGCGAAACCAGAAGACTAATGCGCCAGAGTGCCGACATGTTCAGCGTCCGCTTTAAGGGCAGCAGGTTGCTGTGCTACTTGACCACGAAGCTCCCTTCCATGCCCTTGTTCTGCAGCCCTTTGCAATAGAAGGGGAAACGCCCGGGCTTGATCGGCAGGAAGAAAATTTCCGCCTCGCCCGCTTCTTCGAACTCCAGTTCGACGAGCGTCACGGCTTTGATCTCCACACCGCCGGCCTCGACCTTGCGCAGGAAGATGGCCTGTGAAAACTCAGGAGCCTGAAAAGCACACTCTTTCTGGCCATCGGCGATGACTTTGAGTTGATAGGCGACGCCGGTTTCCAGCTGGTATTCCTTCTGGGAAACCGCGTAATCGCTTTCTTCGGAGCCAAACCTGAGATCGGGCAGCGATTGTGTACGACGGGTAAGGTCACCGGCTGCAAGCACCTGATCGAAGCCGATCAGGCTGGCGATCAGCAAGAGGTGAAGTGTTAGCGCTTTGAATGGAGGCATGGGGCTTCTCGTTCTTGTTATGGATGGCTACATGCTAGAGGCGCCTGCCAGGGTCTTGTTTACTACCTTGGTACACAGCAGCTGGTACTTTCTGCATATTTCCCCGCGCCGACAGGCTTCCTATGCTGACCACAACGCCATAGGAGTCGTCCATGCGCCCTCTTTTGTATCGTGCCGGTTGCTTGATTGCCCTTGCCTGCTGCGCCGTTTTCGCCAGCACTGCAGGCGCGGCGGGGCCAGAACTCTCGGCGCGCATCGGTTACCTCGGTTACCGCCCGGACCCAGGCCCGCTGCTATCGAATGTGATACCTGAGCCGGTTGACGCGGGCTTGAGCGGCGCCGAGCTGGCCATTACCGACAGCAACAGCACCGGTCGTTTTCTCAAGCACAGCTACACCCTGGACCGCGTCACGGCTGAAACCCCAGAGCAGCTACTGGACGAAGCGCGGCAGCTGCATGATCAGGGTGTGCGCCTGTTTGTGGTGAACGCTCCCGCGCAGAGCCTGGAAACGTTGGCCGGGGCCATGCCGGACAGTCTGCTGTTCAATGCCGGCAGTCCCGATGATGAGCTGCGAACGTCTCGTTGCCTGGGTAACGTGCTGCACACCCTGCCAAGCCGCAGCATGTTGGCCGACGCGCTGGGGCAGTTCCTCGCCGTGCGCCGCTGGAATCGCTGGCTGTTGATCAGCGGGCCGACTGAAGAGGATCAGGCCTATGCCGAGGCGCTCAAGCGGGCAGCCAAACGCTTCGGTCACAAGATCATCGAGGAAAAACCCTGGTCGTTCGATAACGACCAGCGGCGCACAGCCCAAGCCGACATGCCTCTGTTCACCCAAGCTGGCGAATACGACGTGGTCGTGGTTGCCGATGAGCGCGGCGACTTCGGTGAATATGTGCCCTATCACACCTGGTTACCGCGGCCGGTTGTGGGCACACAGGGCCTGACTCCGACCGGCTGGCACAAGACGGTCGAAACCTACGGCGCGGCGCAGTTGCAGAAGCGCTTCGAAGCCCATGCCAATCGCTGGATGAACGACCGCGATTTTGCCGCCTGGATCGGCGTACGCAGCCTGGCCACGGCAATCACGAAGCTCGGCACTACGGACCCAGACGCAATCCGCCAGATATCGCTGAGCGAGTCGCTGCCGGTCGATGGATTCAAGGGCCGCAAGTTGACGTTCCGGCCCTGGAACGGCCAGCTGCGGCAACCAGTTCCACTGGTGCATCCGCGCGGGCTGGTCAGCAATTCGCCCCAGGAGGGCTTTCTGCACCCCACCAGCGAGCTGGATACCTTGGGCTTCGATCGGCCTGAGAGCCAGTGCCGGCTGAGCGACGCGGTCCAGAATCAGTGACGTGAAAGCCGCAGAGCGGTTCAAACAACAACAAGAGAGACTTCCGATGACTCAAACGCTTTTTGCTGCAGCCACCGCTTGCGCCCTGCTCTGCGTCAGCGCATCCGCCCTGGCGGCCACCGCCTATGTATCCAATGAGAAGGACGACACCGTCAGCGTGATCGATCTGGATACGCTGGAAACGGTCGAAACCCTCGAAGTAGGCCAGCGTCCACGCGGATTGACGCTGTCGCGCGACAACAAGCTGCTCTACATCTGCGCCAGCGACTCGGACACGGTGCAGGTCATGGACTTGGCGACCCGGAAGATCATCAAGCAGCTGCCATCCGGCGCTGACCCCGAACAGTTCGCGCTGCACCCGAACAACAAGTGGCTGTACATCTCCAACGAGGACGATGCGCTGGTGACGGTGGTCGACGTCGACAACGAAGAGGTGCTCGCACAGATCGATGTTGGCGTTGAGCCTGAAGGCATGGGCGTAAGCCCGGACGGCAAGTGGGCGGTGAACACCAGCGAAACCACCAATATGCTGCACTGGATCGACACCAGTACCAACCAATTGGTGGACAACACGCTGGTCGACCAGCGCCCGCGCCACGTGGAGTTCAACAAGGACAGCACGCTGCTCTGGGCCTCGTCGGAGATCGGCGGGACGGTCAGCGTCGTTGACGTTGAGAAGCGGGAGATCATCAAGACGCTGAACTTCAAGATCAAGGGCGTGCATCCCGACAAGGTCCAGCCGGTCGGCATCAAACTCAGCTCAGACGGCAAATACGCCTTCGTCGCGCTCGGCCCGGCCAACCATATCGCTGTGGTAGATGCTAAGACCTACGAGGTGCTCGACTACCTGCTGGTGGGGCGCCGGGTCTGGCACATGGCGTTCAACATCGATGAAAGCCGACTGCTGACCACCAATGGCGTCAGCGGCGATGTTTCGGTGATAGACGTGGATTCGCTCAAGGTGATCAAGTCGATCAAGGTTGGCCGCTACCCCTGGGGCGTGGTGGTCGCACCATGACGGCCCTGCAGGTCGAGGGCGTCAGCTTTGCCTACGGGGAACGTCAGGCGTTGCGCGACGTGAGTTTCGACACGGCAGCAGGCGGCTTCACCGCCCTGCTCGGCCCCAACGGAGCCGGCAAATCGACGCTGATCGCGTTGCTGACGCGCCTCTACGACTTGCAGCAGGGCGACATTCAGGTGGCTGGCTTCAGTCTGCGCAGCCAGCCGCGCGAAGCCTTGCGGCGACTCGGAGTGGTTTTCCAGCAAAGCACGCTGGACCTGGATCTCAGTGTCGAGCAGAACCTGCGCTATCACGCCGCCCTGCATGGCATGCCGCGCAAGGTCGCCAACGACCGCATCGAAGTGGAGCTGGATCGCCAGCAACTGGGCGAGCGCCGCAAAAGCAAGGTGCGCGAACTCAATGGCGGCCATCGCCGCAGGGTAGAAATCGCCCGCGCGCTGCTGCACAAACCGAGCCTGCTGCTGCTCGATGAAGCCAGCGCCGGGCTCGATCCGGCCAGCCGCCAGAACCTCAACGATCACGTGAGATCGCTGTGTGATGAGCAAGGCATGAGTGTGCTCTGGACGACTCATCTACTTGACGAGGTCCAGGCAAGTGATGAGCTGATCATCCTCAACCGCGGAAACCTGGTCGCGCAGGGTCGAGCCGATACACTGGCCGCCGCGGATGGCGACCTCAAGCAGACCTTCGCCCGGCTCACCCGTAGCGCGGTGCCAGCGTGATGTGCCGCGTTCGAGCCAAGTGCCCCGCCCCACCTCCAATGCAGGAAGTCTCGCCATGACGCCCTATTGGGAATGCCTGCGAGCCATCGTGTTTCGTGAGTGGCTGCGTTTCGTTCAGCAACGCTCGCGGTTCTTCAGCGCCCTGGTGCGCCCGCTGCTCTGGCTGGTGGTATTCGCGGCCGGATTTCGCGCTGCACTGGGCATCGCCATCATCGAGCCCTACGAGACCTATATCACCTACGAGACCTGGATCGTGCCGGGCCTGGCCTGCATGATCCTGCTGTTCAACGGCATGCAGGGCTCCCTCTCCATGGTGTATGACCGCGAGATGGGCAGCATGCGCGTACTGCTGACCAGCCCTCTGCCGCGCAGTTTTCTACTGGCGAGCAAGTTGTTGGCGACAGCGCTGATCTCGCTGCTACAGGTCTATGCGTTCCTTTTCATCGCCTGGTTGTATGGCGTGCAGCCGCCTGCAGCAGGCCTGCTTACGGCTCTGCCAGCGCTGCTGCTGGTTGCGTTGCTGCTCAGCGCGCTGGGGTTGTTGCTATCCAATGGCATCAGGCAACTGGAAAACTTTGCCGGGGTGATGAATTTCGTCATCTTTCCGATGTTTTTCCTGTCATCGGCGCTCTATCCGCTGTGGAAAATGCGTGAAGCCAGCGAATGGTTGTTCTGGCTCTGCTCGTTCAACCCCTTTACCTACGCCGTGGAATTGGTTCGCTATGCACTGTATGAACGCCTCAATCCGCTGGCGTTGGCGGTGTGTCTCGGCCTGACGTTGCTGTTCAGCCTGCTTGCGGTGCTCAGCTTCAATCCGCAGCACGCCGCGCTACGGCGGGTGACCTGAGCCGTTCTCTACTACTTTGGTGCTGGTTCTCCTGTCGATTGTAGGATTTTAAACACCTGCACTTTGCCCTGTAATGTGGCCGACCGAAGTACTGGAAAGCTGAACATGCCAGAGCCCAAAAGGTCTGTTGCCGCTCGAAACGCCGCGGTTTCCAGAAGACACCCAGGGTGTTTTCGACGATGGTTTTCTCTCCCAGGACTGGGCAAGCTTATGGGTGAACAGCCCCTGATCGAATAGGCGCCGCACAATGGCAGCCATTGGTCGCTCGAAGCCGCGCACGACGAAGGTCTTCTTCCGATCTACCCCACCATAATCAGAACAATGAAGGTGACCGGCCATGTACAAGATACTGATCGCTGACGACCACCCGCTTTTTCGTGAAGCCATCCATAACGTCATCCAGGACGGCTTCCCAGGCAGCGAGATTCTCGAAACTGCCGACCTCGACAGCGCGCTGTCGATGACGCTGGAGAATGACGACCTCGATCTGGTGCTGCTCGACCTGAACATGCCCGGAATGCACGGCCTTAACGGGCTGATCAACATGCGCAACGAGGCGCCGACCATTCCCGTGGTGATTGTCTCTGCCGAACAGGACAAGCAGATCGTGCTACAGGCGATCACCTATGGCGCGTGCGGCTTCATCACCAAGTCATCGCCACGCGCGCAGATGACCGAGGCCATCGAGCAGATCCTCAACGGCAATGTTTACCTGCCTTCGGACATCATCCGCAGCCAGAAGGCCACCACCCGCCGCGCCCAGCACAACGAGCAAAGCATCCCACCCGAGCTGTTGCAGGCGCTGACCCGCAAGCAGCTGCTGGTGCTTGAACGCATGACCAAGGGCGAATCCAACAAGCAGATTGCCTACAACCTCGACATCGCCGAAACCACGGTCAAGGCCCATGTCTCGGCCATCCTGCGCAAGCTCAACGTACACAACCGGGTGCAAGCCATCCTCTCGGCAGGAGACATCGACTTCACGGCTTATCTGCGCAGGTGATCAGCCGCGGCCACGCGTGCCCCAGCAATAAGCTAGAAGATCTCCTGCAGGAGCCAGCTTGCTGGCGATAGCCGGAGCGCCTGAGTTACCGCTGATCGCGAGCAAGCTTGCTCCTACAGATTGGCCATAGACGTCAGCACCGCCGAGCCTTTGTAGATCGAGCCTGGCGCTGCTCTAGGAATGCCCCTGTTCCATCATGTGGCACATGGCGGTCTTCAGCTTCATCGGGCGCACCGGTTTATGCATCAGCATGTGGCCAAGCTCACGCACCTGCTGTTTGAGTTCGTTGCTGTAATTGGCGGTGATCATCAAGGCTGGCAGCGGGCTGGCACGCCGGGCATTGACCGTCTCGACCACGTCGATGCCATTGCAGCCGTTGTCCAGGTGATAGTCGGCGATGATCAGATCGGCATCGGCGTGGAAGTTGTCGACCTGCCCGGCCAGGTCCTGTTCCGAGAGCGCCGTTACAACGTGACAGCCCCAGCCTTCCAGCAATGTGCGCATACCGGCACAGATCGCGGTGTCGTTATCCAGCACCCAGACCCGCGCGCCCTTGAGCCGTTCGAGCAGTTGGTCCGTGGCTGACGGCTCTACGCTGGCCTTTGGTGCCCGCTTGGCCAAGGGCACTTCGATGGCGAATTTGGAGCCGCGCCCGGGCACCGAGCTGACCTGGATCCGATGACCGAGAATCCGCGCGATCTTCTCGACAATCGCCAGGCCCAGGCCAAGCCCGCGATCCTGTTGAGGACGTACGCCTTCGCCGCGTTTGAATTCGTGGAAGACCTCCTCGAGCTTGTCCTCGGGGATGCCGACGCCGGTGTCCCATACCTCGATCGACAGGCTCTGCCGGCGGCGGCGGCAACCCAGCATCACACGGCCTTGCGGCGTGTAGCGAATGGCGTTGGTCAACAGGTTGCGCAGGATGCGCGCCAACAACTGGATATCGCTGCGCACCAGTGCGGAACAGGGAATGAAATCCAGCTGCAGCTGCTCGCTGCCGGCGATCTGGTTAAACTCCGCGGCCAGGTTTTCCAGCAGCTCGCTGACGGCAAACGGGGCGATATCGGGCTTGATCACACCGGCATCGAGTTTGGAAATGTCGACCAGCGTACCGAGCAGGTTTTCCACGTCTTCAAGTGAATTGCTGATATTGCGGATCAGCCCGCCGCTGGCCGCAGTCGGCTGTTCCAGCAATGCGCTGGTGAACAACCGGGCAGCGTTCAAGGGCTGCAGCAAGTCGTGACTCACCGCGGCAAGAAACTTGGTCTTCGACAGGTTAGCCAGTTCCGCTTCGCGCTTGGCTTCACGCAGCCGCGCCTCGGCGTGAGCGCGTTCGTCAATTTCGCACAACAGCTGGTCGTTCAGGCTAGTGAGCTCCGCGGTACGCTCACGAACTCGCTGTTCGAGGTTCTGATAGGCCTGGTGCAGCGCCTCGGCCGTGCGCCGGCGATCCGTAATGTCTTGAATCAGCACAAAGATACCAACCACCTCGCCGCTGGCCTGCCGGTTCGGCACATAAGAGCGCAGCATGTAGCGCTGCAGTCCGGAATGATTGTGCTCGGCCATCTCGAAGCTGACGCTTTCGCCGCGCAGCGCCCGGTCGATATAGGGTTCGAGCTGCAGCCAGTGCTCGCCGCTGTGAATGTCACGCAGCGACTGGCCGAGCATGCCTTCGCTGGGCCAGCGATACCATTCCTCGTAGACCTTGTTGGTGAATTCGTAGGTCAGATCAGCCGACACATAGGCGATCAGCGCCGGCACATGGTCGGTGATCAGGCGGATCCAGCGCTCGCTCTCGCGCAGCGCTTCGGCATGGCGGTAACGCTCGGTGATGTCAGTGAAGGTATTGACGAAGCCACCAGTGGGCAGCGGATGAGTACGGACCTCAAGCGTCCGGCCGTCGAACAGGTGCTGCTCCAGTTCCGTTAGCGGCTGACCGTCGGCGTCACGGGTGTTGGGCGTCAGCAGTTTCAGCTCACTGTCGGCCATCACCTCGTCGAATGGTCGATGTGCTTCGACGGGCGCCAAGCCGCAAAGTTCGAGGAAACGACCGTTCCACAGCTCCAAACCACCATCGGCGCTGACCATCGCCACGCCTTGTGAAAGGTTGTCTACGGCGCGCTGCAACAAGCGGGACTTCTGCGCCAAGGCCTGCTCGCGGCGCATGGTCTCGCTGACCTTCACCTCGGTGATGTCGGTGTAAAGCATCACCAACCCACCCTCGCGGGTTGGCCGCTCGCTAAGCTGCACCCAGCGCCCGCTTTGTAGACGGTAGACGGTGGGCTCGTTGGCCTTGCCACGGTGCTCCTCGGCGATCAGGCCGCTGTTCTCCGCCAGCCGCTTTAGTTCCGACAGCCGCGTGCCGCTGTTGATGCGGACGCGGGTTCGGCTCCACAGCGTCTTGAAGCGCTTGTTGAACAGGACGATGCGCTGGTCCTTGTCGAACAGTACGAAGGCATCGGAAATGCTCTCGATCGCATCGACTAGATGCTGATGCGCGGTTTCGGCACGCAGGCGCGCGTCGCTCAACAAGCGGTTGCTGGCCTTCAGCTCGGCCATCGCCTGATTCAGCGCGTCGGTGCGTTCGCGCACCTGCTCGGCCAGTTCGACCGAATGCTGAAAAGCCGCGTAGGACGCGTCGCGCCCAGTGTTACTGGATTCGATACGCTCGATCAGCGCAGCATTGATGCGCCGCAGCTTGTAGTTTTCGCGCTCGAGTTCGGCCTGCCTGTCACGCCGCTCAACGGGCCCCTCTTTCTCCAGCCCGTCCACCTGGCCGGCCGATGGCAACGCCGGTGAAGGTCTGGTTGATATGCATGCCATTGAACTGCTCTCCGTAGGTGTTGAAACCGATCACCTGCTGGCGTCGGAGAAAGGCCGAAGTGTCGTCGCTGGAGCCGTTGTCATCGATCTCCAGCCGCCGCAGGAAGCAGTCGCAGCCGATGGTCAGCAACGGTGGACCGAGGCGCTGTTCGAGGCGTTCGAACAGCCCTTCGAGGTTGGGCATCAGTGGACCAGGACGCATCGCAGTCAGCACGATGCCGTTCTCCACGGCGCAATAGAACGTCAGGCTGAGGTCATCGTTGACCTTTTGGATGGCGCGGACGTAGTAGTGCTCGTTAATCCGTACCGCCAGCGGATGCGCCGCGAACAGGCGGTGATTGAGATCACTGACCTCGACACCGATCAGCCGCGCATATTCCTCGGCGGCGGGCTCTGCGTTCAGTTCGTAGACCCGCCGGGCATGACTGTCCACGCGCGTCACCACCAGCTTCTCGGTGCGCGGCAGCATGTGATGCGTGGTGAACACCTCGAAATCCAGCCAGGTGTTGATCAGCACCACCGCTGCCGCCCCGCTGTGGAACTTGCCGCCGTAGTAGACGTGAGTGTCGGTCAGGTGATTGTCGTCGCCGGCCGAGCCGCCGAAATGCGGGATGCTGCCAAAGGCAGCACTGAGCGCGGACAACACGATCTCCTCGCGGCTCGACAGCCCGTCAAGCAGGGTTAGCGCGAAGCTGTGATCCTTAATCGGCGCCAGCGAGTTGCTGCGGCAATCGCTGCCCAGCCGCTCGACCAGTTGCTGCGCATCGGTGAGGCTGAAGCGATCCATCTCGTCGATCAGCTCGCAGGCGATGGAAAAGCTGCGGTGATCGAAGCCAACCGCAGTCACGCAACTGCGCCCGTAGCCCTGCGAGGTAATTTCGCCAGCCGACGTACAACCGACCATGCGCACGCCGCCGAAGTACTGGTGCAGCGCATTGCCCAGTGCCGGTAAGTCGTACTCGGCAGAGCAGAAAAACAGAACGAAGCCGAGATACGGATGTATCAGCTGGCGCGCCAGGTCCTGGGCCACCGTCTCGGCATCCTGAGCTTCAGACATTGCTGTGCGCACCGCTAAGGATTCTTGCTCGCCCACGCACACCACCCCATCCACCGTTATCGTATGACCTCATTCTTGGTCAGGGCATTGGGCACGAACATGCTACTTCAGTACCGCCTGCGGCCTGCCAAGGTAGCAAAGCGACGAAACAGCGCAGATGCAGCCGCTGGCAGGGCGTCAATCCTTGCCGGTTGAGCGAAAAGCGCCCCGCAATACACCCCTGTTGGCAGCGCAATCTTCCGCGACCTCACGACAAAACTCGCGGAACGAAAAAAGGCGCCCACTTGAGGCGCCCTTTTTCGTTCTGTGTTGCGGTTACCAGTTGAGCACTGCACCTACGGCGAAGGTGTCTGTGTCTTCGTTCAGCGCACTGCCAGTAGCCGCGTCGACTTCGTACTGGTTGTACTCGGCGACCAGCTTGAGGTTGTCGTTAATCGTGCGGAAGTAGGCGATGCCTCGGGTTTCGTAGTCGGCCTGGCTACCAAGGGCCACCACGTTATTGCCGTCATCCTCGGTCTGACCGTAGGACAGCGCAACACGGTTTTTGCCGAAGGTGTACGAGCCCTGCAGTAGGTAGCCGTCGCTGTCGGTTTCACGCAGAGCCGGTTCCAGGTAGTTGTTGGTGAAGAACGGGCTCATGCCTTCGGCCTGGAAGCCCGATGCTGTCAGCGAGACGCCGCCCATCTTTGCCTGCACACCATAGCCGAGGCCTTTGGAGGTGACTTCGTCCACCGCGGAGTCGGTGTTGTCCGAGGTCTGGTACCCGGCGTTGACCCAGGAATAGATCTGCGCGCCTCCCAGGTCGAACTGGTAGGTGACTTCAGACTCGAAACGCGGGTTGTCCTGATAGGAGCGACCGGCGGCGCTGCTGTCGTTGGTGTCCACCGGGTCCATGACGCCGACCGCAACGCGCAGGCCTTCCATCACCGGCGATCGGTAGGTGATCTGCGAAGTGGGGAACGGATAGGGGTAGCCGGTGCCGATGTTGCCGAATGAGACGCCGGCACCGTCGACCAGACCCAGGGAGTCCGCCGAGTTGCCAAAGCTGGCCAGGAGCTCGTCCATGAAGATGTTCGAGCGGGAGAACAGGCCGAAATCCTTACCGATCAGCACTTCGCCCCAGTCGCCGCCGACAGTGCCGTAGAACTGGCGAACATCGATGGCGGTTGCGGTGCCGTTTGTCTCGCTGTCGTTGATGGTGACCCAGAACGAGGAGCGTGCTCCAAGCTTGAGGTCGCCGACTTGCTTGCCAAAATTGAAGCCGATCCAGTTTGGCAGAAAGCCCATCTTGACCCTGGACTGTCGGCGGTCATTCAGTTCGCCTTCGTGATCGATATCGCTGTTGACGAAAAAGGCGTTGACGTAACCGTCAGTGGAAAAGGTGGTGTCATCTTTTTCGTAAAGCATGATTTCAGCTACTGCCGACTGGCTTAGGGTCATGCCAATCGCGCTGGCCAGAGCCAACGGTAATAAGGTGCTAACCGCTTTCTTCTTGTTGTACATGGCGCTCTCCGCTGATGTGACGACAGGCAGTCGTGTCGAGGCGGATTATCGAAAGCGCAACCGGAGGGCCATACGCTCCAATGGCGGCGACTGGCTGCTACTTTCGTCAGGCTCGATGAACCAAGCGTTAAGGCGCTCCCGGCCGTTCCGTTCGAAGTAGCGCTTAGGTCTTACGCCGTTACGCTTAAGTCGATCTGCAGACGCAAACCGGCAGCTCGACGCCACTCGTGAGCGGTCGGGGAGAAAATGGGATGGGTTTACGGCGGGATTGAGCGTCAGCTCCAGCTCATGTCTGGCGCTGCTGCATTGGCCACAGCCACCCAGCCGGCGTCTGCACCACGCAGTGAGTCCAGGGCTGCCGTCAGGTCGTGCCGCTGAAGCATGCGCATCGCGTCGGCAACCTCGGCGGGTCGACCAAGCTCATGTCCCGCCTGCAGGCACTGCCATGCCTGTTCGGCCTGGGCACGAAAATCCGCTTTGCCGGCTAAGTGCTGGTCAGCGGCTTGGCGTGCCGCGAGCTCGGTCAAATCCTCAGATTGACCGGCCAGCTTCGCGGCGCTGTCGCAGAGAAACCTTTCGACATGCCCGAGGATCTCGCCGGCCGAGGCGCTCGGTGACTGCACGGCAAAAAGCACCCCGGCATGCTCGCCGAACTGACAGAAACGGCTGAATACGGCGTATCCCAGTTGCAGCTCGCTCCTCAACCTTCGGAAAAAGTCTGCTTCGATGACCCGCGCCAACAGACGCCACGACGCCTCGCATTTGGCGGTGCGGTCCGGCAGTGGACAGAACAACAGAAATGCGGTTTCCGCCTTCACGCTACTGCCGCTGAGGTCGTGCCAACGCTTCAACGCTGCGGGCTTGCTGCGAGCAACCGGCATAATCACGGGCGTTCCCGGCAACGCATGTATGGCAGCGCTCAGTGCTCCGCTCACGGACGGCGCGAAGCCGATGGCCTGGCCATGCCACTGAGCCGACTGCCACAGCCGGGACAGTGACGCTGGGTCTGCGTCCGCAGGCTGGGCGTCGGCCGCAGCAGAGCCTGCCAGCAGTCGAGGCAATTGGTTGAGCAACTGGCGGATCAACATCTCATCGTGGCTGAGCGCTGCATCGCGCTCAGCCAGTGAATTGCCCTTTGTGAACGCTGCGGCTGGCGGCACGGTTAGCACTGGCACGATGTCGCTGAGAATCGCCGGTATGGCCTCTGCGAAGCCTTCCAATCGGAGGCACCATGCGCCTCCAAAATTCTCGAAACGCAACATCACGCCCGCTTGCTGCGCTGCCCAAACAGCCGGCTGCAGGGCATGCGCTACCGTGTGCCACACGGCGGCGGAAGACGGGCATCGCGCCAATTGCCAGCGCAGAAACAGGGCGCCCTGCCCGCTCATGTCTTCCGGCCCTTGCCTATGCAGTGCAGGCGGGATATCCGCCGTATCGTGGCGGATTGGGTTGGGCTTCAACCAGGGATTCGGAGCGGGTTGTTGCCAGTGCCAGTCAGCAGGCGTTGTTCGCTGTGGCGGCTCGGTCCGCAGATGCAGCGGAAAACCGCTGGTTTCGATCAGCTCGCAATGGCTTTTGTCGGCAGTGAGGACCAGCGGCGTGGAGCCGAGCATCTGCGCCGTGAGTGACACCAACGCCTGTTGAATCGCAGCTTCATCGCTGTCGGGGCCCCAGGCCTGCGGCTCCACCCAGTAACGTAGCCGTGCCAGCGGCTCGGCGTTGTGCAGATTTCGATGACGGATCCGCTGGTATTCCTCACGGCAAGGCTGCCAGCGTGCGTCGTCGGAGAAGAAACGTATCCAGTCAAGCACCGCATCGATGACGATGGCGCGGGCGTCCACGCCCCGTTGTGTCAGTGACAGCTCAATGACCGCAACGCTCTGCCCTGCATACCAATACGGCGTGCGTAGCTTCACCGACTGGCACAGCTCGGTTTCACGCAGCCGCTGGGCAAGCCCCCCTGGCGCTTCGGAGGCGAGCCAGGTGGCAAGATAATCCAGCGCAGGTACGGCTTGTTCCGGCAGTTGATCAAGAGCGAATGCCAGTTGCAGGCGTGGTTGTGCATTGCTGAGCTGCAAGCGCAGCCAGGCCTCGGTGTTAAAGCGCAATGGCGGGGCCTGGCGAGGAACAGCTGGACGGCTCGCGAGTTCAGCGTCCATTCGCTCTGCGAGACGCTGCAGCACAGCTTCGTGCTGAGGCCCGGCCAGCAATAACTCAATCTGACCGGCGTGGTAGAAACGCTGATGATAGCCAAGCAGAGCCTGCTGAAAGGCGTCGTCCTCGACGGGGAGCGTTCCGCGATTGCCGGCGTGAAAGCCAGCGAATGGATGGTCTGGGTTGGCTGCGCGTCCAAGCGCCGCATCGCACAGCGTTTCGGCGTCCTGTGCACGAGCCAGGTACTCGGCCTGCAAGACTTCGCGTTCACGCAGCTGCGCACCAGGCGCGAGCAGCGGATGGGCAAGCATGTCCAGCAGGCGCTGCAAGCCCTCTTCTAGCTGGCTGGCTGGCAGCTGAAAGAAAAAGTCGGTTTGCCGTTCTCGGGTCGACGCGTTCAACTGCCCTCCGCACCCTTGAACGAAGGGCATCAGGCCTTCGGTCGCAGAGTAATTCCGGCTGCCGAGAAACAGCAGATGCTCCAGAAAATGCGCCAGCCCGGAATAGGTGCTCGGCGCGTCATGCGAGCCAGCATGGACGCGCACCAATGCCGCGGCCTGCGAGCTGCCCAGCAACGGCAGCAGACGCACGCGCAAACCGTTAGAATAAATGCGTTGCTGCGGTCGCTGGAGAGGTTCGGCTGACGAGTGCATTGGGCGACGTGTTCCGGCTGAGAGTTGAAAGGATCGCGCGGGGGCTCCCTCGGCACAATGATGCTTAAGCATCAAAACCTGCGCTCAGCTCGGCAGGTCCGCCCCCGTCAGGTGTCCAGATGTCCGTCGAGGAACTGCAACAGACGACGCTGTATCAATTTGCCGGCGGTGCCCAGACAGGCGATGGGCGATCCGCGCAACCCTTCCTCGGAAAACTCGGCCGCCTCACCCGCCATGGCCAGGGGGCAATCGAGGCTCAGCGCCAGCCTGGCAAATTGTTTCAGCAAGGCGGCGTTGGGCGGAACGTTGGAATACAGCACCAATGCGCGCGGGCGGACCTTTTCGCAGATCAGCGTCAGCTCATCCATCGGTTGACCGATGGCCAGCACACTGACGCCGACCTGATCACTGGAGAGCAGCAGACCGGCAATCAGTAATTCCAGCTCGCGACATTGTCCAGGCACCGCCGCCAGCAACACGCGATCTCCCGTCTGGGCTCGGGCAAGTTGCAGGCGCTGCAACACGCGGGCCCGCAAGAAATTATCGAGAAAGAGCCACTCGCTGGTGTGACCGAACTCTTCCTGGCGCACCAGCAACTGTTGCCACAACGGCAGCAGCACATCCTGAAACACCACGGGTAATGGATAAGTCGAGAAGATCTGCCCATAGACCTGATCGAGGCGGTCCTCATCGAAACTGCTTACAGCCCGCTGCACCTGGGCCTGCCATTCGCGCCACTCGCCGGTGACGGGCTCCTGCTGCTCGGGCCGCACCGCCGCGCGGGTGGCGGCACTGCGCGACAAAATGCTGCCGACCTTGCTTACTGCCACGCCACGTTCCGTCCAAGCCACGATGCTGCGCACTGCCTCGACATCAGCCATCGAATACAGGCGATGACCGCTTTCGGTGCGGGTTGGCTGGATCAAGCCGTAGCGGCGCTCCCAGGCTCGCAGGGTGACCGGATTGACACCCGTCAGGCGAGACACCTCGCGGATCGGGAACAACTCTTCCTGCTTGAGTGATGACGACGAAAGCAGCGAGGAAGCACGGGCAAATTCAGTCATGACGCGGACAGCTCATGCAAAGGAATGGTGGGCAGTGTAACTCAAGGGTCTGCAGGCATAGGCTGTGCAGAGGTTAGAGACGTACAGGATTGTGCGATGTCTCCGAGTTGCGATTTGCGCTTTCAGTCCACGGTGCCCGCGCGCTCTGCACCTGCGACGTATCGGGTTGCGGCCTTGCCGACCGGCAGCGCCGCCTCGCTACAAAACCCTTTGTGCCAGCGCTCAGGTAGTTGTTCTAGAATGCCGCGAAGCGCACAAGAGACACCCCTATGATCAACGCCAAGCTGCTGCAACTGGTAATCGAAGCCTCCAACGACGGTATCGTGGTAGCCGAGCAGGAAGGCGAAGACAACATCCTCATCTACGCCAACCCCGCATTTCAGCGGCTGACCGGCTATGAGGTCGACGACATCCTCTATCAGGACTGTCGCTTCCTGCAGGCCGACGACCGTGACCAGCCCGGTCTTGCGGCGATTCGCGAAGCGATTCGCAACAATACGCCCTGCCGCCAGATCATCCGCAACTACCGCAAGGACGGCAGTGCCTTCTGGAACGAGTTGTCCATCACGCCGGTTTTCAACGAAGGTGACCAGCTCACCTATTTCATCGGCATCCAGAAAGACGTCTCCCCGGAAGTCGAAGCCAAGCAGCGAGTCCGCGAGCTTGAAATCGAAGTCCAGCAGCTCCGGGAGCAACTTGCGGCTCTGCGCAGCTAGCAGGTGTTCCGGTCATCAGTTGCCGAAGGGACGAGACGAACAGCGGGTATTGCGGATCGTCGCGCTGATAGCTGCGACATGCTCCACAGCTGCCTGTCCAGCCGCCCCGTCCCGCTGGAAGCGTTCGAGGCGCCGGATTCGACCCTGTGGCGCGAGCGTCGCTTACCCGCACGCCAAAGCGAGTCGCTTACAGCGCCAGAGGGGCCCGGCGACACAGCGTGACCAACGCCTGCACCCACTGCTCATGGGTGTTCAGGCAAGGGACCAGCTGTAGATCCGTACCGCCGGCAGCAACGAACTGTTCGCGGCCTCGGTCACCGATTTCCTCAAGCGTTTCGATGCAGTCAGCGACGAACGCCGGGCACATCACCAGCAGCTTCTTCACGCCCCTGGCCGCCAGCGCTTCCAGCTGCGCCTCGGTATAGGGTTCGATCCACTTGGCGCGCCCCAGTCGTGACTGGAACGACACCGACCATTGCTCGGGTTGCAAGCCGGCACGCTCGGCGAACGCAGCGGCGCTTTGAATGCACTGCGCGCGGTAGCAGCTGGCGAGCACGGTGCCTTCGGCGCGCTGGCAGCAATCGTCGGTTTTCAGGCAATGCGCGCCGGTTGGATCCGTTTTGCGCAGGTGCCGCTCAGGCAGCCCGTGATAGCTCAGCAGCAGGTGATCGAATGGTTGTTCCAGATGCGCTTGGGCGCTAGCAACCAGCGCCTCGAGGTATTCCGGTTGGTCAAAAAACGGCTGCAGGATCGACAACTGCATGTCCAGGCCCCGATCACGAATCACCCGTCGCGCCTCTTCAATGACAGTGGTCGTGGTGCTGTCGGCGAACTGCGGGTACAGCGGCGCCAAGGTGACCTGCCTGATGCCCTGCGCCGCCAATTTCAGCAACGAGCGTTCAATCGACAGTTCGCCGTAGCGCATCGCCAGTTCCACCGGGCCCTCTTTCCAATGCGGCCGGACGGCGTCCGCCAGGCGTTCGCTGAGTACGACCAGGGGCGATCCTTCCGGCCACCAGATGGACGCGTAGGCATGTGCCGACTGTTCCGGTCGCTTGATCAGGATCAGCGAGACCAGCAGCCGGCGAACGGGCCAAGGCAGATCGATGACATAGGGGTCCATCAGGAACTGGTTTAGATAGCGGCGTACATCGGCCACTTCGGTGGACGCCGGGGAACCCAGATTGACCAACAACAACGCCTGCTCGGACATGCACATTTCCAACTACTGATTTAATGGATCGCGCCGCAACCTGTTGGTCGCGGCGCTATTTTCACACAGCGGTCACGCCTTGCGCAGATCCGCCAATGCCGCATCCAACGTCACGAAACGAAACTGAAACCCCGCGACCTGCAATCGTAGCGGCCGCACTTTCTGACCGCCGAGAATCAACCCAGCAAGTTCACCCAAGCTGGCTTTCAAGGCCAGAGCGGGCACAGGTAGAACGGCTGGTCGACCCATGCTCGCAGCGAATGCCTTGGCGAACTCGCCGTTGCGCACCGGCTGCGGTGCGCACGCATTGTAGGGCCCACTCGCATCGGGCTGGTGCAAGAGAAAATCTATCAGGCCGATCTGGTCGTCGATGTGAATCCAGGACATCCACTGACGACCACTACCCTGCCTGCCTCCAAGCCCTAACGCGAACAGCGGCCGGAGACGTTGCAGGAACCCGCCTCGGGGCGCCAGCACCAGCCCGGTCCGGATCAGTACCACGCGGATGCCAAGCGGCTCTGCTCGCATCGCGCTTTCCTCCCAGGCGGCACACAACTGGCTGGCGAAATCGTTGGTAACCGGGCTGTCGTCCTCGCTCAATTCCCGCTCACCACCGTCGCCATACCAGCCGACGGCCGAGCCGGAGATCAGCACTGCGGGTTTGTGCTGCCTCGTTGCAAGCCACTCGACCAGATGCTCGGTTAACTTGATGCGGCTGTCCCACAGCAGCAGACGACGAGACTTGGTCCAGGGGCGATCGGCTATCGGCGCGCCCGCGAGGTTGATCACCGCATCAAGCGGGACCTGATCGAGTTCGCGCAGATCGCCAATGCCGATTGCCGACTCGCCGCAACGCTCTGCCACCTGCGTGGGCGATCGACTCCAGACCCAGAGCCGATGGCCCTGTGCCAGCCAGTGTCGACACAGCGCGCGACCAATCAGACCGGTCCCGCCGGTGAGCAATATGTTCATTGAGCCCTCCGCATCTTAGCCGTGGTCCCGCGTCGGTCATTCAGCGGGATACATTGTGATGTTAGCGCCTGTACATCAATCTGGCGCTGTATAACTTATTGGCGCAAGCGTAGTCTATGTACAACTCACGATTCGGCAGCCAGTGCATCTCGGCTTTTCCTCAACACCAGGACACCATGAATCGTTTCAATCCAGACAAGCTACTGCTTTCTAAATGGACAGCCACTCAGCCGCAAAACAAGGAAAAGCACTTCCTCATCGCGGATCTGTTGCGCGATGAAAACGGCGTTCTACTGCAGGTCGAGCTACAGGCTGCCCTCACTAGACGCAACCAGTGGATCGACTGGCGTGAGCTGCGCGACGATCAGCGGTGGCTGTTTGGTTGGCAATAGCAAACCTCAGCGCACGAGGCTAGCGCTCCGCAAATCTTGTACAGCAGCGGTTGACTTGTACAAGTAAGGGCTTATGATGACCTCACGTTGTACAGAAAATCCGATCTGTACAAGAACACAGCGAGGCCGATCCCATGCCCAATACCTCTCGCCCTCCTATAAAGGTCGGCATCAGTGCCTGCCTGCTTGGCAGTCCGGTGCGGTTCAATGGCGGCCATAAAGAGTCGCGGCTATGCAGCGAAACGCTGGCCAGGCATTTCGAGTTTGTTCCGGTTTGCCCGGAAGTCGCCATAGGGCTGGGCACGCCCCGGGAGCCAATCCGCCTGATCGGCGATCCAGACAACCCTAGCGCAGTCGGCACCGTGCACCCGGAGCTGGATGTCAGCGAGGCGCTGACCGCGTACGGCAAGCAAATCGCCCACGAACTGAGCGATATCAGCGGTTATATCCTGATGCAGAAATCCCCCTCCTGCGGGATGGAGCGGGTCAAGGTCTACCAGGCCAACGGGCATCCCATTGATGGCGGCGGCTCCGGCCTGTTCGCTCATGCGCTGATGGAAGCGCGGCCAGATCTGCCCATCGAAGAAGATGGCCGGCTGAACGACGCCGTACTGCGGGAAAATTTCCTCACACGAATCTTTGCCTATGCCGAATGGCAACGGTTGCTCGACGCCGGGCTGACCCGCAAGGCGCTGGTCGACTATCACTCGCGCCACAAGTACCAACTGATGGCAACCAATCCTGAGCAGTACAAAGCCCTCGGTCGGATGGTCGCGACAGTCGGCACAAAGCCGCTGGATGAGTTTGCGCCAATCTATTTCAGTCACCTGATGGCCGCGCTCAAGACCGCGGCTTCGCGCGGCACGCACAGCAATGTTCTGCAGCACCTGAGCGGGTACTTGAAGAACGACCTGTGCCGCGACGACAAGCAGGAGCTGCAACGTCTAATCAGCCAATACCGTGAAGGAATCGTGCCGCTCGTCGTGCCAATGACATTGCTGAAACATCACTTGCGTCGTCATCCGGATCGCTACGTTGCCAGCCAGGTGTATCTGCAGCCGCACCCAGAAGATCTCAGCCTGCGCAACGGCATCTGACCATGGCCCTGAGCATTGACGATGACATCGCGCTGAGTCGGGAAGACGGCTGGTTTCCGATCAGGGAGGTGGCGCGCCTCACCGGAGTCAATCCGGTTACGCTTCGCGCCTGGGAACGGCGTTACGGACTGATCGTGCCGCGCCGCACCCCCAAGGGTCATCGGCTCTACGACGGCAGTCACGTCAAGCGCATCCAGAGCATTCTCAAGTGGCTGAATCGGGGCGTCGCGGTCGGCCAGGTCAAACAGTTGCTGGACGCACGTCAGAGCCCCAACCTGCCCGAGCACAACCAGTGGGGCGGTCTTCAGAACCAGATGTTTCTGGCCGTCATCGAGCTTTCCGAGCGGCAGCTCGACGATAGCTTCAACCGTGCGCTTTCCCTGTATCCGCCGGTTACCCTGTGCAAGCACCTGCTGTTGCCTCTGCTGCTGAGCCTCGAACAGCGCTGGACCGGCGCGTTTGGCGCGGAACTTGAGCGTGGCTTGTTCTATTCGTGGCTACGAACCAAGCTCGGCACTCGCATCTACCACAGCAACCGTCAGCATGGCGGCGCGCCGTTGCTGTTGACGACCTTGTGCGAGCAGCCCTTCGAGCCGGGTCTGTGGCTCAGCGCCTGGCTGGTCTCCAGCGCGGGCTGCCCTGCCGAAGTGATTGAGTGGTCGGTACCGCTGACGGAATTGCCGCTCGCCCTGGAACGGATCAAACCGCGGGGTTTGCTGATGTATGCCAGCCAGTCGCTGGACAGCGGTTACCTCAAACGGCAATTACCACGCCTGGCCGACACGCAAGAGCTGCCTCTGCTGTTAGTCGGGCCGGCAGCCAGCATTCACCTGGCCGAACTGCGCAACTTACCCGGCCTTACCCTCGCCATCGACCCGCTTGCGGCGCTCGAAGTCCTGCAGGCGGGGCCGCTGCTTGAAAAATCCAAAGGCTTTCTGGAATGAATCAGCTTCTCTGGCTACGCGCCGACCTGCGCGTCAGTGACAACAGTGCCCTGAATGCCGCAATGAGCGCCGGCCCGACGGTAGCGCTCTATCTGATTACGCCGGGCCAGTGGCGGGCCCATGATGATGCGCCGTGCAAAGTCGATTTCTGGCTACGCAACCTGGCTGAGCTATCGGTACGTCTCTCGGAACTGAACGTTCCGCTGCTGATCCGCAGCGCTGAAGACTGGCAGGCCGTGCCGGCCCTGATTGCCGATCTTTGCCGTACCTATGAAATCGACACCCTGCACGTCAACGACGAATACGGAGCCAACGAGCAGTGCCGTGACGAGGCCGTCGCCGCAGCGCTGCAGCAAACGCCCACCTGCATGCGCCGCCACCTCGATCAGCTGTTGTTTGCGCCAGGCACGATCACGACGCTGTCGGGTGGTTACTTCAAAGTCTTCAGTCAGTTTCGAAAGCTGTGTTATGCCCGGCTGACGCAGTCACTTCCCGCCTGCGTCCCGGTCCCGGATCGTCAGCCTTCGCTGCCGATTGTCAGCGATTCGGTGCCGCAAACAGTCGAAGGGTTTACCCGGCCCAGTGATTACTTACGTTCGCTGTGGCCAGCTGGCGAAGATTTCGCCCAATTGCGTCTCGCGCATTTCGCTGAAGACGCGCTGGCAGACTACCAACAACGTCGCGACTTCCCTGCCGAGCCGGGTACCAGTCAGATGTCCGCTTATCTGGCCGCGGGTGTCGTTTCCCCCCGTCAATGTTTGCATGCCGCGCTGCGAGCGAATCGGGGCGAACTCGACAGTGGCAATCCCGGTGCGGTCACCTGGATCAATGAGCTGCTCTGGCGCGAGTTCTACAAACATGTCCTGGTCGGCTATCCACACGTCTCGATGGGCCGGGGGTTCCGGCGTGAAAGCGAAGCCCTGCCATGGCGTCACGCGCCGGATGAGCTGGCCGCCTGGCAGCAAGGCCGTACCGGTTTTCCAATCATCGATGCGGCGATGCGCCAGTTGTTGGCAACCGGCTGGATGCACAACCGCCTACGCATGATCGTCGCCATGTTTCTGAGCAAAAACCTGCTAATCGACTGGCGCGAAGGCGAGCGCTGGTTCATGCAGCACCTGATCGACGGCGACCTGGCAGCCAACAATGGCGGATGGCAGTGGAGCGCTTCGACGGGAACCGACTCGGTGCCCTATTTCCGACTGTTCAATCCGCTTAGTCAGTCCGCCAAGTTCGATCCGGATGGCCGTTTCCTGCGGCGTTGGTTGCCCGAGCTGGGCGAGTTGGACAACAGAGCAATTCACAACCCGGCGAAACTGCACGGATTGCTTGCTGGCGTCGATTACCCACCGCAAATCGTCGATTTGCCGATGAGTCGCGACCGTGCGCTTTCGGCTTTCAGGCAATTGGGAGAGCCGTTGTGAGCGGCTTCGGAACCGGACAGGCCCCCCCCATACGACTCCTGTCCGCAAATCACCTGTCGTTACAAGGTGCGCGTTGGTCCACCGCCGAGCGCAATCACAACCGGTTCCTGATGCGGCCTTGCCGCTGAGGCGATGGGCGGTCAGAGCTCCAATCCCAAACCAGCCGATATAGCGATGCGCGCCCGAGCGCCTTACGAGAATCAACAATGAACAGCACGACCTTCACCATGCAAGACCACTACCGCAAGGCTGATCGAATCATGCTCGGCGTGCTGTGGTTTCTCGTCGTCTATGCGCTCGGCTTGGCAGCGATGAGCGGCAGTTGGGCACAGGCGATCGTCATTGGTGGCGGTACTGCCGTTGCGATGACGGTGCTCAACGCCCTGATCGCAGGCGAGCGGCTGATGCGTTGCCTCTTCGGTGCGGCGTTCATGATCATGTCGGCGCTGCACATCAATCAGCAACACGGCATGTTGGAGATGCATTTCGGCATCTTCGCCCTGCTCGCGTTTCTGGTGTACTACCGGGACTGGCTGCCGATCGTGGTGGCTGCGGCGACTATCGCAGCGCATCACCTGGCCTTCTTTGCGCTGCAACAGCAGGCAGCCGGGGTGTTCCTGATGCCCAGCGGCAATTGGGGACAAGTCTTCCTGCATGCGTTCTATGTGGTGCTGGAGAGTGCCATCCTCATTTATCTGGCGGTGCGCGCCAACGCTGAAGCGCGCGAAGGCGAAGCACTGCTGCTCGCCGCGGCAGAGATCACCCGCAACCCGGAGCGGATCGACCTGCATCAGCGCTCCGCAGCCAGCGGGCCTGTCGCTGAGCGCTTCAATCACCTGATCGATCAGCTGTCCAAACTGGTCAGCGCGGTAGTAACCGATGCTCGCGGGCTCGACGGTACGGCTGGCAGCCTGAGCGCCGCTACCCGGCAAATGCGCGACGGCGCCGATCTGCAACTGGGCGAAACCGCGCAGATGGTCGATGCAATGCAGCAGATGTCGACGGCCATTGAAGAAGTCTCGGGCCATGCCGATCGGGCTGCACAAGCGGCACAAGCCGCAAACGCGAAGGCTGGACAGGGCCGGCAAGCGATGGCATCCAGCCGCGAGGAAATCGCCCAGCTGGCGCAGCGGATCGACGGAACCGACGCGGTCATGCAAGACCTGGCCGCCCAATCCGAACAGATCGGGCGCGTGCTTGAAGTGATCCGCAACATCGCCGAACAGACCAACCTGCTGGCCTTGAACGCTGCCATCGAAGCCGCTCGGGCCGGGGAGCAAGGCCGGGGCTTTGCGGTAGTGGCCGATGAGGTGAGGAACCTCGCGCAGAAAACGGCGACCTCGACACGTGAGATTCAGGAGATCATCACGCGTCTGCAGCAAAGCAGCCGCAAGGCGGCCGAATCGATGCAGGACAGCCGGCAGGGCGTGGCCCGGTGCGTCGACGACAGCCAGCAAACCACGAAGCTGCTGGACTCCATGGCGCAAGAGATCGAAGCCATCAGCCACATGAACGAGCTGATTGCCGCCGCCACCCATGAGCAAACCGCTGTCTCCGCGGAGATCACCAGCCACCTGCAGAGCGTTCAGCAGATTGCCGAGCAGAACGCTGTAGATGCCAACCAGCTGGAGCAGGACAGTGCCGGTTTGAGCGCGCTGGCCTCGCGCTTGGGCACGCTCAGTGGTCGTTTCGCCGTACGCTGATTGACGACTTCACGGGGCTTCGTTCGTACAACGGCGCTCCCGAAGCAGTCGCGTACCCCGCTCTCTCGATATGTTGCGGACACTGCGAACCATCCGCCGAACGCCCCACAACGATCGCTCGGGATCCGGCGCCGGCAGAAAGTGGATCGCCCTGGCCTTGGAGACTACCCGCTAAGATTGGCGCTGTTTTAGTTGACGCGCACTGGGGACAGGTGTCAGGCGACGATGGACGCCTCTGGCGTTCGACGGTCTCGAATGGTATTGGTCGACGTCTGCTAGCGACTATGCAAGGAGTCAATCCATGATCCCAGCCCCACTGATCGATGCACTGCGTCGCGCCAGGCACGTTGTAGTCTTCTCAGGCGCAGGCGTGTCGGCAGAAAGTGGTATCCCGACATTTCGCGACTCGCTCACCGGGCTGTGGGAGCGTTTCGACGCGGCATCGCTGGCTACACCCGAAGCCTTTCGGATGGACCCGGCGCTCGTCTGGGGATGGTACGAATGGCGGCGCATGAAAGTACTGCAGGCCCAGCCGAACCCCGCCCACACCGCCGTTGCCGAACTGGCTCGCCACGTCCCACGCCTCACGCTCGTCACCCAGAATGTCGACGATTTGCATGAGCGAGCTGGCAGCACCGACGTGGTCCATTTGCACGGTAGCCTTCATCAGCCTCGCTGTTTCGGCTGCGGTAGATGCCCAGACGCACCGTCAAACATGGCGGATGAGCCCGAAGGCGGCCGTCGTCTGGAGCCGCCGCGCTGCACGGCGTGCGGTGGCCAGCTGCGCCCCGGCGTGGTCTGGTTCGGCGAAAGCCTGCCGACTGAAGCACTGAGTGCCGCCTTCGCTGCTGCACAGTCGTGCGACCTGCTGATCTCAGTTGGCACATCCGGAATGGTCTACCCCGCCGCCGAGGTTCCGGGGCTGGCCTGGCGTGGCGGTGCGGTGGTCGTCCATGTCAATCCGCAACCTCGAGCCGATTGCGGCGAGCGGGAATTTGCGCTGGCCGGGCCGGCTGGCGAGCAGTTGCCATTGCTGATCCGGCAGGCCTTTGGTGAGCTGGCCCCAGGCACTCCGGCAAACTAAATTCGTTCGCTCTCGGAGTCAGCGCTGGAGCTTCCTCGTTTCCCACGAGCGACCGTTTCAGGACGCTTCAGGTCAAGGGTGTAACCACAGCCGTCTGATACGCCGTGCGCTGCCGCAGCCGCTCATACCAGGCCTGCAGGTGCGGCAGGTCGGGCCGCTCGATGGGCATCTCGAACCAGGCATAGGCGAAACAACCGAGCGGAATATCGCCCATGCCGAACGACGCGCCGGACAGGTAGGGTTGTTCCGACAACGTCCGGTCGGCAATCGCCAGTAACTTGCCGCACTCCGCTGTTGCGGCAAGCACCGCTGGCATGTCGCGTTGTTCCGGCGCGGTGCGCACCATGTTCCAGAACACTGTGCGAAACGGTGCGGCCAGCGACGAGGTGACCCAGTCCATCCACTTGTCAGCCTGGGCGCGCTGCGCCGGATCCACCTGCCACAAGATGCCCTCACCGTACCGCGCCGCCAGATAACGAACGATGGCGTTGGATTCCCACAGCACCAACTCGCCATCCTCCAGGCAAGGCACCAGCTGGTTGGGGTTCTTTTCAATGTAGTCCGCCTCGCCAACCACCCCGAAGATCCCGCCGGCATCGACACGGGCGTATTCGATATTCAGCTCCTCCAGGCACCAGAGCGCTTTTTTCACGTTGGTCGAATTGAGTCGTCCCCAGAGTTTCAGCATTCGATGTGCTCCTGTGCTTCGATATCGGATGTCAGTGCATTTGTGACCCCAGCTGCGGACGGCTATCGCCCGCTAATCGGCCTGGCTCACCGCTTCTTGCGTTGGTCTGCCAGCAGCCGTGTCGCGCCCTGGGCTTTCTGGGTGTACCAGAGTACACGGCTGACGCCTCGGGTGATCGCCACGTAGGCCAGGCGCAAACTCTCGTCGGCCATCGCCTGGTCATAACTGTTACGGAAGAAACCTGAGTAGGCATACAGCGCGTTTCGCAAAGGATGGCGCTCGGCTGGCAGACAATCGTCGACGATGATCGCGACCTCTGCCTGCAGGCCCTTGGCGCGATGAATGGTGTAAGTCTTGACCGGCAGCTTGCGGTCCAACTGCGCCTCGATGGCCCGCAATGGCTCGTTGCGCCGGCTGAGTACCAGCACCGCGTTGCGGTCAGCATTCGGGCGAGCGGCAACATGTTCGCATTGGGCCTGGATCTCGCGGATCAGCTCCGGCAACCGCGTCTTCACATCGAAGCGGGTTATCAGTTTCACGCCATGATCACCCGGTTGTGTCGCCTTGGCCGCCTGGCTGACCTTGGCCTGCTTGAATGTCACCCCGCTCAACACGGCTTCACCATCGCGGATGACGGGCTCGATTGAACGGTAGTTGGTATTCAGCAGCAGCACCCTGCTCTTCTTCGATGCGCCGCGGCCAGGGAAGTATTTGTCGAAATCCATGAACAGCTCCGGCGAGCTGCCGCGCCAGCCGTAGATCGACTGCCAGTCGTCGCCGATGGCCATCAAGCTGACGGCCTCGCCCTGGCTTGACAGCGCACGGTGCAGCGCCTGCAGCCACTGTACGATTTGCGGTGAGATGTCCTGAAATTCATCGATCAGCAAGTGGCTGAACGGCGTCAATGCCGCGGACGGCACGCTGCGGTCGGACGCCGCAAGACGCTGGGTCAACGCTTGAAACGCGCCGTTGAAGGTGGTCATTCCCTGAGACGCGAGCAATGCCTGGAGATGCTGCCAGAACAGCACCAAGGCCTCGCTGAAGGTTCGCTCAGCCGATTGACCCTGCAGCCGGCTGGGCTGCATCTGGTCGATGCGGATACCAATGCTTTCGATAAACCCGGCTTGTACGTAGAACGCTTCGAACAGCGGCACTGGGGTGAACTCGCCAGCCAGCTTGAACGCGTCCAGGGGCGCCTTTGGCACGCGCTTGTTAACCTCTGGTGGCGGCAAGCGCAGCAGCTCGTGAACCAGCACGCGAAAGCGCTCTTCTTCGGCATAGCAGGTCTGATAGGCCTGTTTGAGCAGTCGCTGCTGGGCCGGCCGCATACGCGAAGCGGTCAAGGGGTTATCCAGTTCGAGAGGCGAGGCACCCTTTTCGTCCAGTTGCTCGAACCAGACCGGCTTGCCGAGCACATCCCTGGCCATCGCAGCCATTGCCGAATGGAACGTTCTCACGCACTGCCGCGCGCTGGCCGGATCGAAATCGAAATTCCAGAAACCCAGCACCCGGATCAGTTGCTCGCGCAGTTGGGCGCAAGATGCGTTGGTGAAGGAAATGACGGTCAGCCGTTCTGGCGCGATGCCCAAATGGCAGAGCATGAACACCACACGCAGCACCAGGGTGGTGGACTTGCCCGAGCCGGCGCCCGCAAAGATGCGCGTCACCGGGCTGTCTCCGAGGATCATTGCCCATTGCTCATCCGACGGCGTGCAGATCACGCCAGCCTCTACCGCGCGACCGACACGAAGACGCATTGCCTGAATCTGCTGCTCATCGACCGTCAACTTAGCCGGCCCATAAATCCCTTCACTGGTCGGTTTGCGAGCTTTTGCGCGAGGCTTGCCTGGAGTAGCTGCCGCCGCAGGGGACTTGATCGTCCGACCGATCTTCGCCGTTGCACCTGGCTTTTTGCCCGTGCGCTGCAAGGCTTGCTTGGCAGCTGCGTTCGGCCAGCGCCGCAACAACAGTTCCTCTTCCGATTGCAGATAAGCTGAGGTGCGAGGGAAACAACGCGCCAAGGCACCCGAGACCAGGAGCTTGTAGCGTTTGACGGCAGAAAACATCGAAAAACCAACCAGAGCATCAACAGGTGGTTGATATGGTACGGGTTTTTCACCGCTGGCTGCCTGCCGAGCGAGCAGTGGTCGCGGCGATGGCCCGACGCTTCGCACGGGCCAGGACACGGATGCACCCATCGGCAGATGTATTGGCTTTACGGGTTCCGTTCGAGTTGTTGCGGTCGACTGTTCATCAGGTCCATGGCACGCCATGTACTTCCGGGGTACTAAACAAGACATTCACTTGCAGCGGCTACCAACCGCGCCGCCCGGCATAGGTCGTTATGTACAAGATCGGTTTTGCCTGCATGTACCGTCACCCCGGCCACAGCGAGTCGCTGAAGGAACTGGAAGCCATCGAGCGTGCGTTCAATCCGCGCTCGACCACGTTGCGTTGGCTCAACAGCGTGTCGCAGGAGGTCGCGCGCGAGAAGCTGAACGGCATCATCGAACACAACCTGGCTGCGCAGTTACGCATGCTCGATTACGTCGAGACCTTGCCACTACCGCTGCGCATGTTGCGCCTGAGCAGCGACTTGCTGCCGTTCTACAGCCATCCGGAAGCAGCTGACTTCTACCGCCAGCCCGAAGTGCAAGCGAGGATGGAAAAAGGCTTTGCGCTGATCGGCGAGCGCGCCCGAGCAGCCGGAATCAGGCTGTCGCTGCACCCTGGGCAATATTGCGTGCTCGGCTCTGACAAGCCTCAGGTCGTCGAGAACAGCCTGGCTGAGTTCGAATATCACGCCGACATGATCCGCATGATGGGCTTCGGCCGGCAGTTTCAGGACTTCAAGTGCAACGTGCATATCGCGGGTCGCCTGGGCATCGACGGCATCCGCAGCATCTGGCCGCGACTCTCCACCGAGGCGCGCAATTGCATCACCTTCGAAAACGAGGAAAAGACCTACGGCGTCGACGACTGCCTGCAACTCGCCGACCTTGCACCCGTGGTCCTGGACATTCACCACTGCTGGATCAATGAGGACCGCTATATCGACCCACAGGACCCGCGCGTCGCACGCATCATCGACAGCTGGCGCGGCGTACGGCCAGCCATGCATTACTCGCAGCCACCCGAAAGCCTGATGGAGCTAGGGTTCAGCATCGATGGAAAGCTGGAAATACCTGCACTGCTGCAAAAGGTCAGCAAGCGCGATCTCTATAGCCACAGCAAACGCATGTGGAATCGCTGGACTAATCTCTATGCCCGTGAATTCCTCGATCGGTTCGACATGATGTTCGAGGCCAAGGACAAGAACCTCGCCACGTTGGACTACTACCGTGATTTCCTAGAGGGGCGCTCAACCCATTAGTCATCACTGCCCGGTTATACGCATTGACAACGTTGCCGGAGAACACGGGCTTCCCTGCGGTAGGTGCTATCGAGACATTGAATGACGAGACCGGCGATGAGGTGGCCAGCTTGGCCAAGCATGATGTCCGGAAACGCCGCGAACCGTAGTGGCTAAGCTGCAGCGGTAGGAAGGCAGCGGAGATCGAAAGGAGTTCTATCCTGCGCGAACCGCACGGGTCAGCGCAGGACGGCAAGTGGTCAGGAATTCCTTGGTTGAATGTCATGCTCCCGACGTCTGGCCAGCATGTCCGCAGCAATCAGAGCCAGCAACGGCAGCACACCAACCTTGAGGCCCAGCTCCCATGATCCGAGGAACCCAATCAGTACCGCTCCTACAACAACGATGGTAGCAATGCAGTGTGCGCAAAAGCGCCACAACTCGAGTGCAACGACCTGAGCATTCTGGTTGTTGGTCATAGTTAGCCCCTCTTTCTTGTTGTAATAAGCTTTGTACAATTTCAGCGTAGTCAGCATGACGGCTCGTGCAAACACATTTTTGTTTCAGGAATGTGTCTATCTCGCAGGTTTCAGCCCTCTCTATCTACCCCAGGGACCGTATTCGCGAGGGCTCCGGCATGCGACATGGCTCAATAACAGGTCTGCGCGGCCGTCTCAACTCCTATCCATTGGGCGACGAGCGGTCTCGATCTCGTCGGAACCGCTCTACTAGGCGTGACCTAGACGGCAACAATCTGATCGAGGGCGCGCTGCAGAATATTTAACGTCCGATCAAGATTCTTCAGCTTCTCGAGGCCAAACAGCCCCATCCGGAAGGTCTGGAAGTCCGCAGGCTCATCACACTGCAGCGGGACACCCGCGGCGATCTGCAGACCTTGCGTGGCAAATTTGCTGCCGTTCTTGATATCGGCATCGTCGGTGTAACAGACCACCACGCCGGGCGCTTCGAACCCTTCGGCAGCCACGCTTTTGAATCCCTTCTGAGCCAGCAATGATCGGACTCGCTGCCCGAGCTCCAGTTGCTGCGCACGAACGGTTTCAAATCCGTATTCGCGAGTTTCCAACATGACATCGCGAAAGCGCGCCAAGGCGTCGCTCGGCATGGTGGCGTGATAGGCATGGCCACCCTGCTCGTACGCTTGCATGATTTGCAGCCACTTTTTCAGGTCGCACGCAAAGCTGCTGCTCTGTGTCGCCTCGACGCGTGCTTGGGCAGCCTCGCTGAGCATCACCAGCGCGCAGCAAGGTGAAGCACTCCAGCCTTTCTGGGGCGCACTGATCAGCACATCCACGCCGCTCGTCTGCATATCCACCCAAAGCGCACCGGAAGCGATGCAGTCCAGAACGAACAGACCACCCACCGCGTGGACCGCGTCGCTGACTGCGCGCAGATAGCCGTCAGGCAGGATGATCCCCGAGGACGTCTCCACGTGCGGAGCGAACACCAGATCCGGCTTTTGGGCGGCAATGCTCGCGACGACTTCATCGATTGGCGGTGGCGTGAATGCGGCTTGCGCAGCCTGATTCACCGGGCGCGCCTTGAGCACAGTCGACCGTGCAGGAATACGGCCCATGTCGAATATCTGCGTCCATCGATAGCTGAACCAGCCGTTGCGGATCACCAGACAGTTGCGGTCATGCGCGAGCTGGCGCGCCACGGCTTCCATGCCGAACGTGCCACTGCCTGGAACAATCGCAACTGCATGGGCGTTGTAGACAGACTTCAGCGTGGCCGAAATATCGTTCATCACGCCCTGGAAGGACCGGGACATGTGGTTAAGCGACCGGTCCGTGTAGACGACTGAATATTCGATCAGCCCATCGGGGTCGACGCGAGGGTATAGCTCCGACATGGAAATCACTCCGCAGATAGAGACCTGGCTTCGACCCTGCCCGAAGCATCAGTGCTTTACAAGCACAACCAAAGCCCCTTCAACCTCGTCCCTGTCGTTGATAAAACATGGATGCAGGGCTGCTGTTCCGCTGGGTTCGCCTGGTGTGCGCCGCAATCATTTAAGCAGATTTGGAATAGTTCAAAATAATTCTTACCGTTTATCGGATTTAACTTCGTCATCAAAGAGAGACAGCGTTAACGGCGAATTCAAAAAAATGACGCCATCATCACTGCAAGCCTTGTCTGTAGCGGGTTTCAGGCGAGCGCTTGTTAATCATCAGAGCGGCGTTTAAATATCAAATTGCCACTAACTAACAGATAGTCTGTTTTTTGGCGCCTTGTTTAAGTCGCTGTTTGTTTAATACATTGTAAAAATAAATTATAACTATCAAACGAAACGGACAGCTCTCGAAGCGCCTTTCGTTTTCCATTGGTTCGTTCTGTATGTGGTCTCTCGTCTGCCTTTGCAGCACCGCTTATTGATCAACCTCCCTGTCACTTCATCGAAGCTGATGCTTCGGTGTTCATGATCACGGTGAGCCGATGTTTACCTCCATTTCCAGAGCCTGTAGAGGCTCAATGCCTGCAATCGCACTGTCTGCGCTGTTGGGCTTTCTCCCTGTAACCAGTGTTCACGCCACTATCGCCGCTGATACCGGCGTATCAGGCATGTCCTATTCGGCGCTGATCAACAAGTTCACCAACAGCTACTGGCTGAACGGCTCCTGGCGTGCCTCGGCAGGTGTATCGGTTGCCGCAACACAACAAAACATGGCCGCATTTCGAGTCGGTACTTCGGTGCAAACGGCAGACGGCCAGATTCGTACGGTTACCGCGCTCAAACCTGCCAGCGGCGCCCTGACCGTATTCATGAACGGTACGGTGCTCGACGGCAATCTGGTTGGCTATCCCAACAGGCTCCGCGTGAGCACAGTGACCAGCACACCGCTGGCGTCAGCCGAAACGAGCCCCGCACCGGTCTCCTCACCGACCCATACGGCGCTGATCAACAAATTCACCAACAGTTACTGGCTGAACGGCTCCTGGCGTGCGTCTGCCGGCGTTTCTGTCGCTGCGACTGCGCAGAACAAGGCAGCCTTTGCAGCCGGCGCATCGGTGCGCACGGCTGACGGCCAGGTACGCACTATTACGTCGGTAAAGCCTGCCAGCGGCGCGCTTACAGTGTTCATGGATGGCCCCGCGCTTGATGGCAATCGCATCGGCTATCCGAACAAGCTCAGCCTGGTAGCGGCTCCGACCGTCCTGCCAGCCGCACCTTCGGCGCCGATAGCCGAAGTCACGTTGCCGGCTATCGAACCGGTACAACTGGTCGGTGTTGCCCTGTCTGGTGCGGCCTTTGGCCCTTCGGTTCTGCCAGGCAAGCATGGGACCAATTACATCTATCCGGCGGAGTCCTACTACAAGAAATACGCCGAACAGGGCTTGAAACTGGTGCGGCTGCCGTTCCTCTGGGAACGCATCCAACCACAGCTGGACACCGACCTCGACAGCGCGCAACTGGCGCTGCTCACTCAATCGCTCGACTTTGCCCACAAGCATGGCGTCAAGGTCGTGCTGGACATGCATAACTACTACCGCTACTACCGCCAGCCAATAGGTTCCGAAACGGTCTCGATCCAATCGTTTGCCAACACATGGAAGCGCATTGCGTTGAAAGTCGGCAAACATCCGGCACTCAGCGGTTACGGTCTGATGAACGAGCCGAACACCAAGGGACTCTGGCCGCAAGCCGCGCTGGCAGCCGCCAAGGAAATCCGCAAGGTCGACCGGACCAACTGGATCTACGTTGCCGGTGATCGGTTCTCCAGCGCCTGGCACTGGCCGCAATCGAACACCCAACTCATCGCTGACCCATGGATGCGCGACCCGCAGAACAACCTGATCTTCGAAGCCCACATGTACCTGGACCGAGACACCTCGGGCATGTACGCCGACAAGACCGAAACATTCGCGCCTGAGCTCGGCATCAATCGCGCCAAGCCTTTCGTGGATTGGCTGCGAATCAACAACCTGCGTGGATTCATCGGCGAGATGGGCGTGCCCAACTACGCACCCGATGCGATCGTCGCGATGGATAATCTACTCGGCTATCTTCGCGAGAACTGCGTTCCGATGACCTACTGGGCCGCTGGTCCATGGTGGGGCAACTACATTCTTGCTCTGGACATTGCAGGAGGCGCCGAGCAACCCCAGTTGGCGGTGCTGAGAAAGCACGCTGCGACCGCGAACAGCTGCGCAGCCATTGGCGAACCGATGTAACCTCGAGCGGCAGTCCACTCCAGAGAAGGCCTGACACATTCTGAGTGACAGGCCTTTTTTGTTGGTTTTGCCGGAGCGCCCTCAGGCGGCCTCCGCCCGCATTCCATTCCTTCCATCGGAAAGCAGGCGGAACCAATCCGCGCCTCGACGGGACGAATTTGTTATGCCTGCTCTCAGCTACCCGAACGGCCGATATGACATCGCGCCGAACTGCACCGAGGATCGGTCATGACGGAAGGGATCTTGTTGGCGGCGACTGGCCTGCTGGTCGTGCTGACTTTTCTACCACTGTGGAAGAACCCGGTCTGGTGGGTACGCGGGTTGGATTTCCCGCGATTGCAACTGTGCGTACTCGCCTTCACATTGCTGTTGGCCCAGGCACTGTTGCTGCCCTATTCCGAACCGTTTCAGGTCCTGATCAGTGGATTGGTGATCCTCTGCCTCGCCTATCAGGCCTGGTGGATCATCCCGTACACCCGCTTGTGGCGCCCCGAGGTGAAAACCGCTGTTCCCAACGGCGACAAACCGCGCATACGCGTCATGGCGGCCAACGTCCTGACGCCGAACCGCCGGACGGAGAAGCTCAAGGCACTGGTCCAAGAGCATCGTCCCGATGTGCTGGTCACGCTCGAAACGGACCAATGGTGGGAGGACCAGCTCGAGGAGCTGACCGCAGAATACCCTTACACCAAGCGTTGCCCGCTGGACAATCTCTACGGCATGCATGTCTGGTCCCGCTTGCCGCTGGAAAACGCTGAAACCTGCTTTCTGGTCGAGGACGATGTGCCCTCCATGCATGCCAATGTCCGCCTGAATGACCAGTTGGCGATCCGCATGCACTTCCTGCACCCAGCCCCGCCGAGCCCCACGGAGAACGACGAGTCGACCGAGCGTGACGTCGAACTGCTGGTCGTCGCCGAGAGTGTTCGGGACGATCTACACAGCGCCCCGGTGATCGTCACCGGAGACCTCAACGACGTTGCCTGGTCAGCCAACACGCGCCTGTTTCGCAAGATCAGCGGCCTGCTGGACCCACGGGTCGGTCGCGGCATGGTCAACAGCTTTCACGCTCAGCACTGGTTTCTGCGCTGGCCGCTGGATCACCTGTTTCATAGCCATCACTTCCAATTGGTGCGCATCCAGCGTCTCCCCGAGTTCGGCTCCGACCATTTCCCGGTACTGGTCGAACTGCAATACGAGCCGGCGCCCGAGCAACAGAGCCTGCAGGGCGACGCGGAAGACGAAGATGAAGCAGAGGATAAGATCCGCAAGGAAGGGGTCAGCGTGTCCGACGTGCCGGAGCCGGAAAAACGCTGAACAGGGCGGCGCAAGATTCGCTCATCGTCGGCGCATTGAGCACGGTACTGCCAATCGCCTGATGCGCCGGACAAAGCACAGCAAGGGTCTACGCTGAGGAGATACAGCTAGATGAGCCGCCCGCGCTTGTCTATCGGTGGCAATGACCGGGGCAGACTGCTGCCAAGGTATTTCGCCCACCTCATCTCGGAGGACAGTTACATGGTCACCAGCACGCTGGATATCGCGCTCGACGAGGCAACCCGCGATCGACTAGAGGTGACCGCCAGCCGGTTTAAGCGTCCGCCGCAGTGGGTGATCGAGCAAGCACTGCTCCGCTATCTTGATCAGGTCGAAAGCGAGGCTAACCAGTCTGACACTGAGCCACTGTCGCACGCCGGCCATGACCAGACGGCCAGCATCACGCCTGACAGCCAGCCGTTTCTTGAGTTTGCCGAAAGCATCCTGCCGCAGTCGATACTCCGTGCTGCCATTACCGCTGCCTATCGCCGTCCCGAGCCGGAGGCGTTGCCGATGTTATTGGAGCAGGCGCGCCTGTCACCGGACAAGGCCGAAGCGAGCCACCAACTCGCGCTACGTATCGCCGGGAAATTGCGTAATCAGAAAAGTGCTGGCGGACGTCAGGGTCTGGTTCAAGGGTTGCTGCAGGAATTCTCCTTGTCGTCCCAGGAAGGCGTGGCCCTGATGTGCCTGGCCGAAGCACTGCTCAGGGTGCCGGACAAAGGCACGCGCGATGCGTTGATCCGCGACAAGATCAGTACCGGCAACTGGCAACCGCACCTGGGCAACAGCCAATCGGTGTTCGTGAACGCCGCTACATGGGGTCTGATGCTCACCGGCCGATTGGTGGCCACGCACAATGAAACCAGCCTTTCTTCGTCACTGAATCGCTTGATCGGCAAAGGTGGCGAACCGCTCATCCGCAAGGGCGTGGACATGGCGATGCGGCTGATGGGCGAGCAGTTCGTTACCGGTGAAACCATCAACGAAGCGCTGGCCAATGCGCAAACCATGGAGGCCAAAGGATTCCGCTACTCGTATGACATGCTCGGCGAAGCGGCGCTTACCTCCGCGGACGCACGCCGCTATCTGGCATCGTACGAACAGGCGATCCACTCCATCGGTATGGCATCGCGCGGTCGCGGGATCTACGAAGGGCCCGGCATCTCGATCAAGCTCTCGGCACTGCACCCACGCTACAGCCGTGCGCAGTACGACCGGGTGATGGAAGAGCTCTACCCGGTTCTGCTGTCACTGACACAGCTGGCGCGGCACTACGACATCGGTATTAACGTCGATGCCGAGGAAGCGGATCGCTTGGAACTGTCCCTGGAGCTGCTCGAACGGCTCTGCTTCGAGCCTTCGTTGGCCGACTGGAATGGCATCGGCTTCGTCATCCAGGCGTACCAGAAACGCTGTCCCTATGTGGTCGATTTCCTGATCGACCTGGCCAAGCGCAGCCACCATCGTTTGATGATCCGCCTGGTCAAGGGCGCTTACTGGGACAGCGAAATCAAACTGGCTCAGCTCAACGGCCTCGAGGGCTACCCGGTCTATACCCGCAAGGCGTACACCGATGTGTCGTTCATTGCCTGTGCGCGCAAGCTGCTTGCCGCGCCAGAAGCCATCTATCCGCAATTCGCCACACACAATGCGCATACCCTGGCCGCGGTTTATCACCTGGCCGGGCAGAACTACTACCCCGGTCAATACGAGTTCCAGTGCCTGCACGGCATGGGCGAGCCGCTTTATGAACAGGTCGTGGGAAAGGAGGATGGACGTCTCAACCGGCCTTGCCGCATTTATGCGCCGGTCGGCAGCCATGAAACCCTGCTGGCCTACCTGGTGCGTCGCCTGTTGGAAAACGGCGCCAACACCTCCTTCGTCAATCGCATTGCCGACAAGAGCATCTCGCTAGAGGAACTGGTAGCCGACCCGGTGACGACGGTCGAGCAGATGTTCGCCTCAGAAGGCACGCTCGGCCTGCCGCACCCGCGGATTCCATTGCCCCTTCACCTCTATGGCGAAGGCCGTCTCAACGCCTGCGGTATCGATCTGTCCAACGAGCAAAGGCTGGGCTCGCTTTCTTCCGCCTTGCTTGCCAGTGCACGCCGGCGCCTCACCGCCACGCCGTTGCTCGGCTGTGACGCCGTTTCGACGAACCCTGCCGCGCCATTACTCAACCCCGCTGATCACCGGGACATCGTCGGTCATGTGCAGGAAGCCAGCGAAGCGGATGTGGACAACGCCCTGCGCTGTGCCCTCGACAGTGCCAGCGCCTGGCGAACCACACCGCCAGCAGAGCGCGCCGCGGCATTGGAAAAAGCTGCGGAATTGATGGAACAGCGCATGCAGCAGCTGTTGGGGGTGCTTATCCGTGAAGCGGGTAAGTCGTACGCCAACGCCATTGCCGAAGTGCGCGAAGCCGTCGACTTCCTGCTTTTCTACGGCGCCGAGGTGCGTGACAACTTCCATAACGACACTCACCTCCCGCTCGGCCCGGTGGTCTGTATCAGTCCGTGGAACTTCCCGTTGGCAATCTTCACTGGCCAGGTCTGCGCCGCGTTGGGTGCAGGCAACACGGTGCTGGCCAAGCCAGCGGAGCAGACACCCTTGATCGCCACGCTGGGCGTGCAGATCTTGCATGAAGCTGGAATTCCGAAGGGCGCCTTGCAACTGCTGCCGGGACGCGGCGAAACCGTCGGTGCACAGCTGATCGCCGACGAGCGCATCCGCGGCGTGATGTTCACCGGGTCCACTGCGGTCGCTTCGATCCTGCAGCGCAGCCTCGCCGGTCGCCTGGATGAGCGCGGTCGAAGCATTCCCTTGATCGCCGAAACCGGTGGCCAGAACGCGATGATCGTTGATTCGTCGGCATTGGCCGAGCAAGTGGTCATGGATGTCATGGCCTCGGCTTTCGACAGTGCCGGTCAACGCTGCTCAGCCCTGCGAGTGTTTTGCATACAGGAGGATGTCGCCGAAAGAGTCATCGGCATGCTCAAGGGCGCCATGGCCGAAGCACGCATGGGTAACCCGCAGCGCTTGTCAGTGGATGTCGGCCCGGTAATCGATGCCGAGGCGCGCGACAACATCGAGCGACACCTGCAAGCCATGCGCGACAAGGGGCGTCGCGTGCATCAGTTGGCCCGTGTGGACGAGAAGGAGTGCGCCCACGGCACCTTCGTGACGCCTACATTGATTGAACTCGAACGCCTCGATGAGCTGCAGCAGGAAGTCTTCGGCCCGGTACTGCATGTGTTGCGCTACCGCCGCACAGAGCTGGACCAGCTGTTGGGCCAGATCAACGCGGCGGGCTACGGATTGACCTTGGGCGTGCATACGCGTATCGACGAAACCATCGCCAAGGTCGTCGACCGCGCCAAGGTCGGCAATCTCTATGTCAACCGCAACATTGTCGGCGCGGTCGTCGGGGTGCAGCCGTTCGGCGGCGAAGGGCTTTCCGGTACCGGACCCAAGGCCGGTGGCCCACTGTATCTGTATCGCCTGCTGTCAGAGCGGCCGGACGACGCGCTGTTGCGCGCGCTCGACTTCGGCGGTTCTCCTGCGCAGCCTGAAGTGCGTCGTTCCCCCGCCCAGGTCGATGCCGCCACGCAGTTCCAGGACTGGGCCCGGCGAAACGGCCGGGAAACAATTGCGGCGTTGTGCGACCGTTACGCCAGTCAATCTCAGAGCGGCACCACGCGCCTGCTCAACGGCCCCACCGGCGAACGTAACAGCTACAGCCTGCTACCACGTGAGCATGTCCTGTGTCTGGCAGATGACGAAGGTGACCTGTTGATCCAGTTGGCTGCGGTATTGGCCGTTGGCAGCGAGGCGGTGATGGCGGATCTACCGTCAGTGCAAGCACTGCGCGGCACGCTCCCGCAGGCGGTTCAGGCCAGGATCACGCTGACACCGGATTGGACCCGCGACGCGACGCGTTTCGATGTTGTGCTGTACCACGGCGGCCCCGACCAGTTGCTGGACATCAGCCAGCGGCTGTCGCAACGCAGCGGCCCGATTATCGGTGTACAGGGAATGGCCAGCAGCGATACCGACATTCCTCTGGAGCGTCTGTTGATCGAGCGAGCGCTGAGCATCAATACCGCGGCGGCGGGCGGCAATGCCAGCCTGATGACCATCGGCTGACCGGCTGCATTGGCGGAGAAGGTCACGGGCTCGCTGGTTGGGTCTCGACATGCCGGTCGACCGAACCCACCCACTCCGCCACGAAACAAGCCGCCGCAAGTCTGCGGCTTGAACATGTGGGCTGCGGTTTGGCGCGTTGCGAGCAACAACCGACATCACCCAATTACGATAATGCGAACGATTTGTGTTTGATATAGCGTTAAGCTTGTCTTAGGATGCAGCCCGCCTGTCAAAACGAGCGTGCCACCATCCGATGAAAGTTGCCGTCCAGACAAGGATCGCCGTTCACCTAGCGATGCTGATCAACATGCTGTCCATTGGCAGCCTGATGATGGTCATGCCGCTGGGGCCGGATCTTGTGCGCGAGCTCGGTATGGAGGCTAGCCACATCGGCTACATCAGCGGCGGCGCAACCTTGGCTGCCGCGTTGAGCGGATTCGCCAGCGCACCCTGGTTGGATCGTTTCGACCGCAAGCGCGCACTCGTCGCCCTCCTCGTTTTGCGCTTTCTGCTGCTGCTCAGTTGTGCCTGGGCGACCGGGCCCAACCAACTGATTGCGATTTTCGTATTGTCCGGCCTGGTGGCCGGACCGATGGGCGCAATCCTGATGGCCACCATGCTCGACCTGATACCGCCTGCAGAGCGCGGTCGTCAGCTTGCCTATGTCGGAATGGGCTTCTCACTTGCTGCGATCCTGATCATTCCATTGGCATTGGAATGCTCGATTCGCTGGGACTGGACTGCTCCTTTCTTCCTGTTGGGCGGCACAGGGCTGCTGCTGGCATTGCTGTGCCAGTTTTGGCTTCCCAAACCCGTTGCCGTTGAGCGCCCGAAAGCCTCGGTCAAACCGCTGCTGGCTTCGCGCCTCTGCCTGGTCGCGCTCGGCATCACATCACTGCAAATGTTTGGGCACTTTCTGTTGGTGCCGCACTTCGCCACTTACTTCGAGTTCAACCTGGATTTTCCCCGTCCGCATCTCGGTCTGCTGTATCTGCTCGGCGGCGTTGCCAGCCTTGCGGCCATGCGGGTCGGTGGCGCCTGGATCGATCGCGGCAGCGCGGTAACAGTGGTGCTTGTCAGCAGCGGCTGCCTCTCGCTGGTGACCCTGCTCGGGTTCGCCGTCCCGATTGGCATCTCCCTCTACATCATCTTCACGCTGTTCATGGCGCTGAGCGCCGTACGCACCAACAGCACCATGACCATTGCTGCAGGCGTTCCGCACGCTCACCAGCGAGCAGCGTTCATGGCCTTCCAAGGAACCGTTTCGAACATCGCAGCCGGGCTCGGCAGTTTGTTCTCAGCGCGCTATCTGGGCGAAGGCCCTCAACACCGGGTGATCGGCTTCGAACAGCTAGCCGCACTCTATGCGCTGGCGGGCGTCTTGGCGGGTCTCGGCGTGCTTTACCTGCTGCATGGCATCAGACAGCGCGACATGTGCCTCACCTCAACCAAACAACAGGCGGGTTAACCCGTCGCGGATACGTGATCAGTCCTTTCGACCCTCGAGCAGCAACGGAGCATGCTATGTCAATCGCACTAAACCGGGGTATCAGCCGTCCCCGTCACCTATCCCTGACCATCCTGGCCAGCCTTATGCCGCTTGCCGCATTCGCGGCCGAGCCTGTTGCTCTGGAGCAGCAAGTCATCACCGCCACCCAGACGTCACACAGCGAGCTCAGCGCGCCGGCCAGCGTATCGGTCGTTACCCGCGAAGAGCTCGAGCAGCGTCCGGTGTACAACCTGGCCGATGCGGTGAAGTACCTGCCTGGCGTCCAAATCAACCCCTCCTCGACCTATGGGCGCAAAGAGATCAAATTACGTGGCCTAGACGCGGATTACACACTGCTTCTTGTTAACGGACGCAGGATCAACTCCCGAGATGTGTTGACCTCCGAATATGCCAACGATTTTGATCTTTCTTCGATCCCCATCGCGGCAATTGACCGAATCGAGGTAATCCGCGGGCCGATGTCTTCGCTGTACGGAGCCGACGCTATCGGCGGTGTGGTGAATGTGATCTTGCTGCAACCGAGTAGCCAAACTAGGGCTGGAGTGGCCTACACCTACGAGGCGCCCACCGAGGGCGATTCAGGTGATAGCCACAAGGCCAGCGGGCACATAAGCGGCGCGCTGATCGAAGACAAGCTCTTAGGTAATCTGATTGTTGAAGGCGTCGACCAAGCTGCTTGGCGCTCTGACCAAACCGTGTCACCAGACGCGGATGCTGCAGAGAACCGCCAGGCCGGAAGTATTTACGGCTCGCTAAGCTGGTTGCTTGACGAGCGGCAGGCCTTAGACATCGATATCACCCATCGGCAGGATGATCGCGTTGCAAACTGGTATCCCGGTCTGCGTTACGGGGTTGTTCAAAACGATCAGGAGATGGAACGCACCAGTTTTGGACTCGCGCACAGCGGTCGCTGGGATGGCTTCAACAGTCGACTGCGCTACTACTATGAGGATGTCGAGCTCACCGATGGATCCGCGCTAATGACTCGATTCAACGGCAACGTGGTTGGGCAGGCGGAACAGCAGAATCATACGGTCGACGGTCAGCTCAGTGGAATCGTTGCAGGCCAGCTATTGACCGTCGGTGCCGAGCGCCGTCGAACCGAGTTCAGCCACAACCAGAACCTCGGAACAGAGACCAATGTTGATCAGTATGCAGTCTTTCTTCAGGACGAGTTTTCTCTCGGAAATTTAGACGTGACGCTCGGAGGACGCTGGGATCATCACGAGGCGTTCGGTAGCGAGTTCAGTCCGCGCGCATACGGTGTCTATAACCTAACCGACAATTGGGTCATCAAGGGCGGGGTCGGCAAGTCGTTCAAGGCACCTGCGATTTATCAGTCTGATGAGACTTACAGCGTCGCAGCATGCCAGGGTTTCTGTCGCGTCAAGGGCAACGCGCAACTAAAGCCCGAGACCGCCATCAGCTACGAGCTGGGCACGCTATACCAAAACGGCGGTTTCGAAGCGGGTGTCACACTCTTCCAGACAGAAATTGATGACATGATTGTCAGCGACCGGTGGCGTGCGGGATACCGCCCAAGCCTGATGACCTACAGCAATATAAGTACGGCGCGGGTGCGCGGATATGAGCTTTTAGGCCGGTATGCTTTCGACGAAACACTCGGCCTGCGTGCGAACTACACCTATTCTGATGCCGAGGATCGCGAGGCTGATGCCCCGCTAAACAATACCCCGCAACACATAGCTAATATCGGGCTCGACTGGCGAGCATTGCCGGCGCTCGCGCTAAACCTGGATTACCAGTATGTCGGGAGCCAATGGCTGTCTACTCCCGCCGGCGGTGCCCAGGAAAGCGGGGCATTCCACGTGTTGAATCTTGGTACTCGCTACCAGGCTACTCCTCAACTGGCACTCAACGCCGGCATGAACAACCTGAACAACGAGAAGCGCGACGACGTCGCCCAGTCCGTTGATCACATCCTCATGGGCCGTACGGTGTTCGTTGGCTTCAGTTACGACATCTGACCCGCGCTACACCCCGGCAGCTCGCTGCCGGGTTCAGGAGTTTGCTCAAAACCAATGATACGAACTGATTCGACCTTCCCTGGCTACCAGCAAGCGGTCCTCGTTACGGGGGGCGCGCTTCTGCTGGCTTTGCTGGTGATCTCGATGAGCACCGGCGCGGGTGTCTACGGCGCGGTTGAAGTGCTGCACTATCTGCTAGGAGACCAGCTGGCCGTGGCGGATGAAAAGCTCGCCATGGTGGTAGAGACCCTGCGCATGCCGCGTACGCTGGCAGCGCTCGTTGTGGGCGGAAGTCTTGCCATCGCCGCCTCGCTGTTGCAAAGCGCGACACGTAATCCGCTGGCCGAACCCGGTTTGCTCGGCGTGAATGCCGGCGCAGTACTGGGTCTGGTCATCGGCCTCATTTTCTACGGCGTCGAATCGACACGGGGCTACCTGCTCTGGTCCGGTGCCGGTGCCCTGCTGGGCAATCTTGTGGTACTCGGCATCGGCCTCATGCTGGGCCAGGCCAGCCCGCTGAAACTCATTTTGGCCGGCGTGGCGCTGGCTGCGATATTCGGTGGTCTTTCGAATTTCATGCTGCTGTCGACACGGGTGGCGTTGGAGCAGTTTCGGTTCTGGAATCTGGGCTCCCTCTCGGCTACCCGGCTCGATGCGGTGGGCACCGTCACGCCCATCGCACTGATAGGCCTGGCGCTCGCTGGACTGCTGTGCCGACAACTGACCCTGATGCAGATGGGTGATAGCCAGGCCCGGGCCTTGGGCATTCACACCACCTGGGTACGACTGGGCGTATTGGTCGCGTCGACCTTGCTTACCGCCTGCGCGATCTCCTTAGCCGGACCCGTTGGCTTCGTGGGGTTTTTGGCTGCGTATTGCGCTCGCTTGATTGAGCCGGTCGCCCTGCTCCGACAGCTGCTGTTTTCGACGCTGTTCGGCATGCTGTTTTTGCTGGCAGCTGATGTTCTGGCCCGCTGGCTGTTGCAGCCCTTCGAGCTGCCCGTCGGAACTTTGCTGGCCGCGCTCGGCGCGCCGGCGCTGATCGCTATCGTCTTGCGCGGTGGATTCCGCTCTCTGTTGGCGGTGAGGTAAGAATGGAATCAACCAATCCCAGTGGCGTATGGGCGCTACGCATAGGCGGCCTGAGCCTGCTGCTGCATCGGCGCAACTGGCTGATGTGTGGCCTGATGACCCTGTTGCTTGCCGTACTGGCTACGCTGGCGATCAGCCTGGGCTCAGGCAAGATGGGCCTACAAGATGTGATTGCCACACTGCTCGGCAATGGCAGCAAGCTGCACGACATCATGGTGTTCAAGATCCGTATGCCGCGGGTGGCAGCCGCCATCGTAGCCGGTCTCGCCATGGGCATGGCGGGCTGTCTGATACAGACACTGGTACGCAACCGCCTGGCGACACCAGACATGATCGGTGTAAATGAAGGCGCTTCGTTAGCAGTAGTGGGCTTTTCACTGTACCTGACGCTGGGTAGCTGGCCCTGGTGGGCTTCACCGCTGGGCGCGGTGCTGGCCGCTGTGGCGCTATTCACCCTGTGTCGGCGCCCCGGTGAGCAAGGCTATCTGTTCATTGTCATCGGTATCGCACTATCGGAGTTGCTTGGCGCGATCGGTGACTTCGCGATGTCCACTCAACCGCTGGTGCATCTGGGCAGCCTCTATCTCTGGACCATGGGGCACTTCGCTGGCGTCAGCTACCAGACCGTCAACCCAATCGCCATGGTGCTGCTCGCGCTATGCCCGCTGATGGCGTTGGTCAACCGCCCACTGGCCTTGCTGCGTTTTGGTGACGCCACAGCGCAAAACCTGGGCATCCGGGTGCCGCTGGTGCAGCTCGGTGTTTTGGGCTTGGCCATTCTAGTGGCCTCGCTGGGTACAGCGATTGGTGGGCCAGTAGTGTTTATCGCCATGGCAGCGCCCATTCTGGCGTCGTGGCTAGCGCGCGATAATCTAGCCCCGCTCTGGCTATCGGCTCTTTGCGGAGCGGTACTGCTGGTGGGCAGTGACACCCTGGTTCGGGTACTGGCGCAGCCGGAAGAGATCCCCACCGGCATCATGACACGACTACTTGGGGGCATCCTGCTGCTGGCATTGCTGCTCAAGGACAGACGAGGAGCTGACTGATGACGGTATTGAGCGTCGAACACCTTCATTTCGCCTATCAGGACAAGGTGGTCCTGGACGATCTCTCCTTCTCGCTCCCCAAGGGCCGGTTGATCGGCATCGTCGGGCCCAACGGCAGCGGCAAATCCACCCTGCTCAAGCTATTGGCGCGTCAGCTTCCGTTGCAACGTGGCGAAATCCACGTGCATGGGCAGTCGCTTTCCAGTTACTCGATGAAAAGCCTCGCTCGTCAGCTGGCGTTTCTCCCCCAGCGCCCCGTGATGGCCGAAGGGATTCGTGTCGAGCAGTTGGTGCAGTACGGCCGGCATCCACATCAAGGCTGGTTCAACCAGTGGAGCGATGAAGATGCGCGCCAGGTCGCCCGCGCTCGTACGGCCATGCAGCTCGACGCTATCTGGCATCGCCAGGCCTCTTCGCTCTCTGGCGGGCAGGCGCAACGTGCGTGGCTGGGCATGATCCTGGCGCAGAACACCGATCTGATTCTGCTCGACGAGCCCACCAGCGCACTGGATATCGGCCACCAGGCCGAAGTCATGGAGGCAGTCCACCGAATCGCAGCCGAAGGCCGTACGGTGCTGATCGTCATCCATGACCTGGGCATCGCCGCGCGCTATTGCGATGAGCTGATCGCGCTTTCCGATGGGCAGATTCAGGCCATGGGCCCAGCACGCGAGGTGATGACGAAGGCACTGGTGGACCGCCTTTATCGGACCGAGGTGGACATTTTGCCGGCGCCAGGTGACGGCGCCCCGGTGATCGTCCCACGTCGCCGTTCGCTCGCAGCGTCTGCGCCTCTCTCCTCTGCACCATCAGCCACCCGCACCCCGCCGGTGCTTGAATCCGTTGAAAAGGACACGACCCAATGATGAAACGAACCCCCTGGCACTTCTCCATTGCACTTTTAGCGGGGCTGATGACCCTCAGTGCGCAGGCCGCCACCCGTGAGGTGGAAGATGCGTTCGGTAACACCGTTACCGTGCCAGCCACGCCTGAGCGGGTTGTCACCCTCGACGAGATTGATCTGGATACCGCCCTGGCGCTGGGCGTGACGCCGATAGGCACAGTCAACGGTCGCGGCCAAGCTGCACCACCGCGCTATCTGGAAGGCAAGGTGCCATCCGGCATCAAGGTCGTTGGAGATCTGGACAACCCCAACCTGGAAACGCTGCTGGAGCTGGAGCCGGACCTGATCCTCACCGGGCCGGTCAAGCCAGAGCAGTTGGCGATTTTCAACGAGATCGCGCCCACGGTAGTAACCTTCAAATGGGCGGAACCTTGGCGAGCCAGCATGCAGCGTACGGCGCACGTCCTGAACAAGGATGCTGAAGCCAAGGCCTTTCTGGACCGTTACGAGGCGCGGGTAGCCGAAGCACGTGAGCGTCTGAAGGACCATCAAGGCGAGACGTTCAGCATTGTTCGCTGGAACCCGAAGGGTCCGTCCTACATGTTCAAAGACGCCTTCTCCAGCACCGTCGTTGAAGATATCGGCCTGGTCCGCCCAGCTCATCAGCAGGATCCTGGCCATACCCACTCCATGGCGCTCAGCCTTGAATCGCTTGAACTGCTGGATGCGGACTGGCTGGTGATCGGCACCCTGGCTACCAGTGGTGAAGCCGTCGAGGCGCTCCGCCAAGCGGAAGAAACTCCGGCGTTCCGTCAGCTTTCCGCGATTCAGGCCAAGCGTTTCGCCGCCGTCGATGGATCCTTGTGGACCTCGCTGGGTGGGCCGATGGCTGCTCTGCAGGTGATCGAAGATGTAGA
>NZ_AGSX01000005.1 GCF_000235745.1 Stutzerimonas stutzeri SDM-LAC | reverse complement strand
CGGCGCCCGTGGTGAAGTCATGAAAAACACGATCCTGAGCGTCAACGACGTGATCTACAAAACCTGCATCTGGGTCGCCGGCCTTTCCGTCGCGCTGATGTCCCTGATCATTCCCTGGGGCATTTTCGCTCGCTACGTCCTTAGAAGCGGCTCGGGATGGCCTGAACCCGTGGCGATCCTGCTGATGGTGCTGTTTACTTTTCTCGGTGCGGCCGCGAGTTATCGCGCGGGCGCGCACATGGCGATGGACATGGTCGCCCAGCGGATGCCGGAATCGTGGCAACGTGCGATTACCGTTTTCGTGCAGATCGTCATGGCGATCATCTGCCTGTTCATGACCATCTGGGGAACCTCGCTTTGCATCGCGACGTGGCACCAGTTCATGAGCACTCTGCCAACTCTGCGGGTAGGCATCACATACGCGCCGATTCCTCTCGGCGGTTTCATCACGCTGATTTTTGTGCTGGAACGCCTGTTTCTTGGTGACCAGAGCCATCGTCGGGCGGTCGATTACGAAGCCCTTGAAGACAGCAAGGAGGCGGTGTAATGGACGCGCTGATTTTGATTGGAAGTTTCATGGTGCTCATTACACTGCGTATGCCCGTCGCCTATGCGCTGGGGTTGGCTGCCCTGCTCGGCGCTTGGTGGATTGATATTCCGTTTGGCGCGATGATGATTCAGGTCGCGGGCGGCATCAATAAATTCTCGCTGCTTGCCATCCCGTTCTTTGTACTGGCCGGTGCGATCATGGCCGAGGGCGGCATGGCTCGGCGTCTCGTTGCCTTCGCTGGGGTATTGGTTGGCTTCGTGCGCGGAGGTCTCTCGCTCGTCAACATCATGTCCTCGGCGTTCTTTGGAGCGATCTCCGGCTCATCGCTGGCTGATACGGCATCGGTCGGCTCGGTGCTTATCCCGGAAATGGAAAAGAACGGCTATCCGCGCGAGTTCTCCACTGCCGTAACGGTCAGCGGCTCGGTGCAAGCACTGCTTACGCCGCCCAGCCATAACTCGGTGCTGTATTCGCTGGCAGCGGGTGGCACCATTTCGATCGCCTCGCTGTTTGTTGCAGGTATTGGTCCTGGCGTGCTGCTCAGCGTTGTGATGATGGGCATGTGCCTGTACTTCGCCCGCAAGCGTAACTATCCGAAGGGCGACGTCATCCCGCTGCGCCAGGCGCTAAAGATCTGCGTGGAAGCGCTCTGGGGCATGATGACGATGGTCATCATTCTCGGCGGCATCCTGTCAGGCATTTTTACTGCTACCGAGTCGGCGTCGATCGCCGTGGTATGGGCCTTCTTCGTCACAATGTTCATCTATCGCGACTACAAATGGCGCGATCTTCCAAAGTTGATGCATCGCACCGTACGCACCCTGTCGATAGTGATGATCCTCATCGCGTTCGCATCGGCGTTCGGTTACATGATGACGCTCATGGAGATTCCGTCGCAGATCACTTCGGCGCTGCTGACTATCTCGGACAACCGCTACGTCGTGCTCATGTGCATCAATTTCATGCTGCTGGTTCTTGGCACGCTGATGGACATGGCCCCGCTGATCCTTATCCTTACGCCGATCCTAATGCCGGTAATCACCGATATCGGTGTGGATCCGGTGCACTTCGGCATGATCATGCTGGTCAATCTCGGCATCGGACTGATCACTCCACCGGTAGGCGCTGTGCTGTTTGTTGGCGCTGCGGTGGGCAAGGTCACCATCGAGAACACGGTCAAGGCACTGCTGCCCTTCTACCTTGCGCTGTTCGCGGTGTTGCTTGCGGTAACCTACATTCCCGCGATCTCTCTCTGGCTGCCCAGCCTGGT
>NZ_AGSX01000006.1 GCF_000235745.1 Stutzerimonas stutzeri SDM-LAC | reverse complement strand
CCGAAAAGGCATCCCTCCCGCCGCACTGCATGCCCAGGACGAGTTCCGATGCCGGAACAGTCTCGCGCTGGCGGCGGTTGAGCTTCTGCAGACGCGCCTCGGCCAGCGCCATGATCTGTTCGATCATTTCGCCGAAACCGTTATTGGAGTCCTGCAAGCGGTACAGCCAGGGTTCGCTGAGATCGACCGATGCGTCGCCCTCGTGCATAACCTGCTCGGCCTGCAGCTTTTCGCAGCCAAGGCTGATGACCAGCGCTTCGCCGCCCAGGTTGGGATTGCGCGCCAGGTTGCGAACGGTGCGAATCGGGATATAGGCATCCTTGGCGTTGATCGCAACGCCGCAGCCGTAGCTGTGGGTCAGCGCGACCACATCGTCTACGTTCGGGTACTTGGGCAACAGCTCCTTGCGGATTCGCGCAACCGCATGATCCAACACGCCGGTCACGCATTGAACGGTAGTGGTGATGCCGAGCACGTTGCGCGTACCGACTGTTCCGTCGGCGTTGCGGTAACCCTCGAAGGTAAAGCCCTCAAGTGGTTCGAGCCGCTGCGGGACGGCGTCGGCCATCGGCAGGCTGTCGAGAGGTGGCGCTGAGGGCATGCGCAGTTGCGTTTCCTTGACCCAGGAGCCTCTCACTATTGGCTCGAGCGCATAGCCGATAATCTGGCCGTAGCGGCGCACGGGTTGGTCGATAGCGATATCCACCAGCGCAACCTTGTGGCTTTGCGGCACCGACTCGACAGTGACCAATCCATCTTCGAACCGGGCACCGGTCGGTACGCCACCATCGTTGACTACCACAGCCACGTTATCCGCCTCGTTCAGACGGATGTAACGCGGCGAATCTTGATGCTGAATCAGTTCCACGGTTTCGTTCATGGTTTTCTCCGGTTCACTCCGGTTGTTCTGATCTGGTTCGTTCGCGGTCGAGACCGCTCCCACAAAAGTACAGTGATGCCGATTGTGGGAGCGCTGATGCCTACACCGCCCGTGGGGGCGGTCTCGACCGCGAAGCTCTCCCTACCCACCAAGCGCTCACAGATAGAACCCTGAGCCTGAAAGGTGGATTGCCTATGCGATCCACCGCTGCGGCGTGCAATTTCATTCGCGGTCGAGACCGCTCCCACGCGGTACGGTACGTTTTTTGTGGGAGCGGTCTTGACCGCGAAGCGCACAGGTCAACGCACCAGGCACGGTTTCTTGTTGTTGAAGGTCCACTCCGGGATCAGGTACTGCATGGCGATCGCATCGTCGCGCGCGCCCAAGCCTTTTTCCAGATACAGCTCATGGGCCTTCTGCAGCGCATCTTCGTCCAGCTCGACGCCCAGACCCGCCTTGGCCGGCACAGCCACCTTGCCACCGACGATCTGCAGCGGCTCGCGGGTCAGGTACTGACCGTCCTGCCAGATCCAGTGGGTGTCGATGGCGGTGGTCTTGCCCGGTGCGGCGGCCGCCACGTGGGTGAACATGGCCAGGGAAATGTCGAAGTGGTTGTTCGAATGTGAGCCCCAGGTCAGGCCCCAGTCGTTGCACATCTGCGCGACGCGCACCGAACCGCTCATGGTCCAGAAGTGCGGATCGGCCAGCGGGATGTCCACGGAATTCAGCTGGATGGTATGGCCCATCTGCCGCCAATCGGTGGCGATCATGTTGGTCGCGGTCGGCAGACCGGTGGCGCGGCGGAATTCGGCCATCACTTCGCGACCGGAATAGCCGTTCTCGGCGCCGCAAGGGTCTTCGGCGTAGGCCAACACACCGTGCAGGTCCTTACACAGATCGATGGCCTCAGCCAGCGACCAGGCGCCGTTGGGGTCCAGGGTGATGCGGGCATCGGGGAAGCGCTCGGCCAGCGCGCGGATTGCCTTGACCTCTTCGCGGCCCGGCAGCACGCCACCCTTGAGCTTGAAATCCTTGAAACCGTAACGCTCGTAAGCCGCTTCGGCCTGACGAACGACGGTCTCCGGCGTCAGCGCTTCTTCGTTACGCACGCGGAACCAGTTTTCGCTGGCGTTCGATTCGTCGCGGTAACCCAGATCAGTCTTGTTGCGATCGGCGATGAAGAACAGATAGCCAAGCATCTCGACTTCGTCGCGCTGCTGGCCGTCACCGAGCAATGCGGCAACCGGCACGCCAAGGTGCTGGCCGAGCAGGTCGAGCAATGCCGACTCGATGGCGGTAATGGCATGAATGGCGATGCGCAGGTCGAAGGTCTGCAGTCCGCGGCCGGCGACGTCGCGATCGGCGAAGGCCTTGCGCGCCTGGTTCAGCAGCGCATTGAAATTGCCGACCGACTGCCCGACGAGGATGGAACGGGCGTCTTCGAGGGTCTGGCGAATGGCTTCGCCACCGGGGACTTCGCCAACTCCGGTGTTGCCGGCGCTGTCCTTGAGAATGAGGATGTTGCGGGTGAAATACGGACCATGGGCGCCGCTCAGGTTGAGCAGCATACTGTCTTGTCCTGCGACCGGGACCACTCGAAGCTCAGTGATGACCGGAGCACCATGATTCACAGAATCGTTCATATGCGTCTCTCTTTGTTCTTATGGTCCGCGTTGCGGTTCAACGATCTGTTTGCCGCGGGCGCGAACTGCCGAGCCGCCAAACGACTCGAACGAGTTGCGCGCCATGGAGCGGCTCGGCTGATCAGCCGATATAGGTGGTCTTCACCGTGGTGTAGAACTCCTGGGCATAACGCCCCTGCTCCCGCGGGCCGTAGGACGAGCCTTTACGGCCACCGAAGGGCACGTGGTAGTCCACGCCAGCGGTCGGCAGGTTGACCATTACCATCCCGGCACGGGAATGGCGCTTGAAGTGGTTGGCGTATTTCAGCGAGGTGGTGCAGATGCCGGCGGACAGGCCGAACTCGGTGTCGTTGGCCATGGCCAATGCTTCGTCGTAGTCCTTGACCTTCACCACGTTGGCAACCGGGCCGAAGATTTCCTCGCGGCTGATGCGCATGTCGGCGGTGCTGTCGACGAACAGCGTCGGCGCCAGGTAGTAGCCCTCGGTGCCGCAGCTGACACGCTCGCCACCGACGGCCAGGCGTGCGCCTTCCTGCTTGCCGATCTCGATGTATTTCAGGTCCTGGTCCAGCTGGGCCTGGGACACCACCGGGCCAACATCCACGCCTTGCTCCAGGGCTGAACCGACCTTGATCTTCTTGATGCGCTCGATCATGGCTTCGACAAAACGGTCGTAGATGCCTTCGGTCACGATGATGCGGCTGGAGGCGGTGCAGCGCTGGCCAGTCGAGTAGAACGCGCTCTGGGTGGCCAGTTCGACCGCTGTGTTGAGGTCAGCGTCATCGAGGATGATCTGCGGATTCTTGCCGCCCATCTCCAGCTGAACCTTGGCCTGACGGCCGACGCAGGCCGCCGCGATGCCGCGGCCGACGCCCACAGAACCGGTGAAGCTGACGCCGTCGACACGCTTGTCGTTGACGATGACTTCGCCCACTTCACGGCCCTTGCCCATCACCAGGTTGAACACACCCGCCGGGAAGCCCGCGCGCGAAATGATTTCCGCGATGGCCCAGGCGCAACCAGGAACCAGATCCGCCGGTTTGATCACCACGCAGTTGCCGTACGCCAGCGCCGGCGCGATCTTCCAGGCGGGAATGGCGATCGGGAAGTTCCAAGGGGTAATCAGACCGATCACACCCAGCGGTTCACGGGTGACTTCTACGCTGACGCCGGGGCGCACCGACTGCAGGGTTTCGCCCGCCTGGCGCAGGCACTCGCCGGCGAAGTACTTGAAGATGTTGCCGGCACGAGAAACTTCACCGATGGCTTCCGGCAGCGTCTTACCTTCTTCGCGGGCCAGCAGGTTACCCAGCTCTTCGCGGCGCGCGAGGATTTCCAGGCCGACCTTTTCCAGAGCATCGGCACGAGCCTGGATACCGGACGTGGACCAGGCCGGGAACGCCTTGCGGGCTGCGGCGATGGCGGCTTCGACCTGCGAAGCGTCCGCCTGGGCGTATTCGCCGATGACATCCGAAAGGTCGGACGGGTTGATGTTGGCCTGGTACTGCTTGCCAGCTACCCATTGGCCATCGATGTAGTTGTCATAACGCTTTGCTTCTGCCACGGAATCTCTCCTTCGTAATGACCGCCAGCTCGGGCAAGCCGCAGACTGACGGTTGGGGCGAATGATTAACGGGCCAGCTTTATAGAGCGCCATCTTGCTTTTGGATCAGGGCGGCGAGCATTTCGTACTCGTCTGGACGCAGATCGGTCAGCGGTGCGCGAACAGGGCCGGCGTCGTAACCCACGATCTTCGCACCCGCTTTGACGATGCTGACGGCATAGCCTTTACACCGGTTGCGGATGTCGATGTATGGCAGGAAGAAATCATCGATCAGCTTGCCAACGGTTTCGTCATCGCCACGAGCAACGGCGGCATAGAAGTCCATGGCCAACTTCGGTACGAAGTTGAAGACGGCCGATGAATAAACCGGTACACCCAGCGCTCTGTACGCCGCGGCGTAGACCTCGGCTGTCGGCAGGCCACCAAGATAGGTCAGACGTTCGCCCAGGCGACGCCGGATGGAAACCATCAGCTCGATATCACCGAGACCATCCTTGTAGCCGATCAGGTTCGGGCAGCGCTCGGCCAGTTGCTCGAGCAACGGCGCAGTCAGACGGCACACGTTGCGGTTGTAGACCACCACACCGATGTTGACCGATTTGCACACCTCTTCAACGTGCCGTGCGACGCCTTCCTGGCTCGCTTCGGTCAGATAGTGCGGCAATAGCAGCAGGCCTTTGGCGCCGAGGCGCTCAGCTTCCTGAGCGTAGGCGATGGCCTGGCGAGTCGGACCGCCGACACCAGCAAGGATCGGAACCTGGCCTGCACAGGTGTCCACGGCGGTCTTGATGACGTCCGGGTATTCCTGCGGGGTCAGTGAGAAAAATTCGCCCGTGCCGCCAGCCGCGAACAAGGCAGTCGCGCCATAAGGTGCCAGCCACTCCAGGCGCTTGATGTAGCCAGCACGGCTGAAGTCGCCCTGCTGGTCGAAATCGGTAACAGGAAAGGAGAGCAGACCAGACGAGAGGATGGCCTTCAGTTCTTGTGGGTTCATTGTTTGAGCATCCTGTGAAGCTATCGGTATTGAGGAAGGGGCCGTAGCCTTGAGATACGTTATCGTACAACTACAAGGCGCGCTACCGGTTTTAACGAATTTCTTCCGCTCCTCGCTCGCATCCGCAGAACAGGGCTCGCCGCGGGGTAGCTGTCACCTCGGCAGCGGACTTGGCGAAATGCGCGCAGTACAAAAAGCATCGATGAAAGCCAGGACAACCGAAACCCCGCATCGACCGAGCGGTCACACGGGACGATTTTTATGTTTCCGTCGTTTGACAACCACCCCATGCACTGATAAAAATCCAGTCAAGTCATACGACAACGTATGACAAAACAAACAGAGCTTAAAAAGCCATGCCTCATTCCGTACCGCTGCCCTGTAGCGCCCCTCTCATCCACCGTATTGCTGGTACGTCGATCCGCTTGCGGTCGTGAAGACACCCTGGCTAACCGCCCGATCGCCCCACTCTGTTCCAGGCGCTGCATGCGAGGGTTTGGCTGACGCTCACCCTTCTCTGCCCCGTTCATTGAGCTCACAAGAACAACCAGGAGCCCGCGACTCGATGTCAGATCTCAACGCAAATACCCCTGTCGTGACCCGGATGCAGGTCATCCCCGTGGCGGGCTACGACAGCATGCTGCTGAACCTCTGCGGCGCCCATGCGCCCTATTTCACTCGCAACCTGGTGCTGCTCGAAGACAGCACCGGGCGTAAGGGAATCGGCGAAGTCCCCGGCGGCGAAGGCATCCGTCAGGCACTGGAACGCACCAAGGGGCTGGTCGTCGGGCAACAGGTTGGCCGCTACAACCGCATACTCAACGCCCTGCGCCAAGCGATCGCGGGCGGCTCGGCGAAAGGGCCGCAAGCCACTCAGCATGAGGTGACGTCCGAAGCCGAAGCCGCGGTACTCAGACAGCCGCACGAGATCAACCTGCGCCTGGACAACGTCATCACCGCGGTCGAAGCCGCCCTCCTCGACCTGCTCGGCCAGCATCTCGACGTACCTGTCGCAGAGCTGCTCGGCAGCGGCCAGCAGCGCGACAGCGTACCAATGCTCGCTTACCTCTTTTATATCGGCGACCGCACCCGCACCGACCTGCCTTATCTGGCTGGCACTGGTTCGGCCGATGACTGGTACCACCTGCGCCATCAGGAAGCGGTGACACCAGAATCCATCGTCCGGCTCGCCGAGGCCGCGGCTGAGCGCTACGGCTTCAAAGACTTCAAGCTCAAGGGCGGCGTGATGCGCGGCAGCGAAGAGATGCAGGCCATCGCCGGTATCAAGGCGCGCTTTCCGGGTTCGCGCGTCACGCTGGACCCCAACGGCGCTTGGTCACTGGCCGAGGCCATCGAGCTTTGCCGCGGGCAGGGCCACATCCTGTCTTACGCCGAAGATCCCTGCGGCCCGGAGAACGGCTACTCCGGTCGCGAGATCATGGCCGAGTTCAAGCGCGCCACCGGCATTCCCACCGCCACCAACATGGTCGCCACCGACTGGCGGCAGATGGGCCACTCGCTGCGTCTGGAAGCCGTCGACATCCCACTGGCCGATCCGCACTTCTGGACCATGCAGGGCTCGGTGCGGCTGGCGCAGATGTGCGAACAGTTCGGCCTGACCTGGGGATCGCATTCGAACAACCATTTCGATGTCTCACTGGCGATGTTCACCCATGCCGCGGCCGCAGCGCCGGGCAACATCACGGCCATCGACACCCACTGGATCTGGCAAGAGGGCCAGGAGCGTCTGACCCGCGAGCCACTGCAGATCGTCGGCGGCGCGGTGCAGGTGCCAGACAAGCCGGGCCTCGGTGTCGAGCCGGACATGGACCGGATCATGGCCGCCCACGAGCTTTACAACAAGGTCGCCACCGGCGCCCGGGACGATGCCATGGCCATGCAATACCTGGTGCCTGGCTGGAAGTACGACCCCAAACAGCCAAGCCTGGGCCGTTAATAACCAGAAAAGACACAAACGAAGCGCCGCAACCCAACCACGGAGAGACCCAACAATGAAAAAAGCTATCAGCGCCTCCCTTGTTTCCGCCCTGTTGGCCACCGCAGTCAGCGGTGCCTATGCCGCCGAGACCGAGTGGCCGACTCGCCCTGTGCAGGTCGTCGTGATCGCCAACGCTGGCGGCGACACCGACTTCAACGCCCGCACCATGGCCAAGTACTTCACCAAGATCACCGGCGAAGCGATGGTCATCACCAATGTCGCCGGCGGCGGTGGCACGCTGGCGGCCGAGCAGGTCAAGCAGGCCGACCCGGACGGCAACACCATTCTCTTCACCCATACCGGCCAGCTGATCGTCAACGAGGTCGCCGGCCTGACCGAAGACAGCCTCGATGCGTTCGACATTTGCTGCATCGCCGGCGTCGATAAGGGCACCGTGTTCGTAGCGTCGAAAAGCTCGGGCCTGAAATCGCTGGAAGATCTGATTTCCAAATCCAAGGCCGAGCCAAGCAGCGTCACCTACGGCACGGAAATGGGCAGCTATTCGCACCTGCAAGGCCTGATGTTCGAAGGCCTCACCGATACCAAGCTCAAAATGGTCGACGCCGGCACCGTATCCGAGAAAGTCGTCGCCCTGCTGGGTGACCGTATCGACCTGGCTGCCATCAGCTACGGCTCGGTGCAGGACTACGTGACGAGCGGCGAGATGGTTGCCCTGGGCCAGCCCAACGAAGAGCGCAACCCATTGCTCGGCGACGTACCGACCTTCAAGGAGCAAGGCGTCGACTTCGTCATGGAGAAGCCTTACGTCGTTGCGTTCCCGGACGGCACCGATCCGGCAATTATCGAGAAGATGTCAGGCATCGTGAAACAGATCACCGAGATGCCTGAATATGAGGAGGAGCTGCGCAAGACCTTCAAGCAGCCGGTCAGCTATTTCGATACCAACCAGTCGATTGATCGCCTGACGAACACCCGCGAGAACTTCATGAAATACAAGGACGAATTGCGTCAGAGCAAGTAATGCCCGCAGCATGATGCCGGGCGCCGCCGCTGCGCCCGGCAGCCTTTCCTCTGAATCGAGAGCTGTCCCATGGATACCTACAAGAAAAAGGAGTTACTGGTCGGAGCCCTGATGCTGGGCGCCGGCCTGTTCTACCTGTTCCTGACCATCAATCTTCCGCGCAAAGGCTTCATTGACGCTTCCACTGTTCCGTACGTCTTGTCCGTCGGGCTCTGTCTGTTGGGCGTATTGCAACTGCTGACCGCAAACCGGGCGACGCATCCGCCCGTCGATGCCGATGCCGACCCCTCTGCCGGAACGCCACCGGATTACCCAACGGTATTCAAGACCCTGGGCCTGATCGCCGTGTATGTCGCCCTGCTGCAAAAGGTCGGCTTTCCGATCATGACCGTGCTGTATCTCTATGCGCAGTTCATCGTGATTACACCGCGCGAACAGAAGATCAACCACATCACCTACATCGTCATCGCAGTCGTCACCTCCGCTGTGATCTTCTTCACCTTCCGGCAGGGCTTCGATCTGATGCTCCCGACCGGCTTTCTGAAATTCTAGGAGGCGGCCATGTTCGAACTTCTGCAGGCCGGTTTCGGTGCGGTTTTCTCGCCCTATATATTTATCCTGATCACCCTTGGCGTCGCGGTCGGCATCGTCTTTGGCGCCGTCCCCGGGCTTTCGGCGACCATGGCCATCGCCTTGTGCCTGCCACTGACCTACACCATGGGGCCAGCCGCTGGCTTGTCATTGCTGGTCGCACTGTTCATTGGCGCGACCTCCGGCGGCTTGATTTCAGCCATTCTGCTGAAGATTCCGGGTACGCCCGCCTCCATCGCCACGACGTTCGACGGCGGGCCGATGATGGAGAAAGGCGAAGGCCTGAAGGCCCTGGGCGTCGGCGTGGTGTTTTCCTTCATCGGCACCGTGCTCAGTATCGTTGCACTGATGTCCATTGCGCCTTCGCTGGCCAAGGTCGCCTTGCGTTTCGGGCCGCACGAATATTTCTCCATCGCGATCTTCTCGCTGACGCTGATCGCCACGCTGTCCACCGGATCGCTGCTCAAGGGCATTTATGCCGGGACCCTGGGTTTCGCGTTTTCCACCGTGGGTATCGCGCCGGTCGATGCCATTCGCCGCTTCACCTTCGACTCGCCCAACCTCAACGGTGGTTTTGCGATGCTCACGGTGATGATCGGCATGTTCGCCGTGGCTGAGGTAATCAAGATCGCCGAGACAGGCAAGGCTGCGCATAAGAGCAAGATCGCGTCGGTCAGCATGAAGGGCGTCAAGGGCTTCGGCTTCTCCCTGAAGGAGTTCTTCGGCCAGATCCCCAATGCGTTTCGCTCTTCGCTGATCGGCATCGGGATCGGCATACTGCCGGGTATCGGTGCGGGCACATCGAACATCGTGTCCTACATCATCGCCAAGAAGCGCTCCAAGCACCCCGAGCAGTTCGGCAAGGGGGCCGTGGACGGTGTGGTCGCCAGTGAAACCGCCAACAACGCAGGCATCGGCAGCGCCATGATCCCGCTGATGACGCTTGGCATTCCCGGCGACACCGTGACGGCGATCCTCCTCGGCGGTTTCATGATCCATGGCATCCAGCCGGGCCCGCTGCTGTTCATCAGCCAGGGCGCGCTGGTGTACACCATCTTCGCGGCCCTGATCCTCGCCTCGGTGATGATGTTGGTTCTGGAGTTCTATGGACTGCGCATCTTCATCAAGCTGCTGGCCGTGCCCAAGCACATCCTGCTGCCGATCATTCTGGTGCTCTGTGTGGTGGGTGCGTTCGGTCTGAGCAGTCGGGTATTCGACGTCTGGACCATCCTGCTGTTCGGCTTGATCGGCTATGGGTTCGTCAAGGGTGGTATGCCAGCGGCGCCATTCATCATCGGTTTCATCCTCGGTCCAATGGCCGAAACCAACCTGCGTCGCGGGCTGATGCTATCTGACGGTCACTTCGCGGGCTTTCTCACCAACCCCATCTCGGCGGCCTTCCTGGCGCTGGCCCTGCTGTCGGTGCTCTGGCATCTGTTCAGTGCACTGCGTAGCCGAAAAGGTACTGCGGTCAGGCTGCAAGAAACCTGAGGCAGCTGTGCCTGGCGGACGACGGCAGGCTTTGACTACTGCAGCGAGAATAAGACCGCGCCCGAAGGCGCGGTCTTTCGTTCAGGCGCGCTTGCCTGATTTGGTTTACAGCCAGCTCGCTATCTGATCGCTCGGGCTGAAGGCAGGTCTGCTCGGGTTGGGGTTCGCGGAGTCGCAAGCGGCCTCAAGGGTCATCATACAACCGGCCGAAAGTTCGACGCCGCAGTAATTCAGCTAGCGCGCAGATCCAGCATTCGACCTTAGTGGTATGTGATTGCATCGTCTTGCCCATTAGCTTGATGTCCGAAGTGACGCTCTATCCGCCTGTAACCCAGGCAGATCGCGGCATTGCTCGACGGCTTCGCGCTGATTTCAGAAGCCCATCGGGCGATGTCATGACATAAGAAAGATCCGGCAGGCGGGTTGACAAGATTGTGGGTCGGCAGAAATAATCGACCAAAGTCATCCGACAACCGATGACACCAAAAACAATAAGCGATGGGCAGATCACAATGACAAGCACGACGACCGCTCACACACCCTTCAACCGCCTCCTGCTGACAGGCGCTGCAGGAGGATTGGGCAAGGTATTACGCGAAACGCTTCGCCCCTACGCCAACATCATTCGCCTCTCCGATATCGCCCCGATGGAGCCCGCGACTGGCGAGCACGAAGAAGTGGTGCAGTGCAATCTTGCCGACAAAGCCGCTGTGCACACCCTCTGCGAAGGTGTCGATGTGATTGTGCATTTTGGTGGCGTCTCGGTAGAGCGTCCTTTCGAAGAAGTTCTCGACGGCAACATTCGCGGTGTATTTCATATCTACGAGGCAGCTCGCAGGCACGGCATCAAGCGTGTGGTCTTCGCCAGTTCCAACCATGTCATCGGTTTCCACAAGCAGACCGAAACCATAGACGCCAGCGCCCCGCGTCGTCCCGACAGCTATTACGGCCTGTCCAAATCCTATGGCGAGGACATGGCAAGCTTTTACTTCGATCGCTACGGCATCGAGACCGTCAGCATCCGTATCGGCTCATCGTTTCCAGAGCCACTCAATCGCCGGATGATGGCCACCTACCTGAGCTATCGCGACCTGACCAACCTGATCGAGCGCTCGCTGTTCACCCCGAACGTGAAGCACACCGTTGTCTACGGCGCCTCGGCGAACCGTGACCAGTGGTGGGACAACCACATGGCCGCGCACCTGGGCTTCGAGCCCCAGGACACGTCAGAAGTGTTCCGCGAAAAAGTCGAACAGCAACCACCCTATGCGCCCAATGATCCAGCCCTGATCTATCAGGGTGGCGCCTTCTGCGAAGCAGGTCCGTTCGAAGACTGATTCCCGCCACGCCGCGAAAACAATAAAGAGAATCGCCATGGCAAATTCAGCAGAACTCCTAGTCGATGCACAAAACGCAACGGGCGAAAGCCCGGTCTGGGTGGCCTCTGAGCAGGCGCTCTATTGGGTCGACATACCCAACAAGCAGCTGCTTCGCTGGACGGCTTCAGATGCTTGCGTGACACGCTGGACGGGCGATCAGATGATTGCCTGTATCGCTCGCCGCGAAGGTAACGCCAATCGTTGGGTTGCCGGTATGGAAGACGGCATTTTCGAGATCATCCCGCAGAGCGACGGCACCCTTGGCGCCACTCGCCTTGCTGGCGTGCAGCATGGCGCTGGCAACATGCGATTCAATGATGGACGCTGCGACCGCCAGGGCCGGTTCTGGGCCGGCACCATGGTCATGGATATGGCCGCTGGAACTCCGGCGGGCGCGCTGTACCGGATCGATGGCTCGACTGTTGGCGAATCACTTGAGGCGCATCTGCGAGATTTCATCGTGCCTAACGGGCTTGGATTCAGCCCCGACGGACGTACGATGTACCTTTCCGACTCGCACCCCAGCGTTCAACGCATTTGGGCCTTCGATTACGACACTGCGACCGGCACGCCCAGCAATCGCCGGCTATTCGTCGACATGAACCAGCACCCCGGTCGTCCCGATGGCGCCGCAGTGGACGTCGATGGCTGCTACTGGATCTGCGGCAACGATGCCGGCCTCATTCACCGTTTCACCCCCGACGGACGCCTCGATCGCTCGTTGCAAGTGCCGGTGAACAAACCAGCCATGTGCGCCTTCGGTGGCTCTCGCCTGGACACGCTGTTCGTCACATCCATTCGCCCAGGCGGTGATCTCTCCGATCAGCCTTTGGCGGGCGGTGTCTTCGCCCTGCAACCCGGCGTCGCCGGGCTGGAGGAAGCGCGCTTCCGCTAACGCTTCACCACCAAGGACAGGTCCGCAGTTGCCCTGCCTTGACGCTCGCAACGCTGCATACCAACAACAAAAAGATGGAGATCCACATGAACTTCAAACGCAAGTTGCTCATCGCCGCCCTGCCCCTTGCCTTCTGCCTTTCCGGCACGGCACATGCGGCCATGACCCTGAAGATCGCCGAGGTTCACCCGGCCGGCTACCCGACCGTCGTCGCTCAGGAAAACATGGGCAAGAAAATCGAAGAAGCCACCGATGGCGAACTCAAGTTCCGCATGTTCTCGGGTGGTGTGCTGGGTTCTGAGAAAGAAGTCGTCGAGCAGGTGCAGCTCGGTGCGATCCAGATGACCCGCGTCAGCCTCGGCACACTTGGCCCGGTGATTCCGGAAGTGAATGCCTTCAACATGCCATTTGTGTTCCGCGACCACGAGCACATGCGCAAGATCATCGACGGCCCGATCGGTCAGGAGATCCTCGACAAGATCACCAACTCCGACTTCAACATGGTCGGCTTGGCGTGGATGGATGGCGGCGTGCGTAACCTCTATACCAAGGAGCCGGTACGTAACCTCGAAGATCTCAAGGGCATGAAGATCCGCGTGATTGGCAACCCTCTGTTCATCGATACCCTCAACGCCATGGGCGCGCAGGGCGTAGCGATGGCTACTGGCGAGATCTTCAGTGCCTTGCAGACCGGCGTGATCGACGGAGCAGAAAACAACCCGCCAACGATGCTTGAGCACAACCACTACCGCGAAGCCAAGAACTACACCCTCACAGGTCACCTGATCCTTCCTGAGCCGATCGTCATGTCCAAGACGACGTGGAACAAGCTCACCCCCGAGCAGCAAGCGACCGTTCTGAAATATGCCAAAGAAGCGCAGATGGAAGAGCGCGAGTTGTGGGACAAGAGGACCGAAGAGAGCGTTGCCAAGCTGAAAGAAGCTGGGGTGGAGTTCATCAAAGTCGACAAGAAGCCGTTCTACGAAGCGACCGCTCCGGTCCGTGAGAAGTACGGCGCGCAGTTCGCCGACCTGATCAAGCGCATCGAAGC
>NZ_AGSX01000007.1 GCF_000235745.1 Stutzerimonas stutzeri SDM-LAC | reverse complement strand
GCGGGCCCCGCGTTCCAGGTACTGGTCGTACCAGTCCATCTCGCGGACCAGGGCTTCGGCAACCTCGGGGGTTTCAGCCCGAGACGTCAGCATGTAGATCGCGTCGCGCACTTCCGTGACTTCGGAGAACATCACCGTGGCGCCTGCGCGGATCAGCAAGTCCGAGGCGTAACCCAGGGCTGGGTTCGCGGTGATGCCCGA
>NZ_AGSX01000008.1 GCF_000235745.1 Stutzerimonas stutzeri SDM-LAC | reverse complement strand
TCCCGGGCGCGCCGCAAAGCCGCCCGCCAGCCCGGCAAGCCCCGCCGACGCGAGCAGGCTGGCGCCGAACTGGCGCGCACCCGGGAAGGTCATGAGCATCCCGGCTGCACCGATCAACAGGATGAAGAAGCTCAGCGTCCGCAATAGCACCCGCGACTGGGTCTGGATCTGGCGGGCTCGCAGGTTGTCGCTGACGTTGACGGGGTTTCTCAGCTGCACCGCCTGCTCCAGCCCGCGTATCAGGCGCATGGCCAGCCAGGTGAAGCAGGCGATCATAACCAGCGCGGTGAGGCGTCGGGCAAGGCTGATCAGAGCCAGTTCATCGCTGGCCGCTGCCAGCACAGCCTGCAGCCCGAACAACGGGAGCAACACACGGATCGGTTTTTCCAGCTGCTCGGAAACGGCTTTGGTGAACAGAAACCCACGGCCCAAGCGCAGCATCACGGCCGTCAGCACCCGGCTGAACACGCTGAGCAAGACCACGACGAAAGCGGCGACCAGTACCGTGCGCAATGCAGGCTCGGTGATGTAGTTCTCCCACTGGAGGAGGGGATCTAGAAATTCGATGAGGCAGCTCCGGCTAATCCATTGCAGGAGGGACTGGCGACCCTGTGCAAAGTTCATGGCAGTGCAGCCAGTCGGGTCCGTGGAACCTTGCTGGCTTGACGTCTCTCACACATAACAACAAGGCGGTAATCACGTCTTGATGGCTATCCAAACCAGTGGGAGAGAACACATGCAAAGCGCACAGACGGGAAATGATGTCCGCATCGAACGATTGATCGAATGGCTGCGCGACGCGCACGCCATGGAGGCGCAGGCCGAAACCATGCTGAACAAGCAGGCCAGCCGCATTGAACACTACCCGCAGCTGAAGGCGCGGATCGAGCAGCACATTACCGAAACGCAGAATCAGGCGAAGCTCATCGAATCCTGCTTGCACCGGTATGACAAGTCTTACTCGGGCTTCAAGGATCTGGGCGGCAAGATGATGGCGATGGGGCAGGCCATGGGCGGCATGATGGTCAATGACGAGATCGTCAAGGGTGCACAGATGGGCTACGTCTTCGAGAATCTCGAAATCGCTTCGTACGAGATCCTGATTGCCGCAGCCAAGGCGGTGGGCGACGTCGAAACCGCTGACGTCTGCACGCGCATCCTGGCTGAAGAGGTCGCGATGGCCGAGTGGATGCGCAGCCACCTGGCTGAGCTAACCCAGGCTTACCTGACGCGAGCAGCCGAACCGAATACCGAAGCAAAGCGCTGACCCGGGTGGCCGTCAGGTTGTCGGCCAAGGCGAGACCGTTTGCTTAGCCTCCGACAACCTTGGCGACGTCCGCAGCGACAGGCATGCCGCTGCGCGTCGCATAGAGTTCGAAGCGCAGCTCCTGAGCCAGCCGGACGAGATTGGCTGCATCGCGGCATTGGTAGTCGGTAATGCCGAACACGGTAAGTTCTTCGCCGTCAGCGGTGTCTTCATAGAGCCGCACGGTGAGGTGGCTGTCTTCCTGAGCGTGGCAGTCACAGCGGAACGGGTGGAGATAATCTCGAAGGATGGTTTCTATGGTGAGCAGAGGTAGACGTGTAGCCATGATCCTTCCTCCCATCAATGTCCGCATGTGGGAACTGGCACGTGCCAAGTTGGGCGCGGCCTTGGTTTTTCAACATCTACAAACGCTAGCAGGCCCTGCGGAGTTGTAAACATCGTTATGCCACCGCTTGGCAGAAGGCTCGCAGCCCGGATCACTCGATAACGGAGTCGCTGCCATGGCGCTGGATGAATACAACCGAAAGCGCGACTTCACCGCGACCCCCGAGCCCGGTGGCGGCAGCGGCACTACCAAGCGCCGCAAAGCCCATGCCCTGCAATATTGCATCCAGAAGCACGACGCGACGCGGCTACACTATGACTTCCGCCTGGAACTCGATGGGACGCTGAAAAGCTGGGCTGTTCCGAAAGGCCCGTCCCTCGATCCGAAATCCCGCCGTTTGGCCGTGCACGTGGAAGATCATCCCCTCGAATACGCGACGTTCGAGGGCAGCATCCCGAAAGGGCACTACGGCGCGGGAGATGTGATTGTCTGGGATCGCGGTGTGTGGATTCCCGAAGGGGATCCGCAAGAGGGTTATCGCAAGGGCAAACTCAAATTCAGCCTCGAAGGTGAGAAGCTGAGCGGCACCTGGAATCTGGTTCGCACGCGCATGGATGGCGGGAAAGAACAATGGTTTCTGATCAAATCCAACGATGACGCTGCCAGACCGGAGAGCGAGTACGACATCGTCGAAGCGCTGCCAGACAGTGTGCTGAGCGACCGGACGCTGATCCCCCGCAAGCGTGGTAAAGCCAAGCCCGCGGCTCCAACCAAAGCCGTCAAAACCCCTGCGCGCAGGCGCAGCCGCAAGGACGAACCGAACACGACACTGACCGGCGCCAAGCAGGCGCCGTTACCGGAAAGCTTCAAGCCGCAACTCGCGACGCTGGTCGATTCGGTCCCTGACGGTGATTGGCGTTACGAAATCAAGTTCGATGGTTACCGCATCATGGCGCGCATCGAATCGGGCAAGGTGCAGCTGTTTACGCGTAACGGTCATGACTGGACGCAGAAAATGCCGCAGCAGGCCGAAGCGCTCGCCGGGCTGGGTCTGGAATCAGCCTGGCTGGACGGCGAGGTGGTGGTGCCGGATGACGACGGCACGCCAGATTTCCAGGCCCTGCAGAACGCTTTCGAAGCGGGTCGCAGCGGCAACATCGTCTACTACCTGTTCGACATGCCGTACCTGAATGGCATGGACCTGCGCGAGGTTCCACTGGAGGAGCGCCGGGCAGCCCTGCATCAGGTATTGGATGCGGACGAAAGCGAGCTGTTGCGCTTCTCCGCCGACTTCACGGAGCAGCCGGAAAGCATGCTCGAAAGCGCCTGCCAGATGAAGCTGGAAGGCTTGATCGGTAAACGTGCAGGCAGTACCTACGTCTCCCGACGCAGCAACAGCTGGGTCAAAATCAAATGCAAGAACCGGCAGGAATTCGTCATCGTCGGCTACACCGACCCGAAGGGCGCCCGCAGTGGCTTCGGCGCGCTGCTGCTGGGGCTACACGACGATCAAGGTCAGCTGCAGTACGCCGGCAAGGTGGGGACGGGCTTCAACCAGGCCACGCTCGAAAGCCTGCACGCCAAGCTCAAGCCGCTGGAAGTCGACCAGAGCCCACTGGCAAAGCCACCGCCAGCCGCCGACGTGCGTGGTGCGCACTGGCTCAAGCCTGAGCTGATGTGCGAGGTCGCCTATGCGGAGATAACCCGCCAGGGCGTGGTGCGCCATTCGGTTTTTCATGGCCTGCGTTCGGACAAGCCGGCCAACACCATCACTCACGAACGCCCAGCGAAAGCGGCCAAGATATCCAGCCCGGCGAAGCCAAAAAAAGGCAATGCTGCTTCGAGCACGGCGGGCGGCAAGATCAAGATCTCGAACCCTGAGCGCATCATCGACAAATCAATCGGCGCCACCAAGATGGAGCTGGCCCGATTCTATGCCGACGTCGCGCCCTGGGCGTTGCCGCACCTGACACAGCGGCCGCTTGCCCTGGTCCGCGCGCCGGAAGGCATCGACGGCGAGCTGTTTTTTCAGAAGCACACTGAAAAGCTCAGCATTCCGCATATCACTCAACTGGACACCGCGCTGTTTCCCAAACACGCGGCATTGATGACCATCGACACTGCCGAAGCGCTCATCAGCGCGGCGCAGATGGGCACGATCGAATTGCACACCTGGAATGCCGTGGCGCCGGTGCTCGACCACCCAGATCGCTTCGTGCTCGATCTCGACCCGGACCCCGCGCTGCCCTGGAAGCGCATGGTCGAAGCCACTCAGCTGACTCAAACCCTGCTAGACGAGATCGGTCTGCAGTCCTATCTGAAAACCAGCGGCGGCAAGGGGCTGCACATCATGGTGCCGCTAAAACCGATACACACCTGGGCTGACGTCAAACGCTTCAGCCAGGCCATTGCGCAGTACATGGCGAGATTGATGCCGCAGCACTTTTCTGCAGTCAGCGGACCGAAGAATCGAGTCGGCCGCATCTTTATCGACTACCTGCGCAACAGTCAGGGGGCAAGCACCGTAGCGGCCTATTCGGTGCGAGCACGCGAGGGGCTGGCTGTTTCGGTGCCCATCCACCGGGATGAGCTTGCCGATCTCAAGGGCGCCAACATCTGGACCATCCGCAACCTCATTCCGCGATTGGAAGAGCAGGGCGATGACGATCCCTGGGAAGGAATCAACGAGACGGATCAGCAAATCACCGATGAGATGCGCGAGCAGCTGGGCATGAAATGACTCGCTCAAGCTGATCGTCGGCTCGCTTGGAACATCCTTGGTTCGGTCAGCTCCAACCAAAAGCCCGAACTAGAGTTTTCCTGATGATTTGCCGTTTTTCTTTCGACTGCCCGCCGAGGCCATCTGTGCCTTCGGCTTGGCTTGCGTGTCCATCTGTCATAAGCGACTGCTTGCGCGGCGCCGCGGAGTACCGGCATTCATGAAGCTCACCCGCTGGCTGATCGTGCTGTTTTTCGTGGTCGCGACAATCTGTTTTTTCTGGTTCGATCTGGAGCAATACCTGACGCTGGAAATGATCCAGGCGAAGAGCGGGGCGCTGCGCGATCAGGTCCAGGCGCATCCCTGGTGGGCCGGCTCTGTGTTCTTTGCCGCTTACGTCGCACTGACCGTCATGTCATTCCCTGGAACAGTGGTGCTGACACTGTTGGCAGGCGCCTTGTTCGGCTTGGTTGGCGGAACCTTGATGGTGTCCATTGCCAGCAATATCGGTGCGTTGATCGCGATGCTCATCAGCCGGTTTCTGCTGCGCGACTGGATTCAGAGGCGATTCGCCAAACAGATCACCAGTATCAATCGGGGGCTCGAACGGGACGGCGCCTTTTACCTTTTCTCGCTGCGGTTGATCCCGCTGGTTCCCTTCGTCTTGTTGAATCCTGCGCTCGGCCTGACGCGCGTAAGCATGTGGACGTTCTGGTGGACGACCCAGGCAGGCATGCTGCCGGGCCACGCGATCTACGTGGGCGCCGGACGCCAGCTGGCGCGTATTCGGGAAATTTCCGACATCCTCTCGCCGAGTTTGATCGGAACGCTGGCGCTGCTTGCCATATTTCCGCTGGCCGCGAACAAGCTGTTGACGCTCTACAAAGCGCGCAAGGTTTACCGCGGCTGGCAAAAGCCGAAAAGCTTTGAACACAACCTGTTGGTTATCGGTGGCGGCAGCGGTGGCCTGACGGCTGCGCGAATCGCGGCTTCGATGAAGGCCAGGGTGGCGTTGGTCGAAAGCGAGCGGCTCGGTGGCGCGGCGCTGCACAGTGGTAGCGTTCCGGCGAGGGCACTGATGCGCGCAGCCAACATGAATCACGCGCTGCGCCAGGGCGGTGCGCTGGGCATTCGCCTGCATACCGAGGTCGACTTTGCTGAGGTCATGCAGCAGGTGCGCCGTACGCTGAACGAGGCACTGGAACAGGTCACGGCTGAGTCCGGCAAGGCCAGTGGTGTCGAGCTAATCCGGGGTAGAGCTCAACTGATTTCGCCCTGGTCGGTTCAGGTAGGCGACCGCACCCTTTGCGCCCGCGCCATCGTCATCGCCACAGGCAGCCAGCCCATCATCCCGTCCATACCCGGACTTGAAAAAGTTGAGCCGCTGACCTGCGAAAACGTCTGGGATTTGCAGCAACGACCTGAGCGGCTGTTGGTGATGGGTGGCGAAGCCGATGCTTGTGAACTGGCCCAAGCGTTTCAGCGCCTCGGCTCTCGGGTAACGCTGGCCGTCGAGGGCGACATGTTGTTGGCTGACGCCGAACCAGAGGCGCGCCAGGCTGTTGCCGACGCCCTTTGTGCCGATGGGGTTCAGGTTCTGTTACAGGTTTCACCACAGCGTTTTGAAGTGGCCGGAGACGAGCGTCGCCTGGTTTTTTCGATTGATGAGCAAAACCATTCCCTGGCATTCGATCAGGTGTTGCTGGTGCTGGGGCGTCAGGCCCATCTGGATGATCTCGGGCTGGAGCAGCTGAAGCTGAACACTCGCGATGACGGCGGCCTGGAAGTGGACGAGTATCTTGCCACGCGCTATCCGAACATCTACGCCGTGGGTGCGGTGACAGGTCCGGACAGCTCTTTTCAAAGCGCTAGACACCATGCGTGGTACGCCGCCGCCAATGGTCTTTTTTCCGGGTTCCGCCGCTTCATGGTCAGTGATCGAGTGGTCCCGCGTGTGGCCTTTACCTCACCCGAGATTGCCAGCGTGGGCCTGACCGAAGCCCAGGCAAAGTTGGCTGAAGTGGAATACGAGGTGACCATGCTCGATCTGGATTCGCTTGAGGCGGCACAGATGAGCGCTGGTAACAGTGGCTTTCTCAAGGTGCTCACCGAGCGCGGACGCGACCGCATCATTGGTGTCACGCTTGTCGGGGATGGCGCGAGTGAAACGCTCGCGGTGTTCGTGTTGGCGATGAAGCACAAACTCGGCCTGAACAAACTGCGCCGTACCGTACACATCAATCCGACCTTGGCCGAGACCAGCCTCGCTGTTGCCGAGGCTTGGCGCCGTGCCCATACCGCCAAACGTCCGCAGACCTGGGCGGCCAGGCTTCATCGCTGGCGGCTCGGTGGGCAGTCTTAGGCCGCCAGGGTCAGTCCAGTTGTTGCAGGATCTGGTACGCGAACTTCACCCGTTCTTCGTTCGGGTTGTACCGGTTGGCCAGAATGACGATGCCGATCTGCTTCGCCGGGACGAAAGCCACATACGCGCCGAAGCCATTGGTTGAGCCGGTCTTGTTGATCCAGACAACTGCTGCGGTGCCTGGGGCGAAGCTGCTTTCGCAGAGGCCTCGACAGTCTTGTCTATATTCTCGATGCCGCCGCCAGCTACGACATCGCAGCTGAGCGTCGCCAGCAGTGCGGCGGCGACAAGTCGAGTTTGAAGCTTCGCAGTTGAATGCATCGCGGCGCTTCAATCATCGCAAGCGTGGAACCTAGCATCTGCGCCGTGCGCCCTGAAACCCCGGTTATCTATCGTCAGTCGTTACAACATCCGTTGCGCGGCGAGTCCGGCGCCGACCGCCAATGCAAGTGCTCCGATCAGTAAACCAAGTCGCCAACGCGAAACGGAATGTTCGGCTGGCGCTTCGGTTGGTGCCGCCGCTGCAGCCGTGCGAAGCGGGTTCGGTGTAGCAGGGCGGGAGCGGGCAGGCTTCGCTTCAGGAACCACAGGGGTAGGCAGGTCGGCGGCGCGAATGAAGACGGTGGCATCTTCGTCGGCGACCTCCGGAGCGCTGACCTTCGGGCCAATGACCAGCAAGGTCGTGCTTCCCAGCTGGACCTGATCGCCAGGCTGCAACACAGCAGTGGTGACCTTCTCGCGATTGACCAGCAAGCCATTGGCCGAGGCCAGATCCTTGACTTCGAGTACGTTGCCCTTGAGGTAGAACTCGGCGTGCCGGCGGGACAGCTCAGCGTCACTGAAGCAGAGCTCGCACTTCACTGACCGGCCGAAGGTCATCGAGCCGGTGACGTGATATTTGTGCCCCTGGTTTTCGCCTTTTACGACCTGCAGCAACCAGCGTGGCGCTGTCGCTACCTTGGCGCCGACCTTGGCCGGATCGACGATTTCCAGCTCCAGCCTGCCAAGGCGAACACGGTCTCCGGAGCGAACCTGATAGCGCTCACCAATCTTCTCTTCGTTGACGAAAGTGCCGCCCGGGGCACCGAGGTCCGTCAGGTAATAGAAACGATTGTCGTGACGCAACTCAGCGTGAAAGGGTGCAACCCCGACGTCGTTTAATACCAGATCATTGCTGCCGTCCGAGCCAAGCGTGAATGTCTCATCGGCAAGCCAGACAGGACTCTGGCGGTTGTCAACGAAGTGGATCCTGAGCATGTATGCAATACCTTGAGCGGAATGGAGTTGGCTCGATCCGTACCGGCGAGCGATCCAATCAGTTGAAAATCCGGTTCCAGAGTCGCTTTACCGGGTTCGCGGGTGCCTGGGCCGGCGCGGCGGTACTGGAAGTGGTTCGGGGTGTGCCAGCCGTCGTACGTTTCGCAACACGGGGGGCACGTGCCTTGGCGACTCGCTGCAAATGCCCGTCGCGCAAGGCAACAAGGGTCGCCTGCTCGGGCGTCGCCTCGAGGCCTTGATGGATGTATTCGAGCGCCATTGCATATTCGCGCCGGCCATACGCCGTTTCGGCGAGTGCTGCATAGCGCTGGCTTACGCGCTCAAGCCCGGAACGAGCCGCTTCATTCCCCGGTAGCCATCCAAGCACCTGACGAAAATAGTGCACCGCACTGTCGTCGGCTGGCTCGAGTAGCTGATCGTCCGCCAAACGCTGCTCGGCAATTACCAGGGCTTCGGCGATGCGGGCGTTGAGTACGCGCTTGAGTCCGTCGAGCGCCTTCGGGTTGTTCGCATCCAGGCGCAATGCGCGACGGTAGTAGTAATCGGCATTGTCCAGCGCTGGCGTAACCAGCTGCCCATTGGCCAGGCGTATTTCAGCACGTGTAAGAAAGTCATTGATGCGGCTGTATTGGAACCACTGATAGCCACCAAAGCCCAGTGCAACTGTCGCCAGCATTACCGCACCTAGTGCGCCCCAACGTTTCAGCCCACGACGGCGAGTCCGTCGTCTCGGTTGTTGAGCAATGACGACAGCCGGCGCGATGCGCGTCTGATCCATGTCCGGCTCGGTGAGCGTGTCGATAGCTTCCAGCAGTTCGCGGCAACTGCCGAACCGTGCGCTCGGTTGCTTGGCCAGCATGCGATCAAGGAGCATCTGATAGGACGCTAGCGCCGGCGGTAGCTGCGGCGCTGGCATCTGTACGTGGTTGAGCACGGTCTGGGGGTAGCTGCTCGCGCGGAACGGGTTGGTACCAGTCAGCATCTCGGCAAGAATCACACCGAGGCTATAGATGTCGCTCCGCGCATCCAGTGTCTGGCATTGAGCCTGCTCCGGACTGCTGTACGCGGGGCTGCCGACGGCGATACCAAAGTGGGTGAGTTCGTTATCCAGCTCTACCGCTTTTGCCACGCCGAAATCAGTGAGCACGACGCTCCCATCGTCCCGAAACAGTATGTTCGCGGGTTTGACGTCTCGATGAACCAGGCCTCCGTCATGGACGACTGCCAGCCCTCCAGCCAATTGCCTAACGATATCCAGCGCACGCGAAGGGGAGAAAACAAGGCCGCGATGCTGAGCCAGGTCGCCGCCACCAATGTATTCCATGGCCAGGTAGTGGCGACCATCGGCGACCTGGCCAATGTCGTAGATCGTGATGATTGCTGGGTGGCGGAGTGAGGCGACGATGTGGCCTTCCTGAATGAAGCGTTCGGTGAAGGCTGCGTCCTCGGTCCGTAACAGCACCTTGACCGCTACCTCACGGTCCAGCGATAGCTGCGTAGCCAGATAGACCTCTGCCATTCCGCCTTTTCCGAGTCGCTTGTGCAGGCGATAACCGGGAACCTCTAGCATCCGTTGCGTCATGGAACGTGGGCCTACTTATGACTTCAGAGGGTTTAGCAGCATATTGATGAGCCGCCGCGTGCGGGACTCGGTCGGGGGAATAGCCGCAGTTCGGCCGACCACGATGCAGGAGATATTGTCGCGCCCACCGTGGCTGTTCGCCTGCTCGATCAGATACTCAACGAGATTTTCGAGCGTATCGGCGAAGGTGCAACCGGCGTGGATCTGGGCGTCAGTCAGCTCGCTGGTAAGCCCATCGCTGCAGAGCAGAAGCAATTCATCCCCGCCCAGTCTTCCCGTGCAGGTGCCGATTTCGAGCGGTTCTTCGCGCCCGAGGCAACGCATGATGATGTTGCGCCAGGCATGCTCTCGAGCGTCGGATGGCTGCAGCTCGCCAGCATCTATCATCATCTGCACCCAGCTATGGTCACGGCTGAGCTGTACGATGCCGTTGGCGGTAACGAGATAGGCGCGACTGTCACCCACCCAGGCAAGTTTGAAATCGACCCCATCGAACTGGGCAGCAACGAGGGTCGTGCCCATACCATCATCGATGGCCGCCTCGAGCACGGCTTGATTTGCCAGATGAACAGCGGCGTCAAGCGATTCGCCATCCTCTATCGCTTGCTCCAGGGCTGCGAGAGCCAGTGTGCTTGCAACTTCGCCACATTCATGGCCGCCCATGCCGTCAGCGATGGCCCAGAGCCCCAGCGTTGGCGAGCAGAGCAGAGCGTCTTCGTTGTGGTCACGTGTTCGCCCGGGGGAGGTGAGCCCGGCGTAATCCAGCAGGGAGCCAGAGAGAGTAGGTTGCATGCGAGGGCCAGTTCCTTGTTCCTGCGGCACGACAGCGAGCGAACATGATGCGTGGGGCTTGTGCGACTGTCATCGATTGGCAGGCGAGCAAACGTAAAACTGTTAACTCGTTGGCGTCCTGGCCCGACCAGAAAGATGCTGTCGTTGATCTCAATCTGATCGATCGGATTCGTTTCGCTATGCGAAGCCCGCCTCTTAGGGGCGCGGCTTTTTCAGCCAACCTCAGCGTGGCGCTACCGATGTGCTACCCCGGACGATCAGGTTATACGGAAGAATCATATGCGGTGTATCGAGCGGGCGATGCTCGAACTGGGCGACCAGCATCTCCACGGCGTGCCGCCCAAACGCTTCGGCGGGTTGCGCGATAGTGGTCAGCGGCGGGTTGCAGAACGCCGCGAACGGAATATCGTCGAAGCCTGCGACCGAAATGTCCTGTGGCACGCGCAAACCGGCCTGATGGATTCTTTGGATGGCACCGATCGCCATCTCGTCGTTTTCACAAAAGATTGCAGTTGGGCGGACTGGGCTATCAAGCAGCTGCCCGGCTGCGTCGAAGCCCGCCTGCAGGGTGAAATTACCGCGACAAAGCAGCGCTGGGTCTGGCGCGATGCCAGCAGCGTTAAGCGCGTCCTCGTAACCAGCAATACGCTCTCGGGTCAACGGGCTGCCTTGTGGTCCCTTGATCAGCCCTATGCGGCGGTGGCCTAGTGCAAGCAGGTGCTCGGTCATCGTTCGTGCGGCGGCGCGATTGTCCAGGCGAACGGTTGGGCAGGGTGGTGCGTCGAGCACCTCACAGGCGTTGACCATCGGTGGGGTATCGCCATGCAAACAATCCGTGGAGAACGGGTTGAACGCGCGCAGCTGGATGACCCCATCAGCCTGATGGGCGTGAACCAATTCGGCATAGGTCCTCTCAACCACGTCACGGCCCAGGGTGTTGCAAAGCAGAACGCGGTAATCGAAGGCTTGCGCCGCTTCCTGGATGCCGCTGATGACGCGGGCAAAGAACACGTTGGCAATAACGGGGACCAACACCACCAGGTTTCGCGTCTTGCGTGAGCGAAATTGAACGGCCATGAGGTTGGGGCGGTAACCCGCCTGCTCGACCGCTGCGTGTACCCGCTCTCGCGTCAGCGGCGAAACCCGTTCCGGCGACTTCAATGTGCGCGATACGGTCGCGACGGAGACACCCGCTAATTCAGCCACCTTGCGAATGTTCGGCATATCACCTCTCAAGTTAGGCATTGGCGGTTAACGACCGCGCAGCAGGCGCTAGCGTAACGCAGCAACCCAGCCATGGTCAGCGGCAATCCCAGGCATAACTTGGGAAGCCCTCGACTAATCCAGTGTTGCCAAAGGGCAGATATGGGCAGTCCCGATGGCAATTAACCCAGCAGATTAGAAGCACAACTCTTCGACTTGACAGGTTGATCTTTGCTGCTAGTTTCACTAGCAATGTAACCGGTTACATTACTCTCGGATAATAAATAACGAATGGGGACGGGTATGGCATCAGCCGACAAATTGAGGGTCCGGGTTGGGATGGTAGGCGGCGGAGAGGGCGCTTTTATCGGTCAGGTGCACCGGCAGGCCATGCGCTTGGACGGCCACATGGAGCTGGTTTGTGGCGCCTTCAGCCGCGACCCCGAAAACAACAGACGAACCGGAGCTGCGCTGCATCTCGACCCCGCGCGTTGTTACGACTCATGGGAGGCACTACTGGCTGGCGAGCAGATATGCCCCGAAAGGAACCGCATGGAGGCGCTAGCCATCGTGACGCCCAATCATCTGCATGCGCCGATTGCGGAAGCTGCGTTAAAGGCGGGCTTTCATGTGTTCTGTGAAAAGCCTGCAGCGCTATCGCTGAACGAGGTGCAACGCCTCGCTCAAACCCTATTCGAAGGCGATCGGCTGTTTGGACTGGCACATACCTATCTCGGCTATCCGATGGTCTGGCAGGCACGGCACATGGTTCAGACCGGCAAGCTCGGTCGCGTACGCAAGATTTTCGTCGAGTACCCCCAGGGATGGCTGAGCGATGACCAGGCCGGGCAGGGCAATAAGCAGGCGGGATGGCGTGGTGCGCCGGAGCAGGCTGGGCCGAGCGGATGCTTCGGCGATATTGGTGTACATGCCTTCAATCTTGCCGAGTTCGTTAGCGGGCAGCGGATCGAGCGGCTGTGCGCCGATCTGGGCATCCATGTCGACGGACGTCAGCTTGATGACGACGGTGCCGTGCTATTCCACACCGGGGACGGTGCGAGCGGAGTGCTAATGGCAAGCCAGGTTTGTGCGGGCGAGGAAAACGCCTTGAGGCTACGCCTGTACGGCGAACTCGGAGGACTGGAATGGCGCCAGGAAGAGCCAAACAGCCTGCGTTACCGCCCGTTGGGTTCAGCGCAGCAGGTGTTTCGCGCTGGTATCGACCAGCCTTGGCTGTGCAAAGACGCTCTACGACGGCTGCGCCTGCCCGCCGGACATCCTGAGGGCTATCTCGAAGCCATGGCCAATCTCTACAGCGACTTCGCCGCCGGCGTCCGCTCCGGCGTTGCACCGGATCTGCCCGGTATCGAGGCAGGCCTGCGAGGCATGGCCTTTATCGAAACAGTACTGGCAAGCCATCGCAGCGAAAGCAAGTGGACGCCACTTGTGGCCACCCAACGGTAGGGATCGAATATGGAAGACCTCAAGACGCGCAAGGGCATCCGTGGCCCGGCAATTTTCCTGGCGCAATTCGTCGGCCCGGAGGCGCCATTCGACACGCTTCCGAATCTGGTGCGTTGGGCTGCCTCGCTCGGTTATTGCGGGGTGCAGCTGCCGACGCTCGGCACGCAGTGTCTGGATCTAAGGCGGGCTGCCGAAAGCCAGACCTACTGCGACGAATTCAAGGGAACCTGTGAAGAGCACGGAATCGCGATCAGCGAGCTATCGACCCATCTGCAGGGCCAGCTTGTCGCAGTGCATCCGGCGTTTGATGGTCTGTTCGATGATTTCGCGCCCGTCGAGCTACGCGGCAAACCGCAAGCGCGCACCGACTGGGCTGTCGACCAGCTGCATCTCGCAGCGAAGGCCAGCCAGCGCCTCGGCCTTACGGCTCACGCGACGTTTTCCGGCGCGCTTCTGTGGCCGTATTTCTACCCTTGGCCGCAGCGGCCAGCGGGGCTCGTCGATGAAGGTTTCAAAGAGCTGGCGAGGCGCTGGCAACCCATCTTGAATGCCTTCGACGAAGCCGGAGTGGACCTGTGCTTCGAGATTCACCCGGGCGAGGATCTGCACGATGGCGCCTCGTTCGAACGCTTTCTCGATGCGGTCGATCAGCATCCACGCGCAAAGATTCTCTACGACCCGAGCCATCTGCTGCTCCAGCAGATGGACTACATCGGCTTTATCGACCGCTATCACGAGCGCATCGGCATGTTTCACGTCAAGGACGCGGAGTATCACCCGGACAGTCGCGCGGGTGTGTACGGCGGCTATCAGAGCTGGGTCGAACGCCCTGGCCGGTTTCGCTCGCTGGGTGACGGCCAGGTCGATTTCAAACGGATATTCAGCAAGTTGACGCAGTACGGCTACTACGGCTGGGCGGTACTCGAGTGGGAGTGCTGCCTCAAGGACGCGGGGCAGGGGGCTGAGGAGGGTGCCTGCTTTATTCGCCAGCATCTGATCAACCGCGCTACACGAGCATTTGACGATTTCGCCGGTACCGCAAGCAGCAGTTCGAGAAACCGCCGGCTGCTGGGCCTCCAGTAAGGATTACCTACCAAACGTGCACGAGAACAAGGACAAGACCATGAGCACACTCAATGTACGGCTGAGTCTGATGATGTTTCTGCAGTTTTTCATATGGGGCGGATGGTTCGTCACGCTTGGCACCTTTCTGGCAAACGACCTGGGCGCCAGTGGTGGCCAGATCGGCATAGCATTCTCAACCCAGTCCTGGGGCGCCATCCTGGCACCGTTCGTGATTGGCTTGATCGCGGACCGTTATTTCAACGCTGAACGTTTGCTGGCGATCCTCCATCTGGTCGGTGCCGTCCTGCTGTTTCAGCTTTATCGCGCCGACAATTTCGCAACCTTCTACCCCTATGTACTGAGCTACATGATTGCCTACATGCCAACACTGGCGCTGGTAAATGCGGTGGCTTTTCGGCAGATGCGCGACCCGGCACTGGAGTTCTCCAAGATCCGCGTCTGGGGCACGGTGGGTTGGATCATTGCGGGGTTGGTCATCAGTTTCCTGTTCGGCTGGGACTCGCAACAAGCCATAGCCAACGGTGCGCTACGCAATACTTTCCTTATGTGCGCCATCGCCTCCGCGATGCTTGGGCTGTATAGCTTCAGCCTGCCTGGCACGCCACCCCTGGCGCGACGGGAGCGGGGAGGTCTCAAGGAAATATTCGGCCTGGACGCACTCAGGCTGCTAAAAGACCGCAGCTTTGCAATCTTCTTTCTGGCCTCGGTGTTGATCTGCATTCCGTTGGCGTTCTATTACCAGAACGCGAATCCGTTCCTTGCTGAGATAGGCGTCGACAATCCGACCGGCAAAATGACCTTGGGACAGATATCCGAAGTGCTGTTCATGTTGCTGTTGCCGTTGTTTATCCAGCGCTTCGGGATTAAGAAAACACTGCTGCTGGGCATGCTGGCATGGTCGCTGCGCTACGCCTTGTTCGCATACGGGAACAACGGAGACCTGATGTTCATGCTGATCACCGGCATTGCGCTACACGGGATCTGCTACGACTTTTTCTTCGTGTCCGGTCAGATCTACACCGATGCCAAGGCCGGCGAAACGTTCAAGGGCTCAGCGCAAGGGCTTATAACCTTGGCGACATATGGCGTGGGCATGCTTATCGGTTTCTGGGTAGCTGGCAAAGTTACCGATCACTTCGCCACGGTGGATACGCATGACTGGCAAAGCATCTGGTTATTCCCAGCCGTGTTTGCGCTAGGCGTTTTGCTGACGTTTTTGTTTGCTTTCAGGGATCACCGGCCCGTAAAGCTGCCAGCAGCTGCAAAACCAGCTTGAGCTCAAGCTCGGTTGGATCACAAACGGCGTCCGTCCGTTATTAGCTACTGGTGGGCAACCGCACCTTTCGGTCGTTGAGCGAAGAGCGGTTTGTATTGCGACGTTGAGGACCGGTGCGTTGGCCTCTTTACGCTGTTGTGGGCGCGGGGCACGGTAGCGCGAGCCTGACGCTAACAGTCGACGGCCAATGGTTGCGCGGCCGGCTTGTACAGGTACCGCAACCAAAGCAGGCTGCATATCGCCAGCACCACCGGCGCTAGAATCATGCCGCACACCAGCGTCCAGCCGAAGCTGTCAAGCAGGGCGCCTGAGGCGAACGAGCCGATAACCATTGAGCCAAACACGACGAAGTCGTTCACCGACTGCACCCGCGGGCCTTGTTCAGGGTTATGACAGGTGAGCACCATTGCGGAGGCGCCGAGAAAGCTCAGGTTCCAGCCGGCGCCGAGCAGTACCAGCGCAATCCAGAAATGCGACACGCTCATGCCCAGCATCCCCACAATCGCGGCCGCTGCAATCATCACCAAGCCGATGGTGATCACGCGACTGGTACCGAAACGGGTGATCAGCCGACCGGTGAAAAAGCTCGGCAGGTACATCGCCACCACGTGCATCTCGATACCGTAGTTCGAATGCGTCCTGGAATGCCCGTGCAGCTCCATTGCCAGGGGCGCCGACGTCATCATGAAATTCATCATCATGTAGCTGACCACGCCGCAGATCATCGCTACGATGAAGGTGGGCTGTAGCAAAGCCGAGCGGATGGGTACTGCCTTGGCGCCGGGTTTCCGGGCTGGTTTCGGGATGCGCATGCCTGCCAGCACGACGGCCGCCAGTACCGCAGTGGCGGCAGCGGCGACATAGGTCATCGAATAGGCATACGGCGGCCAGGCATCCATGGTCGCGTTCACCAGTTGCGGGCCGAGCACGCCGGCGATGACGCCGCCCAACAGAACGGCTGACAGCGCCCTGGGCTTATCTTCCGCCCTGACACACTCGGCCGCGGCGAAGCGGAAAGTCAGCACCACCGCGGCGTAGGCGCCGCCAAACAGCATGGCCACGCAAAACAGCGGGAACGACTGCATCACCAGCGCCAACGCGGCCAGCAAGCCCATGACGACACCGGATGCGTTGCCCGCCAGAAACGCCGCGCGGCGGCCATAGCGATGGGTGAGGGCGCCGACTGGTAATGTCGAAAGCGCCATGCCAACAACAAATACGGAGATCGGCAGGGTCGCCAGCGAAGGATTCGGGGCGAGGTGGTGCCCAATGATGGCGCCGGTCGCATACACGACTGTCGAATTGGCGCCGGACAGTGCTTGGGCGGTCGAGAGACGTGCGACCTGGGCGTTTACTGGCATCTGGTTACGGCTCCTGTTCGAATGTCGAGACTGCTTCCATCATTCATGCGCTATAGGTTAGCGCCGCACCGGCATCAATTGCGATGGCGCCGCCGAGCGCTTCGGCGATTTCCTCGCGGGTTGCGCCGTGTCGCGGGATGAGCTGACGATCGTGCAGTAGAGTTTTCACAGACGATGCCTACGATGGCCGAAGAATTCCGTTTCGAGGCGACATTGCGTGGCTGTACAGTAGAAGCCCGGCCAAGCCTCGGTGGTCCGTACCAAACGCTCAGTGGTATCGGAATCAATAGCTTGGCTGCACTGCAACCGAAGGTATATCTATGACCATCCAGACTATCGAACAAAAGCGCGACTCGTTCTGGAAGCTGCATGAGTCCGGGTGCTTTGTGCTTCCTAATCCTTGGGATGCAGGCAGCGCGCAACTGCTCGCCGGCATGGGGTTCGAGGCACTAGCAACGACCAGCTCCGGCCATGCCTGGTCTTGTGCCAAGCCCGACGGCTCTATGCAGCGCGACGCTGTGCTTGACTATATGCGGAGCATCGTCGAAGCCACTGATCTGCCTATCAATGCGGATTTTGAAAACGGGTTCGGCCAATTACCCCAGGAGGTGTTCGAAAGCGCACAGCTTGCGGTGGCGACCGGGGTTGCAGGCTTTTCCATCGAGGATTCGACCGGTGATCCGCTAGAGCCGATCCGCGATATCCAGGACGCGGTCGAACGTATCTGTGCTGCGCGGGATGCCATTGATACAAGCGGCACCAAGACACTCCTGGTCGCTCGTGCGGAAAACTTTTTTCTTGGACGTCCCGATTTGCCGGACACCATCAAGCGGTTGCAGGCTTACGCCGAAGCCGGTGCCGACTGCCTTTATGCACCCGGAATCAGGACGCGTGACGAGATCGCTGCGGTCGTCTTGGCAGTGGCGCCTAAGCCCATCAATGTACTGATTGGCTGGAACAGTGACCTGTCGGTTAAAGAACTGTCAGCCATGGGCGTCAGACGAGTCAGTGTAGGAGGAGCGTTGGCTCGCGCCGCATGGAGCGGCTTTTACAACGCGGCCCAAGCGCTGAAGCATGGCCGGTTCGATGCGTTTCCAAGTTCACCTACCGGTAGCGAGCTCGACGAAGTGTTCCGGGCCGCTACTGCAACGCAAAATCGATAGCTCGCCGTCTGCCGCTGTTTTTTGATAAGGCTCAGTGGCTGCGACCGCAACCAATTAAGCACCTGCGCGCCAGGTCAGCTCATCAGACGTGACCGGATGTGCCTGATGGGGACGTAGGTCTTGGGTTACTCAATTCTCATAAACTCTATTTAACATAATATGCATTATGCGAAGCGCAATCATATTGCTGTGCCCGCTAGAGTTGCGCTTTCAAACCCCAACGAAACCAGATCAAGTTCATCAACGAAGACATCAACCAGTCGCACCAGATTGGTATCGCTGACGTAGTCGTCAAGACTTTTAGGGAGCAACGTATTCGTCCTGACGCTGTTCCTGACCTGGATGCAGCGCCGCAATCGCGGGCTCCATGGCCTGGTACCACACTCGCTGGTTCGTGACCTGTTGCGCGTGGCGCTGATTGGTGCCGTATTGGCCAGATTCATCCAGACGCTCAACAGCTATGACGGCATTCCGGTTCCGGTGATGCTCCTGCTCGTGCTGCTGGGTGTGTTCAGTTACGTCACCAGCCAGATCGTGTTCGGCCGACGCATCTACTCGGTCGGGAGCAACATGGAGGCGACGCGCCTGTCGGGCATCAACGTTCAGGCGGTGAAGCTGTGGGTCTACGGCATCATTTGCGCAAAGCGGTTTACGAATCCATCAGCGCCTGTCGACTGGAGCGTAACGGCACTCATCGACCGGCCGTGTGCGTTTCCGAACAGCGTAGTGATGCACCGCGCCGCGCCTATTGGTTCGCCTCCACGACCTCGCGTATGTCTTTCGCCAGTTGCCGAACGCGTTCTTCGCTGGTGTCCCACGAACACATGAATCGCGCGCCGCCAACGCCGATGAAGGTGTAGAACATCCAACCCCGGCTTCGCAGTGCTTCCAGCGCCAAAGGCGGAATGCTGACAAACACGCCATTGGCTTGCACCGGAAACATCAGTTCCACACCGGGTACGTTGCTGATCAGCCGGGCAAGCAACTGCGCGCAGCTGTTGGCATGTTTGGCGTATTTCATCCACGCGTTACTTTCCAGCAAGCCCACCCACGGCGCGGATAGAAAACGCATCTTCGATGCGAGCTGACCCGCCTGCTTGCAGCGGTACTCGAAATCCTCGGCGAGGTCGCGATTGAAGAACAGGATCGCCTCGCCGACTGCCATGCCGTTTTTCGTGCCGCCAAAACAGAGCACATCGACGCCCGTTTTCCAGCTCAGCTCAGCCGGTGACAATCCGAGAAACGCACAAGCATTTGCAAAGCGTGCGCCGTCCATATGCAAGTGCAGCCCCAGTTCTTTGCAGGTGTCGCTGATTGCTCGAAGTTCGTCCGGCTGGTAGACGGTGCCGATTTCGGTGGCTTGCGTCAGGCTGACGACGCGTGGTTTGGGGTAATGAATGTCCTTGCGTTTCAGCGCGACTTCGCGGATGGCCGCTGGCGTCAGCTTGCCCTGTTCGGTCCGCGCCACCAGCAGTTTGGAGCCGTTCGAGAAGAATTCCGGTGCGCCGCATTCGTCGGTTTCAATGTGTGCGATATCGCCGCAGATCACGCTGTGGTAGCTCTGGCATAGCGATGACAAGGCCAGCGAATTGGCCGCCGTACCGTTGAAGGCAAAGAACACTTCGCAGTCGGTTTCGAACAGTTGACGGAAGTGGTCGGCTGCGCGCGACGTCCATTGATCGTCACCGTAGGCCCGATCATGGCCCTGGTTGGCGCGGGCCATTGCTTCCCAGGCTTCCGGGCAAATTCCGGAATAGTTGTCACTGGCGAATTGTTGATTGGCGGTGCTCATCAAAGCCTCTCTATATAAGTTCTGCCTAGCTGCTGATTGGCAGGGAAATAACGGTGTAGAGCCCCAGCACGCCAAGCACGAAGACCGACGCGCCAAGCCACAGAACCGACAGTGCATCAGCTTGGATTCGCCCGCTTTTCACCCCGCTGGCGCTACGCGTGTAGCGCCGCTGCTGGGTCGTCCAGATGCCCAACGCCGTTGTCAAGGATAGCGCGACCAATACTGCGACGAAGGCGCCGTGGTATGGCATCCAGCGCAGAAACAGTGCGCTCACGGTGATCATTGTCAGCAGCGTCCGGCCCCAGGCAAGTGATGTACGTTCGGGTTGCAGCCCCGGGTCTTCATGCAACGGTAGCGGTGGCGGTTTGGGCTTCAGGCGGCGTCGAAAGGAAATATGCATCGGCGTTCGATCAGTTGCGTAATGCGACGAAGGCGATCAGTACCAACGTCACCAGCGTGCCACCGATGGACAGGATCGGAATCAGCAGTGGAAACGGCAACGGCCCTTGGTGGCGCATCGCTCGCTCGATGGTCAGCCAGCGGAAACAGGCGGTCGAGCTGATGAACATCGCCAGTAGCAACAGCGAAATCGACAGAACCTTGCGTATTTCCAGCGGGAAGATTTCGCTGGCGAAGGCCTCGACCGCAACGCCGCCGGCCAGTACCGCCAGCGATGTTCGTATCCAGGCGAGAAAGGTCCGTTCGTTGGCCAGGGTAAAGCGCGGATCGGGCTCCGTTCCGCCAGACAGCAACCTGTGACTCCAGCGACTGCGTTCCATTGTGCTGATGCATCTCCAATCGGAAGGTTTCGTGCGTCATTCAAACAGAAACGATGCGACGCTGCAGGTTCCGTTATAAATCGCGGTGTCGGTCAGTTGATGGCTCGCTCGGTTGGTATATGCCTTTATGGCTGGCAGGACGCAGTGCAACGTCAGCGGGCGCAGCATGCTAATGTTCTGGCTTTCAAACACCTCGGAGATCTCCATGTTGCTTCGCCTGGTAACCCTTTTTGCGTTCGGCACGGCATGCTTGTCAGCAACGGCAGCTGAGCAGAACCATGCTCACCACCAGATGACGGGTGCTACGCCTGTGGCCACTCATGTGTGGTCGCGTGCCATGCCGCCCAGCGCGCTTACCGGTGCAGTCTATTTCACCGTGCAAAACCCGGGCGATGCGCCGGATCGGCTATTGGGCGTGCACACACCTCGCGCGAAAAAGGCTGAGCTGCATACCCATGTGCATGAAGGCGAGATGATGCGCATGAAGCAGGTTGATTCGATCGAGCTGCCTGCCGGCGGCCAGGTCGAGTTCAAACCGGGCGGCCATCACGTCATGCTCTTCGAACTGAGCGCCCCGCTCGCGGCGGGTGAACGCTTTCCGCTGACCCTCGAATTCGAGCACGCGGGTGAAGTGACCATCGACGTGTCTATCCAGGACCAGGCGCCGGAGCCAGGTGGTCACGAACATATGCAGCACTGATAACGAGCGCGAGACAGCGTTTGGCGCAAGGTAGGCCAGACGCTGTTCTGAGTCCTGCAGTAGAGGGCCGCTACAACCGGGCCCCCTCTTCCTTCATTCAGCTACGTTTGTTTAGCGTTTCACCGGCTTGGCAAGTTTCTGTTTCAGCTACGCGAGTTGTGGGTCAGATCCCTGTTGGCGTGCGCATCGTGACGAACTCTTCCGCTGCAGTCGGGTGAATACCCGCCGTATCATCGAAGATCCGCTTGGTTGCGCCGGCCTTCAGCGCAACCGCCAAACCCTGAATGATCTCCCCCGCCTCTGGTCCGGCCATGTGGCAGCCCAACACCTTATCGGTCTCCGCGTCGACGACCAGTTTCATCAGGCTTCGCTCGAGGCTGTCGGTCATGGTCTGCTTCATCGGTCGGAAACGACTTTCGAACAGCACCACCTTGTGTCCTTTTTCGCGCGCTTGTTCTTCGGTCAACCCAACCGTCGCCATGTTTGGCAGGCTGAACACGGCGGTAGCGATATTCTGGTAGTCGACCGGTCGATACTCCTCCGGCCTGAACAGCTGCCGGGCTACGGCCATGCCTTCCGCGAGCGCGACGGGGGTCAGCTGGACCCGGCCAATCACGTCCCCGATGGCCAGGATCGATGGCGTCGTGGTGCGGAACTGATCGTCGATGGCAATGAAACCTCGGTTGTCCAGAGCCACGTCCACGTTTTCCAGCCCTAGCCCATCAAGCATCGGCCGACGCCCCGTGGCGTAGAAGATGCAATCGGCTTCCAGCGTGCGACCGTCTTCCAGCGTGGCAAGTAGCGTTCCGTCCACCTGTTTGTCGATGCGAGCGATGTCGGCATTGAACTGCAGATCGAGACCCTTCTTGATCAGCTCGTCCTTGAGATGATCACGCAGCGAGCCATCGAAACCACGGAGGAACAGTTCTCCGCGATAGAGCAGCTTGGTGTCGGCACCACAACCATGGAAGATCGAAGCAAACTCGACGGCGATATAGCCACCGCCCACCACCAGAACGCGACGTGGCAGTGCATCAAGGTAAAACGCCTCGTTAGAGGTAATGGCGTGCTCGCAGCCCGGGATATCCGGCACGAACGGCCAGCCGCCAGTGGCGATCAGAATGTGCTCGGCGCTGTAGTGCTTGCCCTCGACCTCGATGGTGTGGGCGTCGACCAGGCGTGCATGGGCTTCTAGCAGCGTGACGCCGCTGTCGGTCAGCAGGTTTTTGTAGATCCCATTGAGACGCTGGATCTCGCGATCCTTGTTGGCTATGAGCGAAGCCCAATCGAACCTGGCGCCGTCGATGGTCCAGCCATAGCCCTTGGCCTCATGGATGTCTTCGGCATAGTGCGCGCCGTAGACCAGCAACTTCTTCGGCACACAGCCAACGTTTACGCAGGTGCCGCCGAGGTAACGGCTTTCAGCTACCGCCACACGGGCGCCATAGCCAGCCGCAAAACGGGCGGCACGGACGCCACCGGAACCCGCGCCGATGACAAATAGATCGAAGTCGTAAGCCATGAACTGTTGTCTCCCTTGTAGATCGCACAGCATAACCCAGGCCGTTGACCGGATTCATTGGAGGAGCATCGCATGCGCCCTACCCTCACTCATCTTGCCCTGCACGTGCCCGATCTCGATGCCTGCATCGCCTTCTATGAGCGGTTCTGCGGAATGCAGGTGTTTCACGAGCGCGCAGGCAAAGGCTCGCGCATCGTCTGGATGGCGGAACCGGGAAAGGAACGTGAGTTCATTTTCGTGATAATGCCCGGCGGGCAAGATCGTGCATTAGCCGACAACGACTACAGCCATTTCGGCTTTGCCCTGGCCAGCCGCGCCGAGGTCGATGCAATTGCTAACATGGCGCGCCAGGTTGGCTGCCTGATTTGGGAGCCCAGGGACGAGCCCTCCCCGGTTGGCTATTACTGTGGCGTTCGCGACCCGGCCGGCAACAATGTCGAGTTCAGCTACGGTCAGCCCCTCGGGCCAGGTGCCGAAGAAATGCCCGCTCCTTGAAACGCAAAAGCCACCCGAAGGTGGCTTTTTCCATTCAGCGCAGTAGTGCTTAGAAAGCTTTACCGGTCAGGTAGAAGTTCTCGTAGCAGAAGTTGGTCGCTGCGATATAGCCCTCGGCGCTGCCGCAGTCGAAACGCTGGCCCTTGAACTTATACGCCAGTACACAACCGTCCTGGGCCTGGCGCATCAGCGCGTCGGTGATCTGGATTTCGCCGCCCTTGCCTGGCTCGGTCTGCTCGATAAGGTCAAAGATATCGGGCGTGAGGATGTAGCGGCCGATGATGGCGAGATTGGACGGTGCCTCTTCGGGCTTGGGTTTCTCGACCATGTGGCTGACACGGAAAATGTCGTCGCGGATCATCTCGCCGGCGATCACGCCGTATTTGCTGGTCTCCTCCGGCGGCACTTCCTGGATTGCGACGATGGAGCAGCGGAACTGGTTGTACAGCTTGACCATCTGCGCCAGCACCGGATCGCCATTGAGGTTGATGCACAGGTCGTCAGCGAGGACCACGGCGAAGGGTTCGTCGCCGATCAGTGGGCGGCCGCTGAGGATTGCATGACCCAAGCCCTTCATCTCAACCTGACGGGTATACGAGAAGCTGCATTCATCGATCAGTTTGCGAATGCCGACCAGGTATTTTTCCTTGTCAGTGTTGCGGATCTGATGTTCGAGCTCGTAGCTGATATCGAAGTGGTCTTCCAGGGAGCGCTTGCCGCGTCCGGTAACAATTGCAATCTGGCCCAGCCCGGCAGCCAGTGCCTCCTCAACCCCATATTGAATCAGGGGCTTGTTCACGACCGGCAACATTTCCTTGGGCATGGCCTTGGTCGCAGGAAGGAAGCGCGTGCCATATCCGGCCGCAGGAAAAAGGCATTTCTTGATCATGTGAGTCCTTGAAAAGATGAGTCCAACTGATGCACTGCGCCTGGATCGGTCAGCAGCCATACCCTGCATGTCCCGCTAACGGCGACTGACTAGAGGCTACGACCGCCGAAACGATTCGGGGTTCGACCGCGACTGGGCTAATTTGGCTAGGCAAGCAACCTGACAGATGGTCATTGACATAACCTCTGCATAGCGTGGCCCTGCCCGTGAGGATTGCCAAGTGGCTTGACGGAAAAAGATTGCAGTTGCGGTAGGCAAACGCCTCGAAGCCGTAGCCGGGTGCTGCATGGGCTTGGGCTATCGGGCGCTCGCATGATCGATTGATGAAGAGGTAAGGCCGCAACTGAGGCGCTACCCCATCATCCGTTGATTCAAATCAACAGAGCCGGAGATTGATTTCCTTTCATCGCCAGCCATGGCTCTGCGCGGTTGCACAGCAGCTAGGATGTCGCCGGCCTCGCTAATAGCACTATGCCTTTATCTGTCAGGGCACATTACCTTGTAAAGCGCGGGGATGTTCGGCCGATAAGCTGGGCCGATAAAGCGGCAAGCCTGACCGCCGGCGGTGGGCCGCCACATACGCCGGTGACGCTTTCGTTTTCGTGTAATCGCAATACCTAAGGAACAGGATGAACACTACGTCCCCAGCTCGGCAAATGTCGGTTCAAACTAAAATCAACCTGGCGCTGTTGGTGGTATTTGCCCTGGTGCTGGCAGCCTCCCTGTTCTACTCGGCAGGTTCAGAGAAACAGCTGATACTCCGTGTCGTCGAGCAGCAGACCAAAGATACGGCTGACTCCTACTTTGACAGTATCAACACCATGATGCTGACCGGCACCATGAGCCAGCGTGAAGTGCTGCGTAACAAGATTCTTGCCCGGCCGGGGGTAATCGATGCACGTATCGTTCGCGGCGAGCCGGTGACCAAGGTCTTCGGGCCTGGGTTCGAACATCAGGCACCCAAGGACGAGCTCGACAAACGTGCGCTTGCCGGCGATGCCACCATCGAAGTAAGCGAAGGTCAGAACGGACGCGTGCTGACGGTGATCAATCCGATCCATGCGCGACAGGATTACCGCGGCACCAATTGTTTGACCTGCCACCAGGTCCCACAGGACACGGTGATGGGCGCGGTTCGTATCAGCTACGACCTGTCTGCGCTGGACGGCGAGGTGCATCGCAACATTCTGACCTCAGCCGTAATCCAGGCCCTGCTGCTACTGGCGGGCCTGATTGTCATGGGTTACATCATTCGCCGGATCATCATCAGCCGCATCAACGACATGCGCCATACCATGGAGGCGATGACCAAGGACGAAGACCTCAGCCGCACAGTCGCAGTGCAGGCTCAGGATGAAGTCGGGGCCATGGGCACTGCCTTCAACCACATGATTTTCAAGTTCCGCAACAGCCTCGAAGCAGTGGCTACCGTAACTCGCCAATTGGGCGAGGTATCGAATCGAGTATCGAGCGTTGCGGAGAAGACCCAGACAGCGGTCATGGAGCAGCGCAGCGAAACCGACATGGTCGCCTCGGCCATGAACGAAATGAGCGCGACCGTTCAGGAGGTGGCTCGTCATGCTAACGAGACAGCGTCGGCTTCGAGCGGCGCCGATGCGGAATCGCGCGTTGGCGTCTCCCTCGCAACCGAGGCGCTGGATGGTATCGAGGTGTTGATTCGGGACATCGAAAAAGCCGCGCAGGTGATCAAGCAGGTTGAAACGGACAGCGTCAGCATCGGCATGGTTCTGAACGTCATCAACGGTATCGCCGAGCAGACCAATCTTCTTGCGCTGAATGCCGCCATCGAGGCTGCCCGCGCCGGGGAACAGGGCCGAGGCTTCGCTGTGGTCGCCGATGAGGTGCGTACCCTCGCCTCGCGCACGCAGAAATCCACCGAAGAAATCCAGCGCACCATCGAGCAACTGCAAAACGGTGTACGTAACGCCGTACAAGCTATGGAAGGTGCTCAGGTTCGCGCTCACTCGGGTTCGGATTGTGTCGCCAAGACCGCGCAGAGCCTCACCGTTATCGCGGGCGAAGTGAACGCCATAACCGGCATGAACACCCAGATCGCCACGGCGGCCGAGGAGCAGAGCGCCGTTGCTGAAGAGATCAACCGTAACATCACCACTATCAGCACGATCGCTGACACCACCCTGGCCGACGCGTCTCAAACCTCGCGGATCAGTGAGGAGCTGGTGCAACTGGCGGCCGAGCTGAATCGCCTGGTTGGCCAGTTCCGGTTGTAATCAAAAGTGAAAGACTGCCGAGTACATGCTGCCCGGCAGTTTGGCCTACAATCCTGGTGTTGACCGCTTGGCGCCCGCGCGCTCGGGCCTGACCGGTTCTTGATCTCGGACAGGCCAACGCCATACGAGGAAACGCGATAATTGGCGCCAAGATGTCGCAAGCTGCGGACGGCACTGCCCGACCCGGCCACTCACAATCATGCAATCAAGGTGAAACCCTACATGGACCAAACGCCGAGCTTTAACCGCGCCCTGGTCGAGAAGTATGACCGTCCCGGTCCTCGCTATACCTCCTACCCCACTGCCCCGCAGTTTCATCAGGCCTTTGCCATTGATGACTACCGCAGCGCCGCGCAGGAGACCAACGAGGCCCCGACGCCCAAGCCGCTGTCGGTGTACATCCATATCCCGTTCTGCAAAAGCCTTTGTTACTACTGCGCGTGCAACAAGATCATCACCCATAAGACAGGTCGCGCCGTTGAGTATCTCGACTACCTCAAGCGCGAGATCAAGATGCAGGCAGCGTTGTTCGACCGCTCGCGCAAGCTGACTCAGCTGCATCTCGGCGGTGGCACACCGACCTACCTCACCAGTGAACAGCTGACTGACTTGATGGCTACGCTGCGCGACGCGTTCAACATGGACGACAGCGACAACCACGAGTTCTCGCTGGAAGTTGATCCGCGTACCGTCACGCCGGCGCAGATTTACCAGCTGCGCGAGCTGGGCTTCAACCGCTTGAGCTTTGGTGTGCAGGACTTCGATGAGCAAGTGCAGATAGCGGTCAACCGCATCCAGACCGAAGAGCAGACGCGCGAGCTGGTCCAGGCTGCACGTGACGCCCGCTTCAAATCGATCAGCGTCGACCTGATCTACGGCCTGCCGTTGCAAACCATCGAAAGCTTCGGCGTTACATTGGACAAGATCATCGACATCCGCCCGGATCGCATCGCAGCCTACAGTTATGCGCACCTGCCGGATCTGGTGCGCGCGCAGAAGCTGATCCGCCCCGAAGACATGCCACCACCGGAGCGTAAGCTGGAACTGCTGGAATTGACCATCCGGCGGCTGACCGACGCGGGTTACGTCTATATCGGCATGGATCATTTCTCCCTGCCGGAGGATGAACTGACCCTCGCCCGTGCCAACGGCACGCTGCAGCGCAACTTCCAGGGCTACTCGACCCACGCCGATTGTGACCTGATCGGGCTCGGTATCTCGTCCATCGGCAAAATCGGCAACAGCTACAGCCAGAACGTAAAAGAGCTGTCGCAGTACTACGCGCGCCTGAACGAAGGCATGCTGCCGGTTCACCGTGGCTACAAACTCAGTGAGGACGACAGGCTACGGCGCGAAGTGATCATTTCGCTGATGTGTCACGGCCGCATCGACTTTGCCGAGATCGAACAGCGCTACGACATCGACTTCCAAGAGTATTTCGCCGACTCGCTGGCCAAACTGGACGAGCATGTCGCTGATGGCCTGGTCGAGATTACCGAGCGCGCCGTGGTTTTGCTTCCACAGGGCCATCTGATGATGCGCAACGTCGCCATGGCATTCGATGCCTATCTGGGCGGCGAACAGCGCGGTCGTTTCTCCCGCACTGTTTGATAGTCGACGCGCTTAACCCACCCAATCATGGGAGGGTTGAGCGCAGCGCCTGCGTCCGCTTCGCTAAAAACCTCCTACCCGCGCCACTGATCGTCCAGCCGTTGCAAAACGTCTCGCCAACTGTATAAATACACAGCCCTACGGGCCGCAGCGCCCAGGTTTCACCGAACCGGACGTTCATGCGCCAGGCCCTGGAAAACCCTTTTTATTACCTCGACAACTTTCGTCAGGTGCTTGCCTGGGTCGGTGAGCGGCACGGCGATCTGCTGGACGATCAGGAACGAGGGTTTCTGGATCAGTTCGAGCTGATCCCGCACGCCTCTCAAGCACTGCTAGTACGCATGGTGATGCGCAAGGGGCTGCTGTTTCGCGCGAGTAAGCTGCGCTACGCGGAGATCGGCTGCGCCATCGAGGCATCGGCTGCGCTTGTCGAACGCGGCTGGCTCGAAACCAATCCGATGGTGGATATCACGCAGCTGTTCGGGTTGTTGAAGAAGGATGAACTGCTGGCGGTGTTCGGCAACTCTGCCGCCGGCCAGCGCAAGACCGATCTGTTCCGGGCCATGCAGGTTGAACACACCGAGCCCAAACCCTTCGCAAGCTGGTGTGAGGGGCTGGCGGATGCCGCATTCAGGCTGGCCATCGGCGATCTGTGCGATCGACTGCGGCTGATGTTCTTCGGCAACATCCACCAGGACTGGTCCGAATTTGTACTGGCCGATCTCGGTATCTTTCGCTACGAGCAGGTTGCATTTTCCCCGGCGTCCCGAGCGTTTCATGCGCGGGCCGATGTCGATGCCTATCTGCATTTGCATCGCTGCCGTGAACGCTTCGAGGCGGGCGAAGCGGTCGAAACGGTGCTGCCTGATGTGCCCGCGACCGGTTACGCCAACGAGTGGCTGGAAAACCGCCGTGGCAAGCTATTGCTGAGTTTAGCCAGGCAATGCGAGCGCGACGGGAGCTGGTCTCTGGCGCTGAAACTGCACGCGGCCAACGGCTATCCCGGTGCCCGTGAGCGGGCAATTCGGGTGCTGGAGCGGCATGACCAACCGGAAGCGGCATTACAACTGGCCCTGACAGCGGACGCCGCGCCTGAAAGCGAGCATGAAGCCCAGCAGTTACAGCGCATCCTTCCACGCTTGCGGCGAACCCTAGGTGAAACGACCCCGCGCAGTCGGCACACTGCCCAGCCGGAGCGGATCGACCTAAGGCTCCCGCGCCCGGAGACAATGAGTGTCGAGCACGCGGTCCGCGAGCACCTGACCCGTAGTGATGCACCCGCGTACTACGTAGAGAATGCCTTGATCAATTCGCTGCTCGGCCTGCTCTGCTGGGACGCGATATTCGCGCCGCTGCCCGGCGCGTTCTTTCACCCCTTTCATGCAGGGCCGGCAGACCTCGCCCGTCCCGATTTTCACAGCCGCCGCGCTGAGCTGTTCGACGACTGCCTGAACAAGCTCGGAACAGACGAATACCGCGACTGCATACGTAACGTTTATCGTCATAAATTCGGTGTGCAGTCTCAGTTCGTAAGCTGGGGGCTGTTCGACGAGGCATTGCTGGATCTGGCCCTCGAATGTATTCCAGCCGAACACCTGCGTGCGTTCTTCCACCGCATCCTGCTGGACGTACCCAACCATCGCAGCGGCCTGCCGGACCTCGTCCAGTTCTTCCCCGATGAGCAGTGCTATCGATTGGTCGAAGTGAAAGGCCCTGGCGACCGCCTGCAGGACAATCAGAAGCGCTGGATCGACTTTGCGTTGCGTCATCGGGTGCCAATCGCCGTCTGTTACGTGCAATGGGATGAGGCTTCGACTTGAGCTACCGGGTTGCCGTTCGAGCACTGTGCGAGTTCACCGCTAAACAGGGCGATCTGGACTTGCGCTTTACCCCCTCGCCGACCGCATTGGAAGGAATTGCGGGGCACACGACCGTTACGGCCCGACGCGCAGACGGCTATGAGCGTGAGGTTACCCTCGAAGGAAGCTACCGCTCGCTCAGCGTGCGAGGCCGCGCGGATGGCTACGATCCGGTAAAGAACCAGCTGGAAGAGATCAAAACCTACCGTGGTGATCTGGTGCACCAGCCTGCAAATCACCGCTATCTGCATTGGGCACAGGCCAAGGTTTACGGCTGGTTGCTCTGTGAGACGCGCGGGCTGCAGTCGCTGAACGTCGCGCTGGTGTACTTCGATGTGGTCAGCCAGAAAGAAACCGTTCTGGTCGAGCCGTTCACGGCTGATGACCTGAAGGTGTTTTTCGAAACGCAGTGCCAACGCTTCATAGCTTGGGCAGAACAGGAACTGGCCCATCGAGCCGAGCGTGATCAGGCGCTCAGAAGCATGACGTTCCCCTACGGTGAGTTTCGCAGTGGCCAGCGGCAGCTTGCCGAAGCCGTGTACAAATCCGCCTGCACCGGCACCCATCTCATGGCGCAGGCGCCAACCGGTATCGGCAAAACCCTCGCTACGCTTTTCCCGCAGTTGAAGGCGTTCCCTGGTCAGCAGATGGACAAGCTGTTCTTTCTCACCGCGAAAACCTCCGGGCGACAACTTGCGCTGGATGCATTGAAAAAGCTGAGCCAGGGATCGATGCCCTTGCGCACGCTCGAACTGATTGCCCGCGACAAAGCCTGCGAACACCCGGACAAGGCCTGTCACGGAGAGTCCTGCCCACTTGCTCGCGGCTTCTATGATCGGATCCCTGCTGCACGTGCGCAGGCCATCACGCAGCCCTTTCTCGATCAGGCGAACCTGCGAGACGTTGCGCTGGCGCATCAGGTCTGCCCCTATTACCTCAGCCAGGAATTGGCTCGCTGGGCTGATGTGGTGGTGGGCGATTACAACTATTACTTTGGCATGAGCGCCTTGCTCTACAGTCTGACCTTGCTCAGCCAATGGCGCGTTGGTGTGCTGGTGGACGAAGCACATAACCTCCTCGAACGCGGTAGAGGCATGTATACAGCCGAGTTGGATGCTAGAAAGATCAAGGCGTTACGGAAAACATCTCCGGCAGTACTTAAGAAGCCGATTGAGCGCGTCTTGCGATGCTGGAACGACCTGCAGCGACTGCAGAACAGTGACTATCAGGTACTTCCGGAGCTCCCGCATAAGCTCATCAACGCGCTGCAGCAAGCTGTCAGCGCAATCACCGACTACCTTGGTGAACATCCCACAGGGCTCGATCCAGCGCTGCAGGCGGCGTACTTCGACGCCATGCACTTCTGCCGCCTGACGGAACTGTTCGGCGAACACTCGCTATTCGATTGCACCCTCCTCCCTGCGCGAGAAGGGGGTAACGGTGGCCGCGCTTCGGTCCTGTGCATACGCAACGTACTACCGGGCCCCTTCCTGGCACCGCGGATGCTTGAGGCGCGCTCCTGCGTTCTGTTTTCGGCCACGCTGGCGCCGCAGCGCTTCTACGCAGACACGCTCGGTGTGCCGCACAAGCATGTCTGGATCGATGTCGAATCACCCTTCCGGGCCGAGCAGCTTGAAGTTCACCTGGCACGGCACATTTCCACCCGATATCGCGACCGCTACGCCTCGCTTCAGGCTCTCGTCGATCTGCTGGCAGAACAATACCGAGAGCGCCCGGGTAACTATCTGGCATTTTTCAGTAGCTTCGACTACCTGCAACAGGTCACCGCCCTGCTCCATGCGCAGCATCCCGACCTGCCTTGCTGGGAACAGGCCAGAAGCATGCACGAAACCGCGCGCAACGCGTTTCTCGAACGTTTTACCGCCACCAGTAGCGGCATTGGTTTTGCCGTTCTAGGTGGAGCATTTTCGGAGGGAATCGACCTTCCCGGTGATCGTCTGATCGGTGCATTCGTCGCTACGTTAGGCCTGCCTCAGATCAACCCGATCAATGAGCAGATGAAAGCGCGCATGGATCGCCTGTTTGGCGCCGGTTATGACTACACGTACCTGTTCCCAGGGCTGCAAAAAGTCGTACAGGCGGCTGGTCGCGTAATCCGCACCACTGAAGATGCTGGTGTGGTGCATCTGATTGATGACCGTTTTGGTCAACCACAGGTCAGACGTCTCCTGCCTACGTGGTGGAACCTCTCCGTTTAGTAACCGCTTTGAGTCGAAGGTCATCTGACCTCTCACCTACGCTCGCAGCCAAGCTAAGCAACCGAGCGATGCCGCTCGCTATACGCTGAGCACGTGGCTGTTCCTTGCACTAGACCAAAGTCTGACACTCCAACAATTCTTTACAAATGAATTGACAAGGTTTGAGTGGTGTCCATAATTCGGTACGTCGTATGACAACAGATAACGTATCTTCATGCGGCGGCGGCACACCTCGGCCGCGCTACATCCCGCTTCGCTTTAGGCTATGTCCGTGCGTGGCGGATTACTTAAAAAAGGGAGCACAACAACAATGACCCCACGCAACCCACTGTCTGCCGCTGTATTCGCGGGCACTCTCTCGCTGGCGCTTGGCATTCCTGCCGTAGCTCATGCAGCGGACGGTTTTGTCGAAGGCAGTAAAGTCACAGTCAATGCACGCAATTTCTACATCAACCGCAACTTCGTAGATCCGGCGTATAACGACGGCCAGAACAAGGCCGAGGAGTGGACGCAAAGCTTCATTCTCAACGTTCAGTCGGGCTACACCCCAGGCCCGATAGGCTTTGGCGTGGACGTGTTGGCCGGTCTGGCAGTCAAGCTCGACGGCGGTAGCGGCACCTATGGAACCGGCCTGCTGCCGACCCACGGCAAAGGTGATGATCGTCACCCTGCGGATGACTTCGGCCGGCTCGCCGTTGCCGCCAAGGCAAAGGTGTCGGAAACCGAGCTGCGTGTCGGTGAGTGGCAGGTCGTGGTGCCAGTACTGCGTGCGGATGACGGCCGCTCGCTGCCGCAGACCTTTCAAGGCGGCATGATCACGTCGAAGGAAATAAGTAACCTTGCGCTGTACGGTGGCCAGATGCGTCAGAACAGCACCCGTGACGATGCAAGCATGGAAGACATGTCCTTCGGTGGCGCAAGCTCGGATCGCTTTAACTTCGCTGGCGGCGAATACTCGTTCACCGAGAAGACCAAGGTCGGCTTGTGGCATGCCCGCCTCGAGGACATCTACCAGCAGAGCTACGTCCAGTTATTACACGTGCAGCCGCTCGGAGAGGACTTCGCTCTGACTGCAAACCTCGGCTACTTCACCGGTAAAGATGAAGGCAGCGCATTGGCTGGCGACCTGGACAACAAGACTTATTCCGGCCTGTTTGGCCTACAAGCCGGCGCCAATACCTTTTATGTCGGTTTGCAGAAAGTCAGCGGCGATCAGTGGATGCGCGTCAACGGTACCAGCGGCGGCTCACTGGCCAACGACAGCTTCAACTCCGCCTACGACGCAGCGGATGAGCGCTCCTGGCAGCTACGCCACGACTACAACTTCGCAAGCGTCGGTATCCCTGGCCTGGTCCTGATGAACCGTTACATCAGCGGTGACAACATCACCACCGCAAGCGGTGATGAAGGCAAGGAATGGGGGCGCGAATCCGAACTGGCTTATACCGTGCAGAACGGTACGTTCAAGAATCTCAACATCAAGTGGCGTAACTCCAGCATGCGTCGTGACAGTTCGTTCAGCCGTAACGAGTTCGACGAGAATCGCCTGATCTTCAACTACCCAATCTCGATCCTGTAAGCGGTACGTACCACGCTGGACGCAACACTCCTCGCTCCTGTTGCGGAAACTTTCGCCCGTCCTTGTGACGGGCTTTTTTTCGACTTCACAGAGCTAACTGGGCTGGCGGCTGGCGGCTGGCGGCACGGCGCAGCACAAGCGGGGCCGCGATGTGAGTGCGGTGTGCCTAGGCGTTGGGCAGCGATGCTGCTCTACTCGGTAGTGGCGATCTCCTGCGGTACGACAAGGGGCGATGCCGGTGAGCGAAACGCTGATTGCGCCAACGGGTCACGCGCGCGCTATCGCAAACCTGCATTTGACCCTCATGGTTTCACCGGGGGCCAACGTACGAATGCCGTTCGCTGTCGGGTTGTCCATACAGAGCGCATTGTTGGCGTGCGAAACCGGCTCAACCGCAAAGAAGCCCATTTCTGCCGGTGGCGTAAACACGACCAGATGATCGAGTGTCTCGCTTGGATGCAGGGTCAGCTGTACCCCTTCGTTCGGCCAGCGGATGGTTACGGGCCCGGTGCGCCGTACGAAGCAGTTGTCCAGACCGGGCTGTTGAAGCGATTTCTCGCCTGAGAAATCCCAGTTGTCAGGGATCGGCGCCATCTGCGCTGGCAGATTACGTGCGTCGTTCTGCCAGACGCCTTGCGCTTTGAACTGTAACCGGCACGCCTCATGGCGCAGGAAATACGGATGCCAGCCAAGCCCGGCGGGCATCGAGCGGCTATCGATGTTGCGCAGCTGCAGTTCAAGTGCAACGCCGCAATCGTCGAGCTTAATGTCGTGCTCCATCTCGAATGCGAAGGGCCAGTCAAGCACGGCATCCCCTTCGGGCTGATGCGTGAGCGTCAGGCGAAGGCTGGTCAAGGTTTGTTCGGCCAGGCTCCAGGCTCGTTTCCAGGCGACGCCGTGAATGGGCAAAGGGTGTTCGGCAGACAGGCTGCGCAACGGATGACGCTCTCCCTCATGCTGAAACGCACCGTCGCCCACCCGATTGGAAAAAGGCGCGAGAACAAAGCAGCTGGTACGCCGCACGTTATCGGAACCGTCCCACGGCCGTAGAAGGTCGATGCCATCGATGCTCAATTGTGTGATCGCGCCGCCCAATGCCGGGCAAACCGACAGTTGTAGCGCGCCGTGCTGAAGCTCGATTTCACTCAGATCTGGATCTAAAGCGGGCATTCGATCTCTCCTGAGCAAGCTGTATCGCTCGCGGGCTTGAACTGAAATGGCGCCTAGCACCTGCGGGCTTGTGGCTCGCGGCGGTAGACGCCCAAGGGATGTCACTCTGTAGTTATCTGACCGAGGCTTTTGGCCTGGGCCGCCAGCGACCGAGGCCGCCTACTCATCTGAAACGCACGGGTGTGTGTGCTCAGACAGCCGTCAGCACCTCGCCGCGCTCGAGAAACGCACGCAGGTTGGCGAACAGCAACTCTTCCATGGCCAGCCGGGTTTCCTCGGTGGCGCTGCCGATGTGCGGCAGCAGCACGACGTTCGGCAAGTTAATCAGCGCCTGCGGCACCTTGGGTTCGTGGGCGTAAACATCGAGCCCGGCACCACCCAGCCGCCCTTCAATCAGCGCTTCGACCAAGGCCGGCTCATCCACTACGGAGCCGCGCGAGATGTTGATCAAGATCCCTTTCGCGCCAAGCGCATCCAGCACGTCTCGATTGATCAGGTTGCGAGTGCTCTCGCCCCCAGGGCAGGTCACGACCAGGAAATCGCTCCACTTCGCCAACTCGATCAGGTTGGATTCGTAGCCGTAGGCGCTGCCCTCAACAGGTCGGCGATTGTGGTAGCGCACCTGCATGTCGAAGCCCGTGGACCGCTTGGCCACCGTTTCGCCTATTCGACCCAGACCGACGATACCCAGCCGCTTGCCGCTGACTCGCACCGCCAAGGGCAAGCCGCCAGAAGGCCACTTGCCCGTCCGTACGAAGCGGTCGGCGCGCGATATCTGCCTCGCGGTGTCGATGATCAAGCCGAACGCCAGATCCGCCACGCAGTCGTTGAGTACGTCCGGGGTGTTGCTGACCTGGATATCCCGAGCGCGCGCGGCAGCCACGTCGATGGCGTCATAGCCGACGCCGAAACTGATGATCGCTCGCAGGTTGGGCAAACGTTCGATCAGCCCTGCCGTACAGCCGAAGCGGCCGGAAGTCACCACGATATCGATGCGCTGGGCATGCTGAGCGATCAACGCCTCTGCCCCCTCCTCCCAGAAACGCAACACCTCATGCTCCGCTGCCATGCCATGGTTGAAACGTTCTGTCAGCGGGCCGATCTGGAGTATGCAGGTCACGAAATTACCTAAATGGGTGGGGAACGTGGCAGCGTGATCAGGGCAACTTGCCGGGGTTCATCAGGCGTTTGGGGTCGATGGTTCTCGTTCTTCCTGCTGCCAACTACCGAAACCGCGCATCGCTTTGGATGCGCTGACTTTGCCGGGTTCAGGTAATCGGAGCCGGATTGAACAGGGTGATGTCGTTGTGGATGCGGTGCTGCTCGGCCCAGGTCTTTTTACGACCGCTGGCAACGTCCAGGTAGTAGTGAAACAACTCCCAGCCCAGCTCTTCAATGCTGGAACGACCGGTTGCAATGCGGCCTGCATCCACATCGATCAGATCAGGCCAGCGCTCGGCCAGCTCGGTGCGGGTGGACACCTTGACTACAGGCGCCATGGCCAGGCCATAGGGTGTGCCACGGCCTGTTGTGAACACATGCAGGTTCATGCCGGCCGCCAATTGCAGGGTGCCGCAGACGAAATCGCTGGCAGGCGTCGCGCAGTAGATCAGGCCTTTGGTGTTGAATCGCTCGCCAGGTCCGAGCACGCCATTGATGGCGCTGCTGCCGGATTTAACGATGGAGCCAAGCGACTTCTCGAC
>NZ_AGSX01000009.1 GCF_000235745.1 Stutzerimonas stutzeri SDM-LAC | reverse complement strand
CCTCCGACCAACACCCCTGGTTCCAGCGTGCGCGCAAGGCGAAGAAAGGTTCCGCCGCGCGCGACTTCTATGTTTGGTCTGACACAGACCAGAAGTACGACGGTACACGGATCATCTTCCTCGATACCGAGGCGTCAAACTGGACCTGGGACCCGGTCGCCCAGCAGTACTTCTGGCATCGCTTTTACTCACACCAGCCGGACCTCAACTTCGACAACCCGCAGGTCATGAAGGCGGTTCTTAGCGTGATGCGCTACTGGCTTGATCTGGGTATCGATGGGTTGCGGCTGGATGCGATTCCCTATCTGGTCGAGCGCGACGGCACCAACAACGAGAACCTTCCGGAAACTCACGACGTTCTTAAGAAAATTCGCGCCGAAATAGACGCCAATTACCCCGACCGGATGCTGCTGGCCGAAGCCAACCAGTGGCCGGAGGACACGCAGCTGTATTTCGGCGGTGAGGACGGCGGGCTCGGCGACGAATGCCACATGGCGTTCCATTTTCCACTGATGCCGCGCATGTACATGGCGCTCGCTCAGGAGGATCGATTTCCGATTACGGACATCCTCCGTCAGACGCCAGACATTCCAGAAAACTGCCAGTGGGCGATTTTCCTGCGCAACCATGACGAGCTGACGCTCGAAATGGTGACCGACAAGGAGCGTGACTACCTCTGGAACTACTACGCCTCGGACAAGCGCGCGCGGATCAACCTCGGTATCCGCCGCCGCCTGGCGCCGCTGCTGGAGCGCGACCGTCGCAGGATAGAGCTGCTCAACAGTTTGCTGCTGTCGATGCCGGGCACGCCGGTGATCTATTACGGCGACGAAATCGGCATGGGGGACAACATTTTCCTCGGCGACCGCGACGGCGTTCGCACACCGATGCAGTGGTCGCCGGACCGCAACGGCGGCTTCTCCCGAGCCGATCCGCCCAGCCTGGTGCTGCCGGCGCTCATGGACCCGCTGTATGGCTACCAGGCGATCAACGTCGAGGCTCAGCAGCGCGACCCGCATTCGCTGCTCAACTGGACGCGGCGGTTGCTTTCGATCCGCAAGCAATTCAAGGCATTCGGCCGCGGCACGCTGAAGATGCTTGCCCCCAGCAATCGCCGAATTCTTGCGTACATCCGCGAGTTCACAACGGCAACGGGCGAGACGGAAGTGATCTTCTGTGTCGCCAACGTGTCGCGTTCGGCACAGGCTGCCGAGCTGGAGTTGTCGCACTACGCCGGCATGGTGCCGGTGGAAATGGTTGGTGGCAGCGCCTTCCCGCCGATCGGCCAGTTGCCGTATCTGCTGACGTTGCCGCCTTACGGCTTCTACTGGTTTCAACTCGCAACCACTCACCAGATGCCCAGCTGGCACCAAGCACCGGTGGAAACCATGCCTGACTTTCAAACGCTGGTGCTTAAACGCCTGGATACGCTTACCGCGGCCAACAAACGGATTCTGGAAACCGAGTCGCTGCCGGCGTATCTGCCGAAACGGCGCTGGTTTGCCAGCAAGGATGCAGCGATCAGCTCGATCAAATTCTGCTACAGCGTGCCGTTTGGCGATCCACAACGCCCGGTATTGCTCAGTGAGATCGCAGTCGAGGCAGGCGGGCGCACCGATCTTTACCAGCTGCCGCTGGGCTTCCTCGATGAAGGCGATTTCGACATCGCGCTTCCACAGCAACTGGCCATGGCGCGGGTTCGTCGCGGGCCGCAGGTGGGCCTGCTGACCGACGCGTTCGCGCTGAAGCAATTTGTCTTGGGGGTTATTCAGGGGCTGCGCGAGCAGCAGGTACTGCCCTGTGGCGATGGCGAGATACGTTTCCAGCCGATGGCGCAGCTGGCAGAGATCGAACTGTCTGCAGATGCGGAGGTGCGTTACCTAACCGCCGAACAGTCCAACAGCTCCGCAATTATCGACAGCAGCATGATGATCAAGGTTCTGCGCCGCGTCTCGGCGGGGATGCACCCGGAACTGGAGATGGGCAGCTTCCTGACCGAACAAGGCTTCACCCATATCTCAGCGATGCTGGGGCAGGTAAGCCGCTTCGACAGGCATGGCGAGCAGTACGCCCTGATGGTGGTGCAGCGCTTCCTCGATAACCAGGGCGATGCCTGGGAGTGGACGCTGAACACGCTGGACCGCGCCGTACGCGACCAGATTGCCGATGGCATCTCGCTGCAAGAAAACCAGTTCAGCGCGCTGGAGGAGCTGGAAGCCTTCAATCGTCTGCTCGGGCAGCGTCTTGGCGAGATGCACATGACCTTGGCAGTACCGACCGACAACCGGGCCTTCGCTGCCGAGCCGACCACTGCATCGGACGCAAAGGAATGGACGCAACTGATATCCGGGCAGGTCGAGCATGCGCTTGATCTGCTGCACGCTCGCCGTGGCGATCTGGATCGCAAGACTACCGCGCTGGTCGATCAGCTGCTTGGTCAACGAAAGGAGCTGCTAGCCGAGGTCAAACGGCTGGCCAACCGCACCCTTGGCGGCCTGCGGACCCGTGTCCACGGTGACCTGCACCTTGGGCAAGTACTTGTCGCGCAAGGTGATGCCTATTTTATTGACTTCGAGGGCGAACCCGCGCGCTCGCTCGAGGAACGGCGCAGCAAACTGAGCCCATTCAAGGACGTAGCCGGTGTACTGCGTTCCTTTGAATACGCAACCGCCATGACCTTGCGCAACGCGCAGTCCAGCGACAGTTCGGAAGCGGCTGACCAAGCGCGCCGCGACATTTCCGATACCTATCAGCAAACTGCACGTGCGGTCTTCCTGGAGGCTTATCGTGAGGCGACCGCCGGGTTGCCTCACGCCTGGAAGGACACCGCTGGAGCCGATGCGGCCCTGGCACTGTTCAGCCTGGAGAAGACGGCATATGAAGTGGCCTATGAGGCTGAGAACCGCCCGGCCTGGCTGTCCGTCCCGCTTCAGGGGTTGGCGACGCTGGCACAACAGATTTCCGATGGAGGTTCCCAATGATTGATCGTCCGGCCGTGACAATGCCCGGTGAAAACCTGCTGCCAACCGATGCCGACGTCGATGCGCTGGTGCGCGCCGAGCACGGCAATCCATTTTCGATCCTTGGCCCTCACCCAGACGGTGATGGTCTGGTGGTGCGTGCCTATTTGCCCAACGCGCTGGGTGTCGAGGTGATCGAGCGTAGCAGCGGGCGTGTACTGGCCGCGATGGAGCAGGGCCAGGTGCCAGGCTTCTTCTTTACCCGGCTAACCAACCAACAGCCGTATTTGCTGAAAATCCGCTGGGCCAGCGGCGAGCAGATCACTGAAGACCCGTTCAGCTTTGGTCCCCAGCTCGGCGAAATGGATATGTACCTGTTCTCCGAGGGCAACCATAGAGAAATCGGCCGCGTATTTGGTGCTCAGCCGATGGAAGTCGATGGGGTGCAAGGTGTGCGCTTCGCGGTCTGGGCGCCCAATGCCCGCCGTGTTTCGGTGGTCGGCGGTTTCAACGGCTGGGACGGGCGCCGGCATCCCATGCGCCTGCGTTTTCCCTCCGGCGTATGGGAGATCTTCATCCCGCGTCTGCAACCGGGCGAAGCCTACAAATACGAAATTCTGGGTCAGAGTGGCATTCTGCCGTTGAAGGCCGATCCGATTGCGCTGGCTACCGAGCTGCCTCCTGGCACCGCGTCGGTGATCTCGCACCCGCTCGAATACGAGTGGAAGGATGAGGACTGGCTGCAGCAGCGTGCAGCGCAACAATCGGTGAAATCACCGATGACCATTTACGAGCTGCACGCAGGTTCCTGGCGTCGCGACGGCGGCGATGACGGCCGCCTGTACAACTGGCATGAGCTGGCCGAGCGGTTGATTCCGTATATCAAGGATCTGGGCTTCACCCATATCGAGCTGATGCCGATTATGGAGCACCCGTTCGGCGGTTCCTGGGGCTATCAGCTGCTGTCGCAATTCGCGCCTAGCGCCCGCTACGGCAGCGCCCATGACTTCGCCGCGTTCGTCGATGCCTGTCACGCCGCGGGTATCGGCGTGATTCTCGACTGGGTTCCGGCGCATTTCCCCACCGATGCCCACGGTTTGGGCGAATTCGATGGCACTGCGCTATACGAATACGCGCACCCATTCGAGGGCTTCCATCAGGATTGGGATACCTACATCTACAACCTGGGTCGTACCGAGGTGCATGGCTTCATGCTCGCATCCGCCTTGCACTGGCTGCGTGAATTCCATGTCGACGCGCTGCGCGTGGATGCGGTGGCTTCGATGCTCTATCGAGACTATTCACGCAAGGAAGGCGAGTGGATTCCCAACCGTCACGGCGGTCGGGAAAACCTCGAAGCGATCGACTTCCTGCGTCACCTGAACGATGTCGTCGCCACCGAAACGCCCGGTGCGCTGGTCATCGCGGAGGAATCCACCGCATTCCCAGGCGTGAGCAAACCGACCTCCGAGAACGGGTTGGGCTTTGCCTACAAGTGGAACATGGGCTGGATGCACGACACGCTCCAGTACATCCAGGAAGACCCGATCAATCGTCAGTACCACCATGACAAGTTCACCTTCGGCATGGTCTACGCCTATTCGGAGCACTTCGTGCTGCCTATTTCCCATGACGAAGTGGTCCACGGCAAAGGCTCGTTGATCGACAAGATGCCCGGCGACCGGTGGCAGAAGTTCGCCAATCTCCGAGCCTATCTCTCCTTCATGTGGACGCACCCCGGCAAAAAGCTGCTGTTCATGGGCTCCGAGTTCGGCCAGTGGCGTGAGTGGAACCATGATCGCGAACTCGATTGGCATCTGCTGGAGGAGGCCGATCACCGTGGCGTTCAGAATCTGGTGCGCGATCTCAACCACCTCTACAGCCGTGAACCTGCGTTGTACGAATTGGATTCCGACCCGGCGGGTTTTCAGTGGCTGATCGGCGATGACCGTGCCAACAGCGTATTCGCCTGGTTGCGCAGGGGCTCGAGCGGCGACCCGTTGTTGATCGTCGGTAACTACACGCCGGTCGTCCGTGAGGGTTATCGCGTTGGCGTGCCAGTCGACAGTCGCTGGGAAGAAATCTTCAGCAGCGACGCCGAGTGCTATGGCGGCTCCAACGTGGGCAATGGCGGCGGTATCCTGGCCGAGCAGATCCCGGCCCACGGCCAGGATGTTTCACTGGCGCTGACGTTGCCGCCACTGGGTGTGATTATTCTTCGGCCCAAGTCTGGCTGATGCCGCTTAGCGGCGTATGACCCGAGACGCCAGACGCAGAAAAGCCGGAGCAACGCGTGCTCCGGCTTTTTATTGCTGGGTATTTACAGCAAGTTCACCTGGCCAAAACGGCGACTGAACTCAAGCTGCGGTGGGAGGGTGCTCCTCATGCGGTTCTTCATTTGTGCGCGCCTGGTCCCGGGAGCGCAGCTTCTTCGCTCGTATTTCCAGCACCACATAGATCATCGTGGCGAACACGAGCGGGACAAGGAAGTAGACCACCCGGTAGCCGATCAACCCCGCCACGATGCTGGCCTGGCTGAGCTCGCCGCCACCCAGCATCGCGACGAACACCGCCTCGATCACGCCCAGGCCAGCCGGGATATGGGCAATCACGCCGGCCACACTGCTGATCATCAGGATACCCAGCACAACGGGATAGGGCACCTGCTGCGCCAACATGAAGTAGACCACCAGCGCCATCAGCGCCCAGTTGCTCGCGCCGAGCAGCATCTGGACCACAGCCAGGCGCAGGCTTGGCAAATAGATCTCGTGCGTGCGGATCGTCCAGTGGCGGCGTTTGGAGAAGCCGCACGCCCAGAGATAGATCGCTGAGACCAGCAGCAGCCCAGCGCCCAGTACACGCAATGCGGTATGACCGATTTCCCAGTCAGCGGGAGGCGTGATCCAGCCCAGCGCGAAGATCAACCCGGCCAGCCACAGGTAGCCGAGCCAGTTGGTCAGTACGCTCATGGTGAACACGCGAGTGATCTGCGAGGTGCGCAGGCCAAAGCGGGAATAGAGTCGATAGCGCAGCGCAATACCTCCGACCCAGGCGCTCAGGTTGAGGTTGAAGGCATAACAGACGAAGGTCACCGGGACGATCTGCCGGATCGGCATATCGTGCTGCGCATAACGTTTGCCGAGCACGTCGAAACAGCAATACACCGCATAACTCACCGCAGTCGCTGCGCCAGCGAGCCACAGGGTTTTGGCGCTGTAGTTGCGCAGCGTCTGGTAGACCTCGCTCCAATCGACGTTGCGCGCCAAACTGATCAAGAGCCCGGCGACGAGGATGAAAAAGCAGTAGGTCAGGATCTTCTTGATCAGTGGCCAGCGGCGGCGCCACCCACTCCGTGGCTGGTGGTGTCGCTCGGTCATTGATGATCTCGCTGCAAGGGTGCAGGGCTGGGTTCAAGTGGCGCCGGATCGAGCAGCTGTAACTTGGGTTTATGAGCCGGTAACAGCCCCACCCACTGAGGGAAGTGGCGCAGAAAGTGGAAGATGATGAAGGCCAGCGGCGCCCGCCACCAGTAGCCGCGAATGATGCGTTCCAACGGAATGCGCCGGCAGTCTTGTTGCAGCAGCCGGTCCAGGTTCTCGTGCAATTGGCGATTAAATGTGTGATCGCGAATGATCAGATTTGCCTCGAGATTGAGCGACAGGCTCAGGGGGTCGAGATTGCTTGAGCCCACTGTGGACCACTCGTAGTCGGCCAAGGCGACCTTGCCATGCAGCGGCCGGCGGCAGTATTCATGGATCTCCACACCGTCGCTCATCAGATAGTTGTAAAGCATGCGCGCGCCGAACTTGGCGATCGGCATGTCCGGTTCGCCCTGCAGAATCAACCGGACCCTGACGCCACGCCGCGCGGCGTTGCGGATTTCGCGCAGCACGCGGTAACCGGGGAAGAAATACGCATTGGCGATCAGCAGGCGAGAGCGGGCATCGCGGATCGCCTGCAGATAATGCTGCTCGATATCGTTGCTGTGGTCGTTGTTATCGCGGGTCACGAACAGGGCGCGGGCTTCTCCTCGGCTGACACCGACAAAACCGTTGCTTTGCGTTCGTGGTCGCCGATGCCACCAGCGCCGGTGCGTAGACGTGGCCGAGATATTTGCGAGCGAGAATCGGTGGATGTCGTGGACGACCGGGCCTTCAACCCGAAGTGCGTAATCCTGCTTGGCCGCTGGGCCAAAATCGCCGAGATGGTCGGCGGAAAAGTTGATGCCGCCGATGAAGGCCAGATCACCATCCACCACGACGATCTTGCGGTGCATGCGGCGGAACACGTTCAGACGCTTACCCAGCACCCGCTTGCCCGGATCGAAAACGTGGACGCGTACACCGGCCCGCGCCATCGCTGCGGCGAAATCGCCATCCAGATCGGCTGAGCCATAACCGTCTACGGTCACGTCCACGCTGACGCCGCGCTCCGCTGCGGCAATCAACGTCTGTTGCAGCTCCTGCCCGACCTTATCCTTGAAAAAGATGAAGGTTTCCAGCAGGACTTCCTTCTGCGCGGCCGCAATGGCCTCGAACACGGCAGGGAAGAACTCCTCACCGTTTTCCAGCAACTGAAGACGATTCCCGTCTCTCCAGTGAAAATTCATAGCTGTATCTCCACCGCCAAGGGCAGATGATCGGACAAGTGTGTCCAGGGTTTGTTGCCCAGTATTCGCGCTTTGTGGCTCGTTGCATTTCGCACATAGATGCGATCCAGACGCAGCACGGGCCAGCGTGCGGGGAAGGTTTTGGCCACCTTGCCCTGCGCTACCGCGAACACCTCATGCATGCCTGCGCAGCGATCCAACACCTGAGCACCCTTCAGCCGCCAGTCGTTGAAGTCCCCGGCGACGACGACGGGGGCATCCGCTGGCAGCGAGTCGAGGAGGTCACAGAGGAGGCGCAGTTGTTGCTGGCGATGGGCTTCGCGCAAGCCGAGATGAACGCAGATGGCATGAAACTCGTCATGTCCAGGCACCTGCAGCACGCTATGCAACAGGCCGCGCCTTTCCGGCCCGGCAATGGAGATGTCGAGGTTCTCGTAGCGCGTGATAGGGAATTTCGACAGCAGCGCGTTGCCGTGATCACCGTCCGGGTAGACGGCGTTTCGACCATAGGCAAAATCGGTCCAGATGCTGTCGGCCAGGAATTCGTACTGCGACATCTTGGGCCAGTCATGAAAGCGCAACGCATGCTTTTCATGCGTGCCGAGTACTTCCTGCAGGAACACGATATCGGCCGATACCGCTCTGACCGCCTCACGCAACTCCGGCAGGATGAATCGCCGGTTAAGGGCGGTGAAGCCCTTGTGGGTGTTCACGGTCAGCAGGCGGACCGTGTTGACCGCAGTCGACATGTGCGCATCAAGGTCGCTGCTGTCGAGGGGGTGGGTCTTGTCCAGATTCACGCCAATGCTCCTTCCAACTGGCCTGGAGTGGTTTCCAGGTCTTTATCCAGTCCGAGCCGGCGCAACAACTGTCGCGCATCGTACGGCGCCCGAACCTTTACATCGTTATCGAAATAGCAATAGACGGGGCGTTGCTTGCGCGCCGTCGGCTTGGTGTCGCTGATCAGATGCGCGTCGTCAGGCTGACTACCTTCATGCCAACGGGTGATGCGCTGGGCCCAGTTATCCAGCGCCTCATCGGTGTAGCCGCTGGTGTAGAGCTGTTCGGCACCATGAAGGCGGATGTAGACGAAATCACTGGTGAGGTCTTCTCGATAGGGCCACTTGCCGGCCGTATCGGCCACGACCAGCGCGACCTTGTACTTACGCAGCAGCGCCACGAATGCCGGATCGACAAAGCTCTCGTTACGTATTTCGACCGCATGCCGAAGGCGACGTTTGCGATCTATCTGCAGATAACTGCGTCCCTCCATGCGCGCTTCGCAGCCCTTGGCCATTTCCAGCGCGGCTTCGGTGTCATGCGGCAGCAGGGCGAGGAAAGTTTCGAAACGCTCCGGGTCGAACTTGAACGAAGGTGGGAACTGCCAAAGCATCGGACCGAGCTTGTCCTTGAGCGCAAGAACGCCGGAGGCGAGAAAGTTCGCAATGGGTTTCTCCACGTCCCGCAGGCGCAGCACATGGGTGATGTAGCGCGGTGCCTTGACGCTGAAAACGAACCCCTCGGGCGTCTCGTCATACCAGCCGGCGTAGAGCTCTGGCTTCTGTAGCGAATAGAACGAGCCGTTGATCTCGATGCTGCTCACTGCGCGCGAGGCGAACCTCAGCTCGTTCTTCTGCACCAGCCCCTTGGGGTAGAAGTCACCTCGCCAGGGTGTGTAGCGCCAGCCGGAAATGCCTATATGGATGGCTGCCATCGCTTGCTCCAGTGGTCTAGCGGGGGCTTTGCATGCTGGTTGGATCGCTGGCAGGGAAGGTGTCGGCGATGGCCTCGTCGACCAGTGCTTCCTTCGAGCCGGAAACCTCCGAACCTTCGCGCTGGGGCTTCAGCTCAACCTTGATCCAACCACCCTCGCGACGATCGAACGCCTCGAATGCAGCTATGGCATCGGTCATCGGCTTGACCTGAGTGAGAATCTTCGTCGGGTCGATACGTCGCGCCTGGATCATTTCGATCAGTCGCGGGATGTACTTGCGGTGGTGACAGTTGCCCATGTTCATGGTGATGTTCTTGTTCATCGCCTTTCCGATGGGGAAGGTCATGGCATCCGGTGGATACACGCCGATAATCGACAGGGTGCCGGCCTTCGCCAGACACTCCACACCCCATTCCAGCACCTGGGACGGACCGTCGCCCGGTTGCCACTTGGCGTTCTGGTCGAGGTTCGTGCCGTCGGCAGGTTTGCCACCGCAGCAACCGTGTTCCGCATCGATGCCTACGGCGTCAATCACGCGGTCGACGCCAATCCCGCCGGTCAGACGCTTGAGTGTTTCGATCGGGTCTTCGCGATTGAAGTCGATGATCTCCGCACCCTGGCGCTGGGCCATACGCAATCGGTCGTCGAATTGATCGATAGCAAAGATGCGCCCGGCGCCCAGCAGTTTGGCGCTGGCAATGGCGAACTGACCAACCGGGCCGCAGCCGAACACCGCTACCGTATCGCCAGCCCCTATCTCCGCCATCTCGGCACCGAAATAGCCGGTTGGGAAGATGTCTGAAAGCAGAATTGCCTGGTCGTCGCTGATTTCAGGCGGCAGCTTCACCAGGCCGATATTGGCGAAGGGAATGCGCGCCTTTTCAGCTTGCAGGCCGTGGAACGGGCCGGTGGCTGCAGGGCCGCCGTAGAAGGCAGTGCCCGCTTCCTTGCCGTTGGGATTGGCCACGTCGCATTGAGCAAAATAGCCCGAGCGGCAGTATGAGCAGTTGCCGCAGGCGATCGTCGAGGGAACCACCACCCGGTCGCCTATCTGTAGGTTGCGCACGTCCTCGCCAAGCTCTTCAACGATACCGACCGCTTCATGGCCAAGAATGGTGCCCGGCTTCATGCCGCTGAAGGTCCCGCGAACGAAGTGCAGGTCCGTTCCGCAGATGGCCGAGGCGGTGATGCGCACAATAGCGTCGGTCGGCGCTTCGATCTTCGGGTCGGCCACGTCTTCCAGGCGTATGTCGCCGACATCGTGATAGACAACTGCTTTCATGGGCGTCTCCATAAACGGTCCCAATCGCGCCTGACCGGGCTTCGACTGGTCTGAATGAATGGTGAGTGACATCCTGCTGATCAACCGAGCTGGAACAGCTGGGCTGAAGAATCCTCGCGAATGCGCCTAGCCTTTGCCTGCGACGCGATCCGCGGCGCGTTGCTTACGCGATCCGCTCCCTTCATTCGGACTGGTGGTGGCTTGCCCGGTTCATCTTTTTTTCCGCTGTGATGCAGCCGGGGCCGCTCAATATCGGTATTGACGTTAATTCAGCGGAGGCCGGGCTGCCGGCACAACAAGGGTTAGCGGAGCGGGCGATCCCATGGGAGGTCGCCAGCGAACGCTTCGACCAGATAGTCGATCATGGCGCGCACCTTGGCCGGCGGGCGGCGCTCAGGCGGATAGACGACATGGATCCCGCCGAGGCCCAGCGGCGGCTGATCGAGTTCCACGACTTCCAATTCGCCCCGGTTGAGGGCAGCGGCCACGATGAACTGCGGTTGGTAGATCAGCCCTTGGTCACCGACGGCGGCAGCGACCAGCGCTGCGCCGTTATTAGCCAGCAGGTTGCCCTGGATCGGTACGCGGATTTCTCCTGCCGGACCAAATGCCCATTCCCGACCGCCCAGCAGGCTCGACAGGCTGTAACCCAGGCAATTGTGGTGCGACAGATCGCCCACACGCCTTGGCACCCCACGCCGGGCAAGGTAACCGGGCGAGGCGCACACCAGCATCGGGCAGTCTGCCAGGCGGCGGGCCTGCAACGGGCTGTCACTGAGGCGACCGATTCGCACCGCCATGTCCCAGCTCCCGTCGATCAGGTCGACCTGGCTGTCGGTCAGCCCCAGCTCGACTGTGACCGCAGGGTGTCGCTGGCTGAAAACAGGCATTAATGGCGCGATAAAGCGGGTGCCGAATGACAGTGGCACGTTCATGCGTAGCAGCCCGGAGGCCTCGACTCGCTGTGAGGCGACGCTGGCTTCGGCTTCGTCGATGTCCGGCAGGATGCGCAGGCAGGCTTCGAGGTAGCTGCTTCCGGCCGCTGTCAGGCTTAACCCTCGCGTGCTGCGATGGAACAGCTTGACGCCGAGGCGGGCCTCCAGCGCATCGACGTGCTTGGTTGCCATGGCAGGGGACAAGCCCAGATGACGCGCAGCGGCGGAGAAGCTGCCGGCGCTGGCGGCACGGGTAAATACGCGCATCCCGGTGATTCGGTCGAGCATTTCAGTTCCTACTCTCAGTTGAAACTGTTGGCGTGGTTTGCCTTGTTCATACCAAAACGAGTGTAATCCATACTGTGCATCTACCCGCTCAGGATGAAGATGCCATGAATGAACACGCCACCATCACGCCACAAACCCGGATGCCAACGCTGTTCGTGCCGCACGGTGCCGGCCCTTGTTTTTTTATGGAATGGAACCCTGTCGATGCCTGGGACGCGATGGCTGCTTTCCTGAAATCTGTCGCCGCGACCTTGCCGCGCCGCCCGCGTGCGATCGTGGTGATATCCGGGCATTGGCTGGAGCGCAAAGCGATGGTCACCGCGAATGCACGCCCCGAACTCATCTACGACTACAACGGCTTTCCAGCGCACACCTATGCCCTGGAGTACCCGGCACCGGGCGATCCGGCCCTGGCGGCACGTGTGGTCGAATTGCTCGGTGAGGCAGGCATTCCTGCTGGTGAAGACGCTCAGCGCGGCTATGACCATGGCACCTTCATCCCACTGAAGTTGATGTTTGCAGACGCAGACGTGCCGGTCGTGCAGCTGTCGTTGCAGCAGGATCTGGACGCGGCTGCCCACCTCGCAATTGGTCGCGCCATCGCCCCGTTGCGCGATGAAGACGTGCTGATCGTCGGCAGCGGCATGAGTTTCCACAACATGCGTGGCTATGGCGATCCGCGTTTCGCGCCGATTTCCGATGAGTTCGACCAATGGTTGAGCGACGCCGTCAGTGCACCGCCCCTGGATCGTGATGCGCTGTTGCAAGGATGGGCGCAGGCGCCTTCGGCGCGGCTTTGCCATCCGCCCCGCGGCGAAGAGCACCTATTGCCGCTGATGGTGGCCGCTGGTGCTGCGGCGGATAGCGTAGGGCGCAAGATATTCACCGACCGCGTCATGCATACGAAGCTGTCAGCCTATCGGTTCGGCTGATTCACCTGTCCATTTAGAGAGGTTTCTTATGCTCAGCTCTACCGTACAGATCCAGACATCGGACCCAAGCCGCCTGATCCGCAGGCTTTGCAAACACTGGAGCCATAAGTTCGAGGTGGATTTCGATGACCGACATGGCCATATCGTCTTGGGCGACACTCAGTGCTCGCTGACGGCAAAAGAAAACAGCCTCATCGCGACCTTGCAGACCGCGGACGAGGAGCAGCTAACGCGAATGGAAACCGTAGTGGCCGATCACCTGCAGCGCATGTCAGCCGACGAAACCTTCAGTTTTGCCTGGCAGCGCTGAGTTGCATGGCGATCAATTGTTGCTGGCGAAGTTCGGCAGTGTGCTGACCGGCTGGGAGAAGCGGAAAGGGATCGACAGCATCGAGTCGCCATAGGCTTTCTGCACCACGAAGTGCAGATGCGGGCCGGTGCTGCGGCCTGTATTGCCGGACTGGCCGAGCAGACTGCCGACTTTCACCTGTTGCCCAGGCTTGACCTTCACCGAACCGCGCTTCAGATGCAGGTACGCGCTATGGGTACCGTCATCGTGCAGGATTCGCACGTAGTTGCCGGCCGGGTTGGGCATTCGCCCGTGCTGCCCATCACGCACTTTCAACACCGTGCCGGCGCGCGCCGCAACGATTGGCGTGCCTTGCGGCATGGCTATATCGACGGCGTAACGACCCTTGGGCGAGGTATGGCTATAGTCGCCGCCAGCACCTTGGGAAATGGAAAACGGACCGCCTTTCCAGGGCAGGGCGTAGGCATAACCCGCAACGGAACCCTTCTTCCCCGGCTCTGGTGAATAGATCAGTGAATAGCGGAACGAGTGCTGGTACATCAGCGGGTAGCCGGGTTGGCGTTTGCGCAGCGTGGCGATGCGCATACGGGTCCGTGCTGGCACCGTCTTGCGGACTACGCCTTTGCCAACGCCCGTGACGTTGACCATGTGGGTCAGGCGCACAACGACTTCGACCGGAACATCGGTATCGTTGCGTACGTCCATCGCCTTGCCCGAGCCGACACGGTTGATGAACAGCTTCACGGTGCCCGGCTTGGCGGCAGGAAGCGTCGCGTTGCTGATGTTGCCCCCGGCAAGCGAGGGCAGAGCGGCGATGGAGCCGAAGGTCAGCAGAACGAAAAAAATGATCAGCCGTGTGAGATGCATAAAGAGGTGATCCGTCACGGAAGGGACAATCTGCCCGCGGCTGGCAGGAACAAATCCGTAGGTTCATGAACGCCGCGCTGTGGGTTGGGACTGGAGGCGGTTGGCGGGGTTCCATACCGCACGTCGAGTTCAAACGAACGGTTGAGTGTTTGTGCAATTGCCACTCTGAAGAAATGAAAAAGCCCCGGAAACCGGGGCTTTGAAGCACTCTCAGATCAGTGCCTGGTTGTCTTTTATTCCTCTTCCCGGATCAACTCGAACAGCAATAGCGAACGACCGGTGAGGGCGTATTCGCTGTTGAAGTCAAAACGCTCTGACCGCGCGTTGGCGTTATTTGTGTCGATCAGGCGGTTCCAGTAGATGCCTTGCGGCACCTCGGGGAGCGCGAAATTGACTACGTCGTGGTGAGCATTGACGATGATCAGCAGCGTCGCGTCCGAGCCGGTCTTGCGGATACCGGTGGGCTGCGCCCGACCATCCAGCAGCATGCCCATGCACCGGTTGTTGCCGTCTTCCCAGTGCTCAATGGTCATTTCCTCGCCGTGTGGTGCCAGCCAGCTCACGTCCTTGACGCCCAACTCTTCGTTATAGGCGCCAACGAGGAAGCGTCCACGGCGCAGCATCGGGTAGCGCTGACGCAACCGAATCAGCTTGCGCACGAAGGCCTGCAGATTGCGGCTTTCCTCCGGAATGTCCCAGTTCACCCAGCCGATTTCGCTGTCCTGGCAATAGGCATTGTTATTACCGTGCTGGGTACGGGCGAACTCGTCGCCGGCGACGATCATCGGCGTGCCCTGGGAGAACAGCAGGGTGGCGAAGAAGTTGCGCATCTGCCGGAAGCGCAATTCGTTGATCTCCGGATCGTCTGTGGGACCTTCCGTGCCATGGTTCCAGGAGATGTTATTGCTGCTGCCGTCGCGGTTGTCTTCGTCGTTGTCCTCGTTGTGCTTGTCGTTGTACGACACGAGGTCATTCAGGGTGAAGCCGTCATGTGCGGTGATGAAGTTCACCGAACTGAACGGGCGGCGGCCACGCTGATTGAACAGGTCGCCGGAACCGGTCAGGCGCGCCGCAAAGTCTGGCAGCTGATCGCCGTCGCCTTTCCAGAACGCGCGCACGGTGTCGCGATACTGGTCGTTCCATTCGGCCCAACCGGGCGGGAAGCCACCGACCTGATAGCCGCCCGGGCCGCAGTCCCAGGGTTCGGCGATGAGTTTGGTCTTGGCCAGCACCGGGTCCTGACGGCAGGCGACCAGGAATCCGTGGCGCTCGTCATAGCCGTCGTGCTCGCGGCCGAGGATGGTCGCGAGGTCGAAGCGGAAGCCATCGACGTGCATCTCTTCGGCCCAGTAGCGCAGGGAGTCGGTCACCATTTGCAGGACACAGGGGTGACTCATGTCCAGCGTGTTGCCGGTGCCGGAATCGTTGATGTAGTAGCGCTTCTGGTCGGGCATCAGCCGGTAGTACGAGGCATTGTCGATGCCGCGCATGGAAAGCGTTGGGCCCAGCTCGTTGCCCTCGGCGGTGTGGTTGTAGACCACATCGAGAATGACTTCGAGATCCGCGTTGTGCAGGTGCGCGACCATTTCCTTGAATTCGCTGATCTTGCCGCTGGCCAGGTACTTGGGGTGCGGTGCGAAGAAGGCGATGCTGTTGTAACCCCAGTAGTTGCTCATCCCTTTTTCGAGCAGATGCTGATCCTGCACGAAACCGTGAATCGGCAAAAACTCGATGGAGGACACGCCGAGCTTGCGGACGTAGTCGACTACTTCGGGCGTCTTGAATCCGCCAAAGGTGCCGCGCATGTCTTCCGGTACCGCAGGGTGTCGCATGGTGAACCCACGAACGTGGGCCTCGTAGATGATCGTGCGATCCCAGGGCACCTGTACCGGGCGGTCGTGGCCCCAGGTGAAGGCCGGGTCGATGATCTTCGACTTCGGCACGAAAGGCGCACTGTCGCGCTCGTCATAACTCAGATCCGCGTCGGCGTGGCCAATGGTGTAGCCGAACAGCGCCTCGGACCATTTCAGCCCGCCGACCAGTTGCTTGGCATAGGGGTCAATCAACAGTTTGTTCGGGTTGAATCGATGGCCGGCATCCGGCTCGTAAGGGCCATACACGCGGTAGCCATAGATCTGCCCGGGGTGGGCATCGGGCAGGTAACCGTGCCAGATCTCATCGGTATATTCGGGCAGCTCAAGGCGCTCGAGCTCGGTCTCGCCATCGGCATCGAACAGGCACAGCTCAACCTTGGTGGCGTTCGCGGAGAAAATCGCGAAATTGACCCCCAACCCATCCCAGGTGGCGCCAAGCGGGAAGGGCAGACCCTCACGGATACGTGAAGGCGTCAGAATCTGAGGCGCCGCAGGTTTTTTTCTATTCATGAAATCTCCGATGGCAACTCTGCCCATTGGCTGTGCAGCGCGGTGAAGAACCGCGACTCGCCGACTCCCAGCTGGAGCCGGCTCGGTGGCAGGGTGCAGTGTCGTTCAGTTGTCTTTCTTGGCGCGCGGTGCGCGGGTCTTCTTCACGCCTTCCGGGGTGCCCTGGGCTGCATCGGTACCTGCTTTGGCCTTGGGGCGCGCAGTTGCCTTGGCAGGTGCCACAGCCGGCTTGGCCGGCTTGACGTCATTCGCCTCCTTGGCGTCCTTCGCAGGCTTGGCTGCCTTGGTCGCTTTGGCTGGTTTGTCAGCAGGGGTTGCATCCGTTGGTTTTGTGACCGGCTTACGCGCTCGGGTTGCCGGCTTTGCTTGCGACGTATCGTTCTCCGCCTCGGCCAGCTTGCGGGCCATGTTCCAGTGGCGTTCGTCTTCCCCGTGTGGACGGCCTTCCGAAACCCAGATGTCGTAGGCCAACTCGCGGATGCGCTGCTCTTGTTTAGTCATCGTTCTGATTCTCCTGTTGAACTCACTGTTAGCCGTAAAAGCGCAAAGGGCAGGTGCTGCAAAACCTCGGACACGCTTAAAACTTCTTGTTTGGGTGTGACTGTTATTCCGTCGAAAAGTCGCTCCATTGCTTGACCGCTCAGCGCATCGGGCAACCGAACATGGGTTTCGCCCCAGCGCTCGGCCGGAATCTGTGGTGCCTGGCTGTCGCCAAGCAAGCCGCTGGCCAGGCGCGCTGCGATCACGACCAACCAGTTGCCGTCGAGCTCACGGGCGAAGGCGATCAGGCGCTCGGCATGCTCGCCTTCGACTTTCAACGGCAGATAGCGGCCTTCGGTGAACAGGCGTGGGTGGGCACGACGCAGCCGCAGCGTGTTCGCGATCAACCATTGCTTGATGCGGCCGTCCTGCCAGTTCTCCATCAGCTCGGCTGGCTGAGCTTCCAGGCGGAAGGTGGCGCGACGACGGTCAAAGTCGACGGCGCGGCGGTTGTCGGGGTCGACCAGGCTGAAGTCCCAATAATCCGCGCCCTGGTAGAGGTCGGGCACGCCCGGTGTGGTCATGCGCAGGACGGTCTGGGTAAGGCTGTTCAGCGCACCGGCCGGGGCCAGATCGGCGGCTGCCGCCGCGAGGTCGTCGCGCAGGGTCTTGCACTCGACGCCAAGCAGCAAGGCCCGAACGTAGTGCTGGCAGGCGCTTTCATAATCGCTGTTTGGATCGGTCCAGGTGCTGCGCAGTTTGGCTTCGCGAACGGCCTTTTCCTGCCATTGAATGATTCGCTCGCAGAACGCTTCCATGGCGGGCTTGTCGTCAGCGTGCAGGTCCAACGGCCAGCAGCCGAGCAGCACCTGATACAGCAACATCTCATCGCCGGGCGAGGGTGCGGGTCCCTCCGGCAATTCCTGGCGCTGGCCGTAGGCTAGCTGGCGCCAGTGTTTGACCTTGCTGGCAAACCATTCGGCGCGCTCGCTGATCACGGTCATTCGCGCGCGGGTGTCTTCGCCGCGTTTGTGGTCATGCGTCGCGGTAGTCAGCAGGTTGCGTGGGAAGTGCTCGGCACGCGCCAGACACTCGGCATGGAAGGCCTCGACTGACGCGCTGAAGGTTTGCGGGTCGAAGCCGACATCATTGCGCGAAAGCAGTGCGCCGGAGCGGTAGCAGGCGGTGTCTTCCACAGCCTTGGCGGCAGCGGGCGAAGTCAGCTGCTGGAAACGGGTACAGGCATAACGGCGAATCCGCCGTGCAGGTCCCGGTGGCAACGAGCGAAGGTCTTCGCCGCCCAGCCAACGATCAAGCAGATCGAGCAGCGGCCAATCGGCTTCGCCGAGCGTGGTACGTGCGCCGGCCAGCGCCTGCTGGAAGAAGGGCTCGTCAGCCTCCCGACGGCCGCGGGCGGCAATGTAGGTGCGATACACCGGAAAGTGCACGATCAGTTCGAGCAGCCCACGGCGAATCGCACCGAGGGTGATGTCGCGGGTCATCACGTCATGGCGCGCCACCTGCAGCAGCGCCTGAGCAACGGTTTCGAAGTCGCCGGCCAGCGGCCCGGTGAGCACCAAATGCCGCGCCTGGCGGACCTCCTCCATGAAGTCGGCGGGGCGCTCAGCGGTCTCGCTCCACAGCGAACACAGCATGTCCTTGCCGGCTGGGTCGTGCAGCAGCAACGACACCTGGTTCATGAACTCATAGCCTGTGGTGCCGTCGACGCCCCAGTCGTCATGCAGACGCTCGCCCTCGGCGAGAATCTTTTCCACGTAGATTGGTACGTGATCCTGCTCTGCGTCTTCAGGCCGCGCGGCATTGAGGCGATCGACACGGCGCCGCAGACGACGGCAATAGCCGCGCGGATTGGCTAACCCGTCGATGTGATCGATGCGCAGGCCGTCGACCAGCCCTTCGCTGATCAGCTCGAAGATTTTCGCGTGCGTTTCCTCGAACACGACGGGCCTCTCGACCCGCAGGCCACCCAGCTCGTTGATGTCGAAGAAGCGCCGCCAGTTGATGTCGTCCCCTGCGGTACGCCAGCTGGCGAGGCGATAGTTTTGCCGTTCGAGCAGACCGTGCAGGCGCTTGAAGCCTTCTTCGGTGGTCGAGTCGTAGTGGCGCAGTGCTGCTTCCAGCGTCTGCCGAGTGCCGCTGTCCTCCAGCAGGCGGGCCAGGTCTGCACGCAACTCACGTGCGGTCTGGTAGGGCGCGGGCTCGGTTTTAAGCGCATCGAAATGCTGCGCCAGGCTACGCAGTTCAGGCTGATCGGTCAGTCGCAGGATCTCGCCGTACGTGGGTGGCGAAATGGGGAAGCGGTGTTCGTAGTGTTCGGCGTAGAAGCCACCGTTCTCGATATCCAGGCGCAGGGGAATCTTGCCGTCCTGCAGCGCTTCGCCGTAATCGCTGCCCAGGAAAGGCACCAACAACTGGCCTTCGAGCAGTGGGTCGGGGGAATTCCACTGGATGTCGAAAAACTGTGCATACGGGCTGCGACGCCCCCACTCAAGCACGTCGAGCCACCAGGCATTTCCAGAGCCGCCAACCGCCATGTGGTTGGAGACGATGTCCAGTATCAGGCCCATGCCCTTGGCCCGCAGGGCATCGACCAGCCGCCGCAACGCCGGCTCACCGCCGAGCTCCGGGTTGATATGGGTCGGGTCGATAACGTCGTAACCGTGCATCGAGCCGGGGCGCGCCGTCAGCAGGGGGGACGCGTACAAGTGGCTGATGCCGAGCTCGGCGAAGTAGTCGACCAGCGCGGTGGCATCGTCGAGTGTGAAGTCACGATGGAACTGCAGTCGCAACGTGGCGCTAAGGTCTCTCATCGATGTTTACTTCCAATGGCATGCTTGCGCGCGCTGGAAAGCAGCTCCAGGCGGTGCGAACAGGCGGGGTCGTCAAGCAGGGTGGCGCTGTCGCCGGGATAGCGGCGCTGCCAGTTGGGATGGGTGTCGGTGGTGCCGGGCATGTTTGGTTGTTCGAGCAGCCCCAGGGCGTCCTCGACCGGGAACAACACCAGCGGTGCAGGCGTACGACCGATAAAAACGGCGCAGGCATCGGCCAATACGTCGGGGTCGGTTAGATCGTGTTCGGCACCCGGGGCGTACTCGCGCAACAGTCGTAGCAGCCCGGCGCGTTCGCGTTCACGTTCCTCCAGTTGTACCGCGCGTTCGTCTTCCCGGTTCTGGCCGACCTGGATGCGCCAGTCAATGTCGTGGGCTTTCCACCAACCTTCGATGGTCGGCAGGTCATGGGTGGTGGAAGTGGCGATTGCACTGTCGGGCCATTCATCGAGCGGCTTGAATGTGCCGTTGTGGTCGCGCTCGAAGAACAGCACGCGTATGCCGAGCAGCTTGCGTGCCGCCAATTTGTCGCGCAGCCCTTCGGGCACCGTCCCGAGGTCTTCGCCCAGCACCACCGCGTTGCGCCGCCAGGCCTCCAGCGTGAGCAGGCGCAGAAGATCGTCGAAGGGATAGTTGAGGTAAGCGCCTTCGGTGGGGCCAGCGCCGGCAGGCATCACCCACAGGCGCATCAGGCCCATCACATGGTCGATGCGTATGCCGCCGGCATGCGCCAGATTGGCGCGCACCATTTCGATGAACGCGCGGTAGCCGTGCGCCTTCAAGCCCCACGGGGAGAACGCGGAGATTCCCCAGCTCTGGCCCTGACGGTTGATGATGTCTGGCGGTGCGCCGACGCTGAGCGCTGCCAGCACTTCATCCTGACGACTCCAGGCCTGACTGCCGCCACCGTCGGCACCGACGGCGAGGTCGCTGATCAGGCCGATCTTCATCCCGGCGCTGCATGCGGCAGTCTGGGCCCGCTCAAGCCCACGCGCGATCAACCATTGGCAGAACGCGTAATAGCTCACTTCGGCGGCGTTTTCCTGGGCGAACTGTTCGACGGCAGGGCTTTGTGGCGTGCGGTATTGCTCGGGCCATTCGCGCCAGTGTTGTGGGAAACCTTCCGGGCTGAGAAGTGCTGCGTGCAAGGCCTCGAAGCGACAATGGTTTTCCAGTGCTTCACCGCCAGCTTCGCGAAAACTGTCGAAGTCCGCCTGCTGGGCGTTACCGCCGGTGGCGAAATCCTCATAGAGCGTGCGCAGCAGGCATTGGCGCGCTTGCGAGGCGGCGTCCCAGTCGATCAGTTCGAGCGCTTCGAGGCGTTGCAGTTCGTCGGCGAGCCCGCAGGATTCGATCGCCATGCGCAGCGGCTTTTCGCCCAGTATGGTGCCGGGTGCACTGTGCAGAATGTTGTAGAACAGCCGGCTGGAAGGCGAATACGGGCTGTATTGCCCGCTGTTCCCGGTGAACATCGCATGCAGCGGGCTGATGCCCAGGGCATCGGCCCCATGTGCCGCGGCGTTGCGCGCCACCGCTTCGAGCGCCTGGGTATCGCCGAGCCCACCATCGCCGGGGCGACGTAAACCATAGAGCTGCACCGTGATCCCCCAGGCGCCTGGGCCGGCCACGTCCTCGACGCTGGGGCAGGCGGCGGGTGCGACGGCCAGCGTCACCTGCTGGGCCGCGATACTCAGCCGGTGGTAGCCGGGCGTATCGATGGCTGCAAGACGCGACTGGCTATCGAGGCTGCCATCCTGCTGGCTGCCGTCTTCGAGTGTCAGGCTGTAACGAGTCGATGGCTCGAAATAGTGACTGAGATCCAGCGGCGCTCCCTGGTCGAGTGTCAGCAGCGGCGGCACGCTGGCCGCGCCTGAGCCGGCGTCGAGTTTTTTCAGGCTGCGTTCGATCTCGGCATCATCGGTGGCTGGCAGCCCCAGCCCCCCGAGCACGGCACGCAAGACTTCCGGTTTGACGCGTTGATCCCTGCCATCCGCATCGACCCAGTCGATGGACAGGCCAGCCGCCTTGGCCAGGCGGTTTAGTCGCTCATCGCTCATTAAGACACTCCGGCTGAATCGAGCAAATACATCCTGGCGGTGCGCGCAGGTAGCGTGGTGGTGCCGCCTGAGTCATCTTCACGGCTGCTGTGCAGCAAGCGCGCAGTTGAGTCAGGCGGTGTAACGGCAAGGTCGTTGCCGCTCAAGTTGAGTTCCAGGTGCAGTTCGCTGCGATCGCCCAGTTGCCAGCGGGCCATCGCAGCGGCTTCGCCCAAGGCTTCAGCGCCGAGGAACCGCGAGCCTTCCAGGCGTGGCACGATTTCGGTGTGGCGAATCTGCAGCAGATGGCGATACAGGCTCAGCCATTCGGCGTGCTCAGGCTCGTCGCGCTTGCTGAAGTCAGGTTTGGAAGCCTCATACGTCTCCATCGCGTTTGGATCGGGAATTCGCTCGCGGGTGTGCTCGTCGGCGAATTCGGCAAATTCCGCAAACTCGCCACGGCGCCCCTCGCGTACGGCATCGGCCAGCTCGCCGTGGTGGCTGGTAAAGAACAGGAAGGGCTCGCGTGCGCCCCATTCCTCGCCCATGAACAGCAGCGGCACCATGGGGGAAAGTAGCAGCACGGTAGTCGCCGCCTTCAATGCATCCGCTGGCGCCAGGTTGATCAGCCGATCGCCGAAGGCACGGTTGCCGGTCTGGTCGTGGTTTTGCAGAAACAGGACGAAGGCGGTCGGCGACAGGTGTCCGCTGGGCTCGCCACGCGATTCGCCACGGCGATTTTCATGCCCTTGATAGATGAATCCTTCACCGAGAAATCGCACCAGCTTGTTGGTCGCATCGTTGTGGTAATCGCCGTAGTAGCCCTGGCTCTCGTCGGTGAGCAGCGTATGCAGCACGTTATGGCCGTCATCGTTCCACTGCGCGGTGAAATCATCGGAGAGCAGGCTGGCAAGGTTGTGTTCGTTCTCCAGCACCAGATGCAGATGGCGACCCGGTTCGACTTCCGCGCGCACGCGTGCGGCCAATTCAGGCAGGAAGGTCCGGTCTGGGATCGCGTGGACTGCGTCCATGCGCAGGCCGTCGAAGCGGTAGTCCATCAGCCACATCAGGGCGTTGTCGATGAAGAAATCGCGCACTTCGCGGCGGCGGAAATCGATGCCATCGCCCCAGGGTGTTTGCTGGTCATGGCGGAAGAAATGCTTGGCATAGCGATGCAGGTAATTGCCGTCCGGACCGAAGTGGTTGTAGACCACATCGATGAACACCATCAGGCCCAGACCGTGGGCGCTGTCGATCAGGTGCTTGAGCTGATCGGGCGTGCCATAGGACGCTTCCGGTGCGTAGAGCAGAACCCCGTCGTAGCCCCAGTTACGGTCACCCGGAAATTCGGCGAGCGGCATCAACTCGATGGCAGTCACGCCGAGATCCGCCAGTGCCTGAAGACGCTGCTCGATCCGCGCATAGCCGCCATAGCTGCCAACGTGCAGTTCGTAGAGCACGGTCTCGTGCCACGGGCGGCCTTGCCAATCCGTGTTGCGCCACCGGTAGGCAGCAGGATCGACTACCACGCTTGGATCGTGCACATCTACCGACTGCGCGCGGGACGCAGGGTCCGGCACCTTGAGTTCATTATCGATAAGAAAACTGTACTGCGTGCCGGCGCCAACATCCGCCTCGATGCTGTACCAGCCGTCTTTACCTTCCTGCATTGGCAGCGTAGCGCCGCCAATAATCACCAGGCCGACGCTTTGCGCGTCAGGTGCCCAGAGCCTGAACCGGGTACGGGATTTATCCAGTAGCATCGGTCCGTGTTGCCCGTTGCGGGCGGGCCTATTCTGCATTGATGGACCTCATTAGAGAGTGGCACTGACCTCGCGTCGCCCGCCCAACAGGCGTTGGTACAACCGGTCATAGGGTTCGATCGCATGGCTCCAGAAAAATCCCCCACTCATGGCACGGCAGCGCATCGCATTGAGCAATTGGGCGTTCTGATGCACCGCCAGGGCGCGTTCGACTGCAGCGCGATAGCTGTTGACGGTGGCTTCACTGAAGAGGAACCCGGTGACGCCGTCGTCAATGCTGTCCGCCAGGCCGCCAGTGCGGTGGGCTATGGGCAATGACGCAAAACGCTGTGCATACATCTGGCTCAGGCCGCACGGCTCATAGCGCGATGGCATGAGCAGGAAATCACTGCCGGCAAACAGGCGCCGGGCGTCGGTTTCGTTAAAGCCGATATGCGCGCCGACCCGACCGGGAAAGCGCTCGACCAGGCGGCGAACCTCATCCTCGATATGCGGATCACCACGGCCCAGAATGGCCAGCTGTCCCCCGTTCTCGACGATGGTTTCAGCAATTTCGATGGTCAGGTCGATGCCTTTCTGATGGACCAGACGCGACACCACCGAGAACAGCGGGCCGTCGCCTGCGTCCAGCTCGAACAGTTCGCGCACATGCGCCGCATTCGCCTGCTTGCCGGACCAATCGTTCGGGCCGAACGGGCTGACCAGATGAGAGCAGCTGCGCGGCTCCCAGCTTTCCTCGATGCCATTCAGCAAGCCGGTGAGCAGGCCCTGACGTGCCTTCATGCTGAGGAAACCTTCCATGCCGCAACCGAATTCGGGCGTGGTGATTTCCTCGGCATAGGTCGCGCTGACCGTGGTGACCTGGTTCGCATAGGCGATGCCGGCCTTGAGCAGCGATAGCGAGCCGTAGAACTCCATGCGCTCGGGACCGCAGCCTTCCAGCGGTATGGCCAGCGAGCGGCGCAGGCTCATATCGATGTTGCCCTGGTACGCCAGGTTGTGAATGGTGAATACGCTCGGTGTGGTGAGGCCCCGCCAATGCATGTAGGCGGGTGTCAGTCCGGTCGGCCAGTCGTGCGCATGGACCAGGTCAGGTGTCCAGCGGATGCCCGCCGTGCCACCGGCGATATCGGTCGCCGCCATGCACAGGCGGGCAAAGCGCAGCGGATTGTCTGGCCAGTCCTGGCCATGCTCATCGCCATAGGGCAGGCCGTCACGCTCGTAAAGTTCCGGGCAGACCACCACGTAGATGATCAGACCTTCCGGCATGTCCAGGCGTCCGATCTTGCACGGCGGCAGTTCAGCCTGGGAGATAACGCTGCCGACAATTCGAATCGGCTCGCCGCACTGCATCACTTGCCTGTAGCCGGGGATGAGCACGCGCACGTCATGCCGATCACCGAGGGCGCGGGGCAGGGCTGCAGACACGTCGGCCAGACCGCCCGTCTTAACCAGATCGGTCAGTTCGGACGTTACAAAAAGGATCTTTTTCTTGTCGTCCTGGGTGCTGCGTAACTGCAGAACGGGACGTTCAGTCGGCGGAGCCAGGCGTTGTGTGTTAATCAAGCGAATGGGCCGGACGTCCTCAGCTGCGATACTCATAATCTACTTCTCCCCAAGCGGCCGGCTCTCTGCCAGGCCTGCTGCAAGCACGTTTCGTCCATGCAGCACTACTGGGAGTGCTGCAAACCATGAGCACGACAAAGCTGAATTTTTATGTACTGAGGCCGCGCGAGGAGCGGCGTAGAGCTGCGTTGGCCCTACCTTGAAACAAGACCCGGATGCTGTGAATTAGTTCTCACCTTCGAGCGGAATGCGGAGGTTCGGAACTTTGCCTCTGGGTATCACCTCGGAAATCTGACTGAAGTGAGCTGTTTTTCAAGCGCAAAGCCGGAGCCAAGACCATGCAAGACCTTGCTGAAATCGTGCGGTTTCTTCGTGACAAACAAATGATGTTGACCACCGCGGAGTCCTGCACCTGCGGCCTGATGGCCTCCCTGTTGGGCGACATTCCAGGTTGCGGCAAAGTGCTCGACAGTGGGTTCGTCGTCTATTCGCCGAAAGCGAAAAACCGTCTACTGCACGTCAGTTTCGAAACCATCGAAACCTTTGGCCTTACCAGCGAAGAGGTCGCTACTGAAATGGCCATCGGCGCACTGAACGCCAGCGTCGCCGACATCGCCATTGCCAACACCGGCGTGGCCGACGACAGCGAAGAGGATGCCGGCGGCACGCAGTGTTTCGCCTACGCGCTGATGCAAGGCGAGCGCCAGGTGAGTGTCAGCGAGACGGTGCAGTTCGAGGGTGACCGGGTTGAGATTCGCAAGCAGGCGGCACGCTACGGGCTAGAGCAGTTACCGAGCAAATACGAGCAGCTGCTGGATAAGTTGCGTGCGCACGAATGACACGGCATCGATCACCTTCACGCACCGACAGGTGACCGCTGTTGGGCAGCGCCCGACAGTGCTGCGCAGCCGGCGCACGATGGCTGCGCTCACACCGGCGGCTGACGTTCGGGCTCGATATGCTCCGGAACCGGGTGCTCGACGCTTGGTTTCCGGCCCACGTTGAGGTCCGCGCGCAGCTGCGGCAGGCAGCCGGGATACTCGCGCTGGATGAAGTGGATCAAGGCTTCGCGCAAATGGCAGCGCAAGTCCCAGTTGCGAGATGAGTCTGGCGAACTCACCAGTACCCGCACCTGTATCGACTTTTCGCTGCTGTCGGTGACCTGTAACACGATCACGCGCCCGTCCCACAGCTCTGGCAGCTCCTGGCACAACCGACGCAGTTCCTCGCGCACGGGCTCCAGCGGCAGCGAGTAATCGACCCAGAGAAACACCGAGCCGATGATGCTGGAGTTGCGCCGCGTCCAGTTCTGGAAGGGCTTCTCGATGAAGTACTGCAATGGCACCACCAGCCTGCGGTCATCCCAGATCCGCACCACCACGTAGGTGCCGGTAATTTCCTCGATCCGCCCCCACTCGTTTTCGACGATCACCACGTCATCCAGGCGAATCGGCTGGGTGATTGCGATCTGTATCCCGGCGATCAGGTTGGCCAGTACCGG
>NZ_AGSX01000010.1 GCF_000235745.1 Stutzerimonas stutzeri SDM-LAC | reverse complement strand
GCGGCTCGCGCTGGCACGACGTATCGTCGCCAGCGCGTCGGCTGTTTCGCTGGATCGTGGCCCGTCAGCACTCCTGACGACAATCGCTGACTAACAGATACAACCGCAGCGATAGGATGCACCCGTGACCACAACCCTTGAGCAGAAAGTCTTTCTCGCTCTGTTGCTGACCGTGAGCATTGCGTTCGGCTGGATACTTTTTCCCTTCTACGGGGCCGTGTTCTGGGCCGTCATTCTCGCCATCATCTTTTCGCCGCTGCAGCGTCGCCTGCAGCGGCGTCTTGGCAACAGGCCAAACGTGACGGCGCTTATCACACTGACGGTGTGCCTGATCGTGGCGGTACTTCCGGTGATCCTGATCACCGGTCTGCTGGTCCAGGAAGGCTCGTCGCTCTATAAGCAGATAGAAAGTGGAGAGCTCGACGTCGGCCAGTTCGTCGTTGGCGCGAGGGAAATGCTGCCTGACTCGCTGCAACAGCAGCTGCAGCGCTTCGGTCTTGGCGATCTCGAGCAGATGCGCGAGCGACTCGCGAGCGGCGCTTTGCAAGGCAGCCAGTTTCTCGCCACCAAAGCGTTCAGTTTCGGCCAGGGCACCTTTCAGTTTCTGGTCAGCTTTTTCGTGATGATCTACCTGCTGTTCTTTCTTATTCGGGACGGACGCGAGCTGGTTGCGAAAATCCGCCGCGCGTTGCCGCTGACCGATAACCAGAAACGCAGGCTGTTCAGCAAGTTCACCCGCGTGGTGAGGGCTACGGTCAAAGGCAACATTGTGGTGGCGATTACCCAGGGATTTCTCGGTGGAGTGATCTTTGCAATCCTGGGGATTCCCGGCTCGCTGCTCTGGGGCGTGCTGATGGCGTTTCTGTCCTTGCTGCCAGCGATTGGTGCCGGGCTGATCTGGACACCGGTCGCCATCTACTTTCTGCTCCAGGGCATGATTGTCCAGGGCGTGATCCTGACGCTCTACGGCATTCTGGTGATTGGCCTGGTAGACAATCTCCTGCGCCCGATTCTGGTAGGTAAGGACACCAAGATGCCTGACTATCTGGTGCTGATTTCGACGCTGGGTGGGCTCGCGCTGTTTGGCTTGAACGGCTTCGTAATAGGGCCGCTGATTGCTGCCTTGTTCATGTCGTCTTGGGCCTTGTTCATTTCCCCCGACGCCAAACCTTCATCCCAGTAGGCGTCCGGGCGAGCCGGACGCCGTTTGCGCTAGAGAATACGCTTGCCGTCATCACGCGTGATGATCACCGTCGCCGAGCGCGGCCTGCGACCCGGGCCGTCGGGCCAGGTGCTGGTGTACTCGGTCGGCGTGGACCCTTCCCCTGGGTGCTGAATATTCACGAACAGCGTGCGGAAGTCCGGGGTTGCGGTAATACCGGTCACCTCGGCGCCCAGGGGGCCGACCAGGAAGCGCTTGGTTTCGCCGCTCTTCGGGTCCGACACCAGCATCTGATTGTTGCCGAACGGCCCGCTGCGCAGTTGGCTCCCGCTCATGTCGGTCTGGATCCAGAGCCGACCCTCGTCGTCGAACCAGAGTCCGTCCGGGCTCGCCATGATGTTTTCGTCGGTCAATGGCCGACCGCGTGGGTCACGGCTATCGCTCTGCGGTCCGGCAAGCAGATACAGGTCCCACTGAAATCGAGTGCCCACCTGATTCTTGCCTTCCTCACGCCAACGGATGATGTGTCCGGTGGGGTTTGGTGCGCGAGGGTTGGCTGCGTCGGCTTCTTGCCGCGAGCTGTTGTTGGTGAGCGTGAAATACACCTCGCCGGTGTCGGGATGGACGGCGCCCCATTCCGGGCGATCCATTTTGGTCGCGCCGACGATGTCCGCTGCCAGACGGGTATTGATCAACACCTCGCCCTGATCGGCAAAGCTGATGTTTGCTGCAGCACAGGCCTGCTGGAAGGCTGCGTCCTCGATATCCAGCGCCAGCCAGTCGCCGCTGCCGTCCGGGTTGAAGCGCGCAACATACAGGGTGCCATCGTCGAGCAGCCGGCCATCGCTGCGCTGCGGGCGGTACTTGTCGCGGCTGATGTATTTGTAGATGTACTCGTTCTGCGAATCGTCACCGGAGTAGCAGACAAGCGGCCAGCCCGGTTTGGTCGGTGCAAATACCAGGCCTTCGTGGCCAAAGCGGCCCAGGGCGGTGTGCTTGACCGGCGTCGAGTCGGGGTCGAACGGATCGATTTCGACAATCCAGCCAAAGGTGTTGGGCTCGTTACGATAGTCGGCGCGGGGGTCTGCGGCCGTCGTAGTCGCATCGAAACGCTCGAATTCGTCGCCGCGAACGGTCTCCCACCCGTAACGACCGCTCGAGCGAAGGCCATAGCGCTCCAGATGGCGTGGCAACTCTGCGTCGCGTGTGGCGAAATAGCCCGCCCAGTTTTCCTCACAGGTCAGATACGTGCCCCAAGGCGTATAGCCACTCGAGCAATTGTTCAACGTGCCGCGGGTGGACGTGCCGCTCGGGCTGTAGCGCGTCTTCATCAGGTCATGGCCACGAGCCGGCCCTTCGATGCGCATCGGCGTAGCGCCTGTGATGCGGCGGTTGCGTGCCGACGGCAATACCGACCAGTCTCTCTGCGGGCCCCGGCGTACCTCGACAACGGAAACGCCGTGCGCGTTGATTTCCTTGCGTACTTCATCGGCATCCACGCGTTTGCCTTCAACGACTGTCGGGCCGTTGGGATGCAGCAGCGGCGCATCGATGTATTCGTGGTTCAGCACAAGCAGGCCGTGGTCGCTTTTGCGGCCCTTGAATCGGGCGTCCATCGGGAAAAAGTGCATGCCATCGTGGTGCATGCCGGTTTGCTGGGCCTGGTCTTCCGCGCTGTTGCTGGCGTCTTCGAGAAACGCGGGATAGCGACCGCAGATTGGCGTACCCCACGGAATGAATGTTTTCGCGGAATAGCCAGCGGGTACGGTAATGGTGTCGGCTCGAGTGACTGCCACCGTACCGAAGGAGAGGCGGCTACGCCGTGGGAAGGGTGAGCCGTCGCCAATCTTCGCCGGCTCGGCGGCTTCGACGATCGAAGGCAGCCCGCCGAGAAAGGCAAGTGCGCCGAACGCCGCGCCGCCAGCTAGTACCTTGCGGCGCCCCGCATCGATGACGTTCTGGATGTGAGGGTTGGCTGAGCGGTTACTCGGCAGTTCATCACCATTGCCGAACAGTATGTTTTGGTTATCGTCAGTCACGACGCAGCTCCATAAGGTAATCGACGGGACTGTGACGTTATGTTTGGCGTGCGACAGCTTAATGACACCGCTTCGGCGGTCGACGAGCGGCTCGCTCGTTCTACTCATCGGGCCTGTCTGCGCTACCATCGCCGCCCTCGCTCAGATCGGCCGACCCCAATGGAACTCAACACTCCGCTTGCCCTGTATCAGCAAGCTATCGCTCGTGAGGGTTACGTCAGTGACGCAGCCCAGCTGCGCGCGGTCGAGCGACTGCAACGCTGCCATGAGGCGTTGCATGGTGATGCGACCAGCGAATCGCCAAGCGGCGTTTACTTATGGGGCCCGGTCGGGCGCGGCAAGACCTGGTTAATGGATATGTTCCATCGCAGCCTCCAAGTGCCGGCAAGGCGTCAGCATTTCCACCACTTCATTCGCTGGGTACACATTCGTCTGTTCCAGCTCAACGGCACGCCAGATCCGCTACAGGCGCTGGCGAAGGAGTTGAGCGAAGAGGTGCGGGTGCTGTGCTTTGACGAGCTGTTCGTCGCCGATATAGGCGATGCGATCATCCTAGGGCGCTTGTTTCAGGTCATGTTCGAACAGGGCGTGGTGATCGTTGCAACATCCAACCAGTCGCCTGGCCAGCTCTACACGGACGGCTTCAACCGCGAGCGCTTCCTGCTAGCCATTGATGCAATCGAGTGCCACATGCAGGTCGTCAATGTGGATGGCGGTGCTGATCATCGCCTGCGCCCAGGCGTGGCTGAACAACGCTATTGGGTCAGTGAGCCGCACGAAGACGGGGCGCTGCGCTCGGTATTCGACAGCCTAAGCAGGGGCGAGGCGACTGATAGCAAGGCGGTTCTCGTCGGACGCCGATCGTTACAAGTCGTGTGCAGCAGTGATTCAGTGCTCTGGTGCCGCTTTGCCGCGCTGTGCGAGCAGCCGTTCTCCGCGCTGGACTTCATCGAGCTATGCGATCGCTATTCGACGATCCTGATCAGCGCAGTGCCGCAGCTGGGCGGCGAACAGCGGGAAGGGCGCATCGCCAGGGGGACGGAGGATGGTGCGACGCGAGTAGACGCGGGTGATCGCGAGCTGCCGAAGCTTGCAGCGCACGACGACAGCGTCAGGCGCTTCATTGCGCTGGTCGATGAATGCTATGACCGGGGCGTGCCGCTGTATCTGGAGGCCCGGGTAGCCATGGATGAGCTCTATACCCAAGGTTATCTGTCCTTCGCGTTTCGCCGGACACTCAGTCGGTTGCACGAGATGCAGCTACAGCGTTTCGGTAAGGACGACTGAGATGTCTCAGTCGCGATAGAACACCTGCACCAAGTGATAGCCGAACTGGCTTTTGACGGGACCGTGCACTTCGCGTAGCGGTTTCTTGAAGATCACCTGGTCGATGCTGCGCACCATCTGCCCCGGACGTACCTCTCCCAGATCGCCACCTTTCTTGCCCGACGGGCAGGTCGAGTATTTTTTTGCCAACACGTCGAAGGCTTCGCCGTTGGCAATGCGCTTTTTCAGTTGTACGGCTTCGGCTTCGGTCTTCACCAGGATGTGACGGGCCATGGCTTTTGGCATTACGGATCTCCTCGGATGCGGCGGCGATTGTAGTGGGACAACCCAGCAAACCGAAGCGGGAATGCAGTGAATGCGACCGTTCAGAGACAAGAAAACCCGACGAACGGTAGTTATGGTTTGTTGTATGTTAGCGCTACCATCCGGTCCACAAACATAATGTGGCACAACGATGCCGCCGGAGACCGACAGTGGATTACCACACCCACAGCGAATTCCGCCCTAACCGCCGCGCACTGGTGGTGATGGGCGTGAGTGGTTCGGGCAAGACCGAAACCAGCCATGCCGTAGCCGATGCGCTGGGCTATCGACACATCGAAGCCGATCATTTCCATCCTGAAGAAAATGTTGCGCGCATGCGTGCCGGCACGCCGTTATCGGATGCCGATCGCGTCGAGTGGCTGCAGAAACTCGTCGTTGAAATGCAACGCGCTATCGATGAAGACGTCAGCTTCGTTCTCGCCTGTTCTGCCCTGAAGCGCCGTTACCGCGAGCTGCTACGCGACGCCGTGCCTGGTTTGTGCTTTGCGCATCTTTCCATTGATTACGACACGGCGGTCCAGCGCGTTGGCGGGCGGGCCGGTCATTTCATGCCGATTTCGCTGGTGGATAGCCAGTTCGCAACGCTCGAATCGCCGGCAGGTGAGCCCCATGTACTCGTGGTTGATGCCAGTCAGCCGCGCGAGCAAGTGCTGGATGAGATCGTCACTTGGATGAATCAGGATGGTGGTCTGGCGATCAACGCCAAGGAGGACCTTTCTGCGGCCCCGCTTGATAGCGCTAACAAGCGCGGCGGCAAGGGCGGCGGTCAGCGCGCAACCCAGGCCGACACTGCGGCAGGTGTCGAGCACGTCGAGCTGAAGGGCGCCGAGCTGACCACCCAGCCGATCTATGGCGGCAAGCTCGCGCAGGGCTTCGACCGGATTACCGATTGGCTGATGGCGGCTCTGCTGGCCTTCATGGTCATCGTGGTGTTCAGCAGCGTGGTCTTGCGCTATGCGTTCGGCACGGGTTGGACCGGCGCAGAAGAGCTTTCGAGGTTGGCCTTCGTCTGGCTGGTGTTCGTCGGTGTGGCTTCGAGCATGCGCCGAGGCGAGCTGATGGCCTTCAGCATGATTCGCGACCGGTTTCCGCATCTGTTTCGCCGAGTGGTGGATTCGGTCAGCTGGATCATGGTCGCGGTGGCCAGTGTATTGGCCGCAATGGGCGGATGGAATCAGATGCAATTCGGCTGGACCATCAACAGCCCGGTGGTGGGTTATCCGCTGGCCGTGGCGATGGTTCCGGTCGCCGCCAGCATGGTCGCGCTTGCGGTCCTGGCGCTGATCCAGCTGGTCAATGTCTGGCGTCGACAGCCGCCGTTACCCATCGCCGAAGCCAACGTAACGGCCGATTGATTCCTGATAACAACAAGGGCATACGCCCACCCGAGGTCCGTGCATGACTGTCGTTGTCTTCTTATCGTCATTGTTTGGCTTCATGGCCTTCGGCATGCCGATCGCCTTCGCGCTGATTCTTACCGGCGCGGTGCTGATGTGGTATCTGGATTTCTGGGATGTGCAACTGCTGGCCCAGAACCTTCAGGCCGGTGCCGACAGCTTTCCGTTGTTGGCGGTGCCGTTCTTCATCCTCGCCGGCGAATTGATGAATGCGGGCGGCATCTCGCGCCGGATCATCAACATGGCGCAGGCTTATTTCGGCCATAAGCGCGGTGGCCTCGGCTACGTGGCGATTGCAGCGTCGGTCCTGCTGGCCAGCATGTCCGGTTCGGCGTTGGCCGATACCGCCGCGCTGGCGACGCTGCTGCTGCCGATGATGCGCGAGCGCGGCTACCCGTTGAGTTCGTCATCGGGCCTGGTGGCGGCGGGCGGGATCATCGCGCCGATCATTCCGCCGTCGATGCCGTTCGTGATCTACGGCGTTGTCACCAATACCTCGATCAGTCAGCTGTTTCTCGCCGGTATGGTTCCGGGGTTGATCATGGGCGCCGGGCTTGTCGTGGCGTGGACGCTGATCGCCCGCAAGATCGAAGAACCCCCTCAGGCGAAGGCCAGCGGCGCCGAACGCCGCAAGGCACTGGTCGATGGCGCGGCTGCGTTGATGCTGCCGGTCATCATCGTGGGTGGTTTGCGTTTCGGCCTGTTCACGCCGACCGAGGCGGCAGTGGTGGCTGCAGTCTATGCGTTGCTGGTGTCGACGCTGTTGTATCGCGAACTGAGTTGGGGCGGTGTCGTCGAGGTGCTGACACGCGCCAGCCGCACCACGGCATCGGTCATGTTTCTTTGCGCTGCAGCAATCGTCTCCGCCTACATGATCACCCTGGCTCAGCTGCCGGATGAAATCGCCTCGATGCTCGGCCCGCTGGCTGAAGATCCCAAGCTGCTGATGGTCGCCATCATGGTGCTGATGGTCGCGATCGGTATGGTGCTCGACCTGACCCCGACCATTCTGATTCTCGGCCCGGTGCTGGCGCCGATTGCAGTGAAGGCCGGCATCGATCCTGTGTACTTCGGCGTGATGTTCGTGTTGATCGGCTCGATCGGTCTGATCACGCCGCCCGTTGGAACGGTGCTCAACGTTGTCGGCGGAATAGGGCGGCTGCGCATGGAAACACTGGTGCGCGGTGTCGTCCCGTTCTTCGCCATCTATCTGGCCATCGTCATTCTGCTGATTGCAGTGCCGTCAATCATCACCGTGCCACTGGCGTGGCTGCGATGACCGACGCGAGGCTTGAGCTTCACCCCTTCATCCACAACAACAAAAGGTAAGAGAGCATGAAAAGATTTCTCATCGCGGCGCTGGCCGCCACCACCCTTGGCAGCGCTATCACGGCAGTCACCGCTCAGGCAGCTGACGACATTCGGCCGCGGATGATTCGCTTCGGCTACGGGCTCAACGAGGACAGCAACCAGGGGCGCGCCGCGAAGTTACTGGCCGAGGAAATAAAAAAGGCGTCTGACGGCAAGCTCAAGGTTCGCACCTTTGGTTCTGCCAGCCTGGGGTCTGACGATCAGATGCAGAACGCACTGATGGGCGGCGCTCAGGAAATGATGGTCGGCTCGACCGCAACTCTGGTCGGCGTGGCTGAAGAGATGGCGGTCTGGGACACGCCGTTCCTGTTTGAAAGCGAAAAACAGGCGGACTACGTGCTGGATGGTCCGGTGGGCCAGAAAGTCATGGACGCGCTTGAGGAAAAGGGTCTTGTTGGCCTGGCCTACTGGGAGAACGGCTTCCGCAACCTGACCAACAACGTGCGCCCGGTCGAGAAGATGGAAGACTTCGACGGCATCAAACTGCGGGTCATGCCGAACCCAGTGTTCATTGATACCTTCAAACTGATGGGCGCCAATGCTGTCCCGCTGCCGTTCTCCGAGCTGTTTACTGCACTGGAAACCAAGGCAGTCGACGGTCAGGAAAACCCCTATAACACCATCCTCTCGTCCAAGTTCTACGAGGTGCAGAAGTACCTGAGCGTGACCAACCACGTGTACAGCCCATGGATCGTCACGGCCTCCAAGCGCTGGTGGGATGGCCTGTCGAAAACCGAGCAGGACATTATCAGGACGGCGGCCGAGACAGCGCGTGATGCCGAACGCGAGGACACCCGCGCCGAAGCGCGCGAAGCCCTGGCCAAGATCAAGGAGCACGGCATGGAAGTGAACAAGGTCAGCGCGGAGGAAATCCAGCGCATGCGTGAGCAGGCCAAGCCTGCCATCCAGACCGTGATCGATACGGTTGGCGAGCCGCTGTTCAACGAAGTACAGGCAGCGATCGAAAAAGCGCCGAAGTAAGCGGTTGCACCCCATTCAGGCCGGGTGAACGCTGGCGTCTGTCAGTGCTCACCTGGCCTGCTTCGGGGCGCCTTCCCGTATAGAATCTCCGCCCTTTCGCCGCTGGATCCCACCATGAGCTCTCGTCGTCGCCGTTCGCTTGAGCGGGCCACGTTGTCCGATGTGGCTCGCAGTGCCGGTTGTTCACTGATGTCCGCCTCACGTGCGCTGTCGCAACCCGAGCGGGTGTCCGACGCCCTGCGCGAGCGAGTGATGGCCGCGGTCAAGGCCTTGGGTTACGTCCCGCATACGGCGGCGCGGAACTTGGCGAGCGCGCGCTCGAATCTGGTCGCAGTAATCATCCCCTCGTTATCGAACGCGGTGTTCGTCGATACCGTAGAAGCTATTCAGCGCGTGCTGATGCCGGCGGGCTATGAGCTGATGATCGGCGTCAGCCATTACCATCCCGAAGAAGACGAACGTCTGTTGCGTGCCTACCTGGCACATCAACCGGCGGGGCTGCTGGTCACTGGCTTCGAGCGCAGCGATGCCGCGCGCGAAGTGCTGGGCAGCTACACCAGTCCAATCGTGACGCTGATGGAGCTGAGCGATGCTGACGAGGAGTATTGCGTCGGTTTTTCCCAGCTCGAAGCCGGCGCGGCCATGACTCGCAAGCTGCTCGAACGCGGCTACCGCAACATCGCGTTTGCGGCCGCGCAACTCGATCCGCGGACGCTGCAGCGTGCCGAAGGCTATCGACAGGTCATGCGCGGCGCCTCGCGATACGATGCCGCGCTTGAGCTGCTCACCCCGCAGGTTTCATCCATCGGACTGGGCGCCGAGTTGCTCGACCGGTTACTTGCGCAGCATCCGAAGATCGATGCAATCTTCTTCAATAACGACGACCTGGCGCTGGGTGCGCTGTTTCGTGCTCGCCAGCTGAACTTGGCAGTGCCGGAACGGCTGGCTGTTGCCGGGTTCAACGACCTGCCAGCGGCCGCCTGGATGCACCCGGCGCTGACTACCGTGCGCACCACCCGTGGTGAGATTGGCAAGCTGGCTGGACAGATGTTGCTGAGCCTGATGCGCGGTGAAGCGCCGCCGCAACGGCGTATCGATGTGGGCTTTGAAGTGGTGATGCGCGAAAGCGCCTGAGTCAGACCGGCGCGCATTGCGCGTGCCGGTTGTTTTCGGATTCTCCGCTAGATACTCAGTCGGCCTGCTGCGCCGCCGTAACCTGCTGAGCGATCTCGATCATCTGCTCTCGCATCCAGCGGTTGGCCGGGTCCTGATCGGTGCTCTCGTGCCAGTAGATGTGTGTCTCCAACGGCGGGATATCCACTGGCAAGGGCACCTGGTACAGATCATGACGACGGGCGAAACGCTCGGGAACTGTGACTGCCATGTCGGTTTGCTGAATCACCTGGGTTGCCATCATGTAGTGCTGCGAGCGCAGGGCGATCTTGCGCTGTTGGCCCATCTTTCCGAGGGCCAGGTCGACCATGCCCAGCCCGCTGCGCCGGCTCGAAATATGGATGTGCGACAGCGACAGGTATTCCTCGACGCTGAGCTTGTCCTTGGCCAGCGGATGCCCGCGGCGCATGGCGCAGACATAGCGGTCTTCCAGCAGTTTGACGTGGCGCACTTGTGGGTCGGTGTTGAGCGGGGCGTCCATGGCGAAATCCAGTCGCCCGGCGGCCAGCTCCTTGGTGGTCTCGCGACGCTTGGCTAGCATGCTCTCGATCTTCACGTTTGGCGCCAGGCGACGCAGGCGCTGGAACAGCGGCGGCAGCACCACAGCCTCGGTGAGGTCGGTCATGCTGATGCGAAAGGTCTTGTTTGCCTGCAGCGGATTGAAGGTGCGGCTTTCCTGCACCGAGACGCGCAGCAACTGCAGCGCATTACGTACCGGCCCGATGATGTTCTGCGCCATCGGCGTCGGCACCATGCCTTGAGCGGTTCGCACGAACAGTGGGTCGTTGAAGGTTTCCCGCAGGCGTGCCAGTGCGTTGGAAACGGCTGGCTGGGTAATGCCCACGATCTGTCCGGCGCGGGTGAGGTTCGCCTCGGTATAGATGGCGTCGAAGACAATGAATAGATTCAGATCGACCTTGTTCAGGTTCATTGTTGTGCTCTCTGGCGTGTATCGGGGTTCGCCGATCATATATCGGTGATGAATGTTTATACACGAGGAAAATAGCTTAGATAAATCAACAGGCGTCCTCTAGCATTCAAAATTACAAAACATTACCTGCCAGAAGGTCATCGCCCATGGATTTCGCCTACTCCCCGAAGGTTCAAGAGCTGAGAGAGCGTGTGCAAGCGTTCATGGATGCTCACGTCTATCCCGCCGAAAAGGTTTTTTACCAGCAGGTCGCAGAGGGCGACCGTTGGCAGCCAACCGCCATCGTCGAGGAACTCAAGGCCAAGGCGAAAGCCGAGGGCCTGTGGAACCTGTTTCTGCCGGATTCCGAGCTGGGTGCTGGCCTGACCAATACCGAATACGCGCCGTTGGCTGAAATCATGGGCAGCTCGGGGCTTGGCCCGGAAGCCTTCAACTGCTCGGCACCGGACACCGGCAACATGGAGGTTCTGGTTCGCTACGGTAGCGAAGCGCACAAGAAGCAGTGGCTGGAGCCGTTGCTGCGTGGCGAGATCCGTTCGGCGTTCGGCATGACCGAACCAGGCGTAGCGTCGTCCGACGCCACCAACATGGAAGCCCGCGCGGTACGCGAGGGTGACGAATGGGTCATCAATGGTCGCAAGTGGTGGACCTCCGGTGCCTGCGATCCTCGCTGCAAGGTGATGATCTTCATGGGTCTTACCAACCCTGATGCGCCGCGTCACCAGCAGCATTCGATGATCCTCGTGCCAATGGACGCACCGGGCCTGGAAGTCCTGCGCCCGCTGCCGGTGTTTGGCTACGACGACGCGCCGCACGGCCATGCCGAGGTCTTGCTGGAGAACGTCCGCGTGCCTTACGAGAATGTGCTGTTGGGCGAGGGCCGCGGTTTCGAGATCGCTCAGGGCCGCCTTGGCCCAGGTCGTATTCACCATTGCATGCGCTCGGTCGGTGTCGCCGAACGTGCGCTGAAGCTGATGTGCGAGCGCTCCGTGAACCGCACCGCGTTCGGCAAGCCGCTGGCGCGACTGGGCGCCAACCTGGACCACATCGCCGAATGCCGGATCGAGATCAACATGGCGCGACTGTTGACGCTCAACGCCGCCTACATGATGGACACGGTTGGCAACAAGGTCGCCGCGAGTGAAATTGCACAGATCAAGGTCGTGGCACCAAACGTCGCGCTGAAGGTCATCGACCGTGCCATCCAGATTCACGGTGGTGCCGGGGTCTCCGAGGACTTCCCGCTGGCACATTGGTGGGCCATGCAGCGCACCCTACGTCTGGCTGACGGCCCGGACGAGGTCCACCGCGCTTCGATTGCCAAGCATGAACTGGGCAAGTACTTCCCGCGGGAAATGTTGCGTAGCCGCTGAGTTGGCGGGCGCCACCAAGAAGGCAGAGCCGTAGAGCATGGCTCTGCCTTTTTTGTGGTTGTCTCTGCGCTGCAAGCGACATATGGAGCGGATTAGCTTGCGTCTACTGACACCTGCGATGCGATGCGGTTGGTTTGTGACCACGTTCGGCCCATGCTCAACTCATCACGGCGCAATCGTCGTCAGATCCGGCGGTGTGCTTTGACCGTAGGTGCTGCTAATTAGACTTCGATAACGCCGGTAGGCCTGTTCATAGCGCTGAACTGCGCCGGGTTCAGGCTCGACTGCGGTTGCCTCGTCAACACTGACGCAGCGCTCACACAATGCTTCAAGGCTGGCTTCAGGGTTGCTCTGTCTCGCATGGCACCAGGCGGCCTGAATTGCGCCGCCCAGTGCAGCGGCTTCGCTGTGGGTGGTACAAACCACCGGTGTCGCCATCATGTCGGCAACCATCTGCCGCCACAGCGGACTCTTCGCACCGCCACCGATCAACTGAATCCGCTCGCTGCGAATGCCACTGTCGCGTAGCAGATCCAAGCCGTAGCGCAGGCCGAAGGTCACGCCCTCGACCACCGAACGGCAAAGATTGGCGCGGGTGAGGTTGTCCGCGGTGAGGCCATGCAGGCTGGCCGTGGCCTGGGGCAGGGCGGGTACACGCTCTCCGTTGAGAAACGGCAGCATGGTTACACCTTCAGCGCTAATCGGAGCGTGCGCCGCCAGGGCGTTGAACTGCTCAAGATCGAGCTGCAGCAGGTCCCGAATGGCGCCGCTTGCATTGGTCAGGTTCATCGTGCAGATCAGCGGCAGCCAGCCGCCACTGGACGAACAGAACGTCGCGACTGAAGGCTGCGGGCTGATACGCGGCTGGTTGGCATAGGCGTACAAGGTGCCGGAGGTGCCCAGGCTCATGGTGATCGCGCCAGAGCTGATATTCCCCGTGCCGATCGCGCCCATCATGTTGTCGCCGCCGCCGCTCGAAACGATGGCCTGCGGGTTCAGGCGCAGGCGCTTCGCCAGCTCTGGACGCAGCCGGCCAACGGACTGGTGTGATTCGATCAGCTCGGGCAGCGCGGCTTCGATGCGACCGCTTGGGTCGATATGCCGCAAGATCCCGAAGTCCCATTTCCGGGTGCGCACGTCGAAATAGCCGGTCCCAGAGGCGTCTCCGTACTCGCTGCAGCAGCGGCCGGTGAGCCAGTAGTTGAGGAAATCGTGCGGCAGCAATACATGCGCGATGCGCTCGAACAGTTGCGGATGCTGTTCTTTCATCCACAGCAGTTTGGAAACGGTGTAGCCCGGCGCAATGACCACGCCGAGGCGTTCGAGTGAACACTGTTCGCCGCCCAGCCAGTCGAGCAGGCGGCGGTTTTCGTCAGCCGATTCGGTGTCGCACCAGAGCTTGGCAGGCCGCAGTACCTGGCCTTCGGCACCGAGCGTGACCAGGCCGTGCTGCTGGCCGGAAATACCGATACCGAGGACCTTGCGACCGTCCGCGCCGGCGTCAGCCAAAGCGCCTGCGGTGGCCTTTTCGAAGGCTGAAATCCACTGCTCGGTTTCCTGTTCGCGACGCCCGTTTGGTCCGCTGATCAGCTCGTGGCTGGCCGAGCCCTGACCCAGCACACGACCGCTGTCTGCATCAAGAAGCAGTGCTTTTGTGCCTTGGGTTCCGCAGTCGATACCGAGATACATGGCGTCTTCCTCAGCGTTTCAGCAACAGATCGAGCGTGCCGCTGACACCCAGCGTCCGCAGCCGCAGCAGGTTGCGCTCGAACGCATCGCGAAATGCCGGGGACCGGCCAATCTGCTTGCCGAAGATTTCCTCGCGCCCCAGCAGCCGCTCAGCGAGGCCTTCATCGTCCTCGACCAGCGACTGACAGAACTCGGCGCGCGGATCGGGAATGCTGTACGAGGTTCCATTCTCGTCGACGCCTTTGAGGTACAGCGCCCAGGCCGCGACGACCAGCGCCGCGCGGTCCAGCTCGGCGTTATCGGTGATCAGGCGATTGATGGTGGGCACGCTGAATTTGGGAAATTTCGACGAGCCGTCGGAGCAGACGCGCTCAAGCTGATCGGCGATCGCGCAGTTCGAGAACCGTTCGATCAGGGTCCGCTTGTACTCCGTCAGGTCGATACCGGGTACATGGGCCAGCTGCGGCGTAACGTCGTCGTCCATATAACGGCGGATGTACTCGACGAACAGCGGGTCGGCCATGGTCTCGTGCACGAAGCGATAGCCGCGCAGGAACCCGAGGTAAGTCAGCGCGAGGTGGCTGCCGTTGAGCAGCTTGATCTTCATTTCCTCGTAGGGCGCGACATCGTCGGTGAACTGCACGCCGACCTTGTCCCAGGCAGGCCGGCCGGCGACGAACCTGTCCTCCAGCACCCATTGCACGAAGGGCTCGCAGACGACGGGCCAGGCATCGTCTATGCCGTGCTGCTGTTTGAGGTCCTTGCGGTGTGCGGCGCTGGTCATCGGCGTGATCCGGTCGACCATGGCGTTGGGGAAGCTGACGTTCTGCTCGATCCACCCGGCCAGCTCGGCATCCACCCGTGTGGCGAAGGCCAGGGTTGCCTTGCGGGTGACGTCGCCGTTGTGGGGCAGGTTATCGCAGGACATTACCGTGAAGGGCCCCGTGCCTTCGCCCCGGCGCCGGGCGAGTGCCGCGCAGATCAGGCCGAAGACGCTGATCGGCGCCCGTGGATTGGCCAGATCATGCTGGATCTGTGGCAGCGCGGCGTTGAACTCGCCGGTGCTGTCGTCCATGCAGTAACCGCCCTCGGTGATGGTCAGCGAGACGATGCGGATGGCCGGGTCGGCGAGCCTGGCGACTACTGCTTCGGAACCGTCCTGAGTCACAAGCAGCATGTCGCGGATGCTGCCGATCACGCGGACCTCGGTGTCTGGGCGGTCGTCGAGTTCGACCAGGGTGTATAGGTAATCCTGCGAGGCCAGCGCATCGCGCATGGAGACCTCGTCGGCGCGGGTGCCGATGCCCCAAATACCCCAATCGAGTCCTTCACCGGTGTTCATCAGCGCATCGGTGTAGGCCGCTTGATGGGCGCGATGAAACCCGCCGACCCCGATGTGTGCGATGCCGGCCGTGACCGACCCGAGCGAATAGGACGGACGAGCGATGTGCGCCGGCAGCTGCGGCAGGTTCTGTTCATTCAACTTCATGTCAGGCCTCGCTGGGCGTGAAAAGGGGAAAAGCCGGCGGCGTAATCGCTGCCGTGATGGCAGCGATACGTCGGCGAGCGGGTTGTTGCTGGAACGGTCTGGCGGTCAGGCGACCTGTTGCAGCGGTTGGCCGACGGCCAGTCCGTTGCGATCGAACAGGTGGCAGTGCGCGGCCTCCAGGTCCAGGGTCAATGGCTCGCCATATCGCGGCGTGAAATCGCCACGGATGCGCATCGTCAGCGGCTCGCCGGTGCGGGTGATGACGTGGCAATAGGTGTCGCTACCCAGTCGCTCGCTGACATCGGCCTTTACGGTCAGCTGGCAATTGCCTTCGCTGCCACGGTTCAGATGCTCCGGACGAATGCCCAACGTAACCGGGTCGCCCACCGCCAGCGCGCCGCCCCGTGGCAGGTATAGGCGGCAGCCGGCTTCCAGCTCGACTTCAACGCCTGCAGCGTCGGTCCGGCTGATACGCCCTTTGAGGAAACCCATCTTTGGCGTGCCGAGAAAGCCCGCAACGAACAGGTTCGCCGGATGGTGGTAGAGCTCCATGGGCGAGCCGACCTGTTCGATGCGCCCGCCATTGAGCACTACGACCTTGTCGGCCAGGGTCATGGCTTCGACCTGGTCATGGGTGACGTAGATCATCGTGGCCTGCAGCTCCTGGTGCAGGCGCGACAGCTCCAGGCGCATCTGCACGCGCAGCGCGGCGTCAAGGTTCGACAGGGGTTCATCGAAAAGGAAGACCTTGGGGTTGCGCACGATGGCGCGACCGATGGCGACCCGCTGGCGCTGCCCGCCGGAGAGTTGGCGCGGCTTGCGTTCGAGCAGCGGTTCCAGCTCCAGGGTGCGCGCGGCGGCTTCGATCTTGCGCGCCACTTCCTGCTTGTCGGCACCGGCCAGGTCGAGGGCGAACGACATGTTCTTGCGTACCGTCATGTGCGGATACAGGGCGTAGGTCTGGAACACCATGGCCAGGTCACGCTTGGCCGGGCTGAGGTCGGTGATGTCCCGACCATCGAGCTCGATGGTGCCGCTGCTGACTTCTTCGAGCCCGGCGATCAACCGCAGCAGAGTGGACTTTCCGCAGCCGGAGGGGCCGACGAAGACGACGAACTCACGGTCACGGATATCCAGGTCGATGCCCTTGATGATCTCGTTGCCGTCGAAACCTTTCTTCAGGTTGTGGATCTTCAGGTCTGCCATGTTCGAATCCTCTTTTGTTCTTGTCGGTCTTGTTGATACGGCGGCGGTTATTTCACGGCACCGAACGACAGGCCACGGACCAGCTGCTTCTGGCTGATCCAGCCGAATATCAGGATGGGCGCGCAGGCGAGGGTGGAAACGGCCGAGAGCTTGGCCCAGAACAGCCCTTCGGGGCTGGAGTAGGAGGCGATCAGCGCGGTCAGCGGCGCGGCATTGGAAGAGGTCAGGTTCAGCGACCAGAAGGCCTCGTTCCAGCACAGGATCAGTGAAAGCAGCATGGTCGAGGCGAGGCCGCCCTTGCTGATCGGCAAGAGCACGCGAAGCATTTCCTGCATCAGCGTGGCGCCGTCCATGCGCGCGGCTTCGAGGATGTCGCGAGGGATGTCCTTGAAGTAGGTGTAGATCATCCAGACCAGGATCGGCAGGTTGATCAGGGTGTAGATGATGATCAGCACCGCGCGGCTGTCGAGCAGGCCGAACTGCTTGGCCAGGAGGTAGATCGGCACCAGCACGCCCACCGGCGGCAGCATCTTGGTCGAGAGCATCCACAGCAGGGTGCCCTTGGTCCGCTTGGTCTCGTAGAAGGCCATGGAATAGGCGGCGGGAATGGCGATCAGCATGCCCAGCGCGGTGGCGCCGAAGGAGATGGTCACCGAGTTCCAGGCGTACTTGAAGTAGCCGCTGCGGTCCTGGATGTGCAGGTAGTTTTCCAGCGTGGGCGTGAAGATGAACTGCGGCGGCGTGGCGAAGGCGTCGATCTCGGTCTTGAAGCTGGTCAGGATCATCCAGAAGATCGGGAAGAACAGCAGCAGCGCCACGGCCCAGGCGAGCAGCCCGACCACCAGGGTATTGAGGCGGCGACTTTGTTTGAGCGTCAGCATCGGTCTGTCCTCAGTATTTTTCGGTGAGATTCTTGCCGAGCATGCGCACCAGGATGATCGCCGCGATATTGGCGATCACCACGGCGATCAGGCCGCCGGCGGAGGCCATGCCGACGTCGAACTGCAGCAGCGCCTGGGTGTAGATCAGATAGGCAAGGTTTGTGGAGGCGTAGCCGGGGCCGCCACTGGTCGTGGTGAAGATTTCAGCGAAAACGGAGAGCAGGAAAATGGTCTCGATCATCACCACTACGGCGATGGGGCGCGCCAGATGCGGCAGCGTCAGGTGCCAGAAAATCGCGATCGGGCCGGCGCCGTCGAGGCGGGCGGCTTCCTTCTGTTCCTGATCGAGCGACTGCATGGCGGTCATCAGAATCAGGATTGCGAAGGGCAGCCACTGCCAAGACACGATGATGATGATCGAGAGCAGCGGGTGCTGGGCCAGCCAGTCAATGGGCTGCGCGCCGAAGAACTTCCAGACGGCGGCGAGGATGCCGGAGACGGGATGGTAGATAAGGTTTTTCCAGACCAGGGCACTGACGGTCGGCATGATGAAAAACGGCGAGATCAGCAAGACGCGAACTACGCCGCGACCAGCGAAATCCGCCGCCTCCAACAACGCAGAGATCAGCACGCCGAGCACCACGCTGATCAGCAGTACGCTGCCGACCAGCAGCAAAGTGTTGATCATGCCGGGCATGAAGCCGGCGTCGGTCAGGAAGTACTGAAAATTCTCCAACCCGACGAAGCCATTCTCGCCCGGGTAGAGCAGGTTGTAGCGGATCACCGAGAAGTACACGGTCATCGACAGCGGCACCAGCATCCACAGCAGCAACAGCGCAACGGACGGGCTGACGAGGAACCAGCTGGGTGCGAACCGGCGCGGCTTGCGCTCGTTCGACTCGCTTGCCGTATCGGTAACAGGGGCCTTGGGCAAGGCTGTTGAGGTGGTAGCCATGGGGCGTTCTCCGGCTGAAGGCCATGAGGGCTCAAGTGAGCCCTGTCCGGTGGGGATGCCTGGTGCGACCTACTTGGGATAGCCGGCGCGCTTCATTTCACGCGTGGTTGTTTGCTGCACAGCCGTGAGCATCTGCTCGACCGGCATTTGCCCGGTGAGCGCGGCGGAGAACATCTTGCCGACCTGAGTACCGATGGCCTGGAACTCCGGAATGGTCACTAGCTGAATGCCAACGTAGGGCACCGGCTTGGCGGACGGCGACGCAGGGTCGGCCTGCTTCAGCGACTCCAGCGTAATCTTGGCGAACGGCGCGGCCGCCATGTATTCCTCGCTGTAGGTGGACTCGCGAGTACCTGGCGGCACATTGGCCACGCCATCGGTCTCGGCGACCAGGTTGGCATACGACTGCGATGTGGCCCAGGCAGCGAACTCCTTGGCTGCGTCCTTCTTCTGCGAGCTGGTTGGAATTGCCAGCGCCCAGGAGTAGAGCCAGGCCGATCCCTTGTCTGTAACTTCCTGCGGGGCAAAGGTGAAACCAACCTTGTCGGCAACCTTGCTCTGTGAAGAGTCGGTTACGAAGGAGCCGGCCACGGTGGCATCGACCCACATGGCGCATTTGCCGCTGTTGAACAGCGCGAGGTTTTCATTGAAGCCATTGCTGGACGCGCCCGGTGGGCCGTAGTTGCTCAGCAGGTCGACATAGAAATTAGCCGCTTTGGTCCATTCCGGCCCGGTGAATTCGGGCTGCCACTTTTCATCGAACCAGCGCGCGCCGAAGGCATTGGCGATGGTGGTCACCAATGCCATGTTCTCGCCCCAGCCGGCTTTGCCACGCAGGCAGATGCCGTACTGTTCTTCGCCCGGCTTGTGCAGCTTTTTGGCGTATTCCGCCATCTGCGTCCAGGTCGGGTGCTCCGGCATTTCCAGCCCGGCCTCCTGGAACAGGTCCTTGCGGTAGTAAGTCATCGAGCTTTCGGCATAGAACGGCAGCGCATACAGCGTGCCGTTCACCGAAAGGCCTTCACGAACCGATGGGAAAACGTCGTCCAGCTTGTAGCTTTCGGGGAGGTCGGTCATGGGCGCCAGCCAGCCCTTTGCGCCCCATAGCGAGGCCTCATACATGCCGATAGTGAGCACATCGAACTGGCCGCCCTGAGTGGCGATGTCGGTGGTCAAGCGCTGGCGCAGGACGTTCTCTTCGAGTACGACCCAGTTGAGGTCCACGTCAGGATGCTGTTCTTCGAAGGTCTTCGAAAGGCGCTGCATGCGGATCATGTCCGCGTTGTTGACGGTGGCAACCGTAATGGTTTCGGCGGCAGCGTGCGTCACACCGATCATCGCAATACAGGTGGAACCGAGCAGCAAATGGGTCAATTTCATCTGGAACTCCTCTTCCGCGGCCAGGGGGCGGAAGCGCTTATTGTTTTTGTTGTTGCTCGCGTACTGCGGTACGAGCGGCTCGCGAGCATTACAACCCTGGAGGCGTCGGGTCACAAAGCCCTGACTGCACATTGTCTGATACTTTTTTGCACTCCTTGGGCATCGGTTAAAAGAGCGGGGTAGAGGGCATCGCAGCGCAACAAAGCGCCGTCTCTTCAGGCTAGAGCCGCGGTCTGAAACCAATAGACGTGAGCAAAGAGGGGTACGGCGGGACGTCATTTGATGCAGCGGGACGCGAGGATGCGTATCAGCTTGCCAGGTTCTGCTCGGTCAGCCGTTGCTCGATCAGGCGGCGATAGCAGGAAGGCGTCATGCCCTTGAGTTGCTGGAAGCGGCGATTGAAATTGGACAGATTGTTGAAGCCCGATTCGAAACACACATCGGTGACCGGCTTGTCGGTGTCCAGCAGCAATTCGCAGGATTTGCTGATGCGCAGGCTGTTGACGAATTCGACGTAGCACCGACCGGTGGCACGTTTGAAAAAGCGCGAAAAGTAGGTCGGTTTCATGCCCAGGTGGCAGGCGACCTCTTCGAGCGGCAACTCACGCATGTAATTGTCGAAGATGTAGTTGACCGCCATGTTGGTGCGGTCTGCGTGATGCTCATCGCCGAGCTGTGCCGAAGTGGCCCCGGAAAGCAGCTGGTAGTCGTCACAACTGGCGAGCAGTTCAAGCATGATCAGGAAATAACCGAGGCGGGTGGCGCCACGGCTGTCCGCAACGCGGTGCATCAGCCGGCTGGCTTCGGAAATGGTGTGCGGGCAACGGAACTCGATGCCGTAACGCGAGCGCTCAAGCATTGGAGTGAGGCTGCGCAGTTCGGAGAACACGCTATTGCCCGCTTCGAACAGCTCATCGGTGAAGTTCACCAGCATGTCGCGCTTGGCCACGACTTCGCCGTCATCGACCTGGCTGATCCAGTTGTGAGGCAGATGTGGGCCTGTGAGAAACAGACTCTCCGGCCCGAAGTTACCCACATAGTCACCGACGAAGACCTTGCCCGAACTCGCAACGATCAGGTGCAGCTCGTACTCCTTGTGGTTGTGCCAGCGCACCAGCGGGCACGGAAAGCCATGCTCCCGGTAAATCAGGGAGTTGCCGTGGTGATCGTCCATCAACTCATAGGATGGGTCGGAGATCTTCAGCGCTTTCATGCCCGGTCCAGTCGTCCTTATTCTTGTCCCCTGGGGTTATAGACGCTCACAGCGCTGTGGCCAACCGATCAATCGATTTCGTACCGATACGGCAAGTCCGGACCGCGGCGGGAGCAGGTGATGGCCGCTGCCCGAACGGCGAATGAGAGCAGCGCTTGAAGCTGATCGCGTTCGATCTGTGCCAGTGCTGCGGGCGAATCCAACCGATGGGCGTGCAAGTAGCTGAGCAGCGCCGCCTGGAAGGTGTCGCCAGCGCCTACGGTATCGCGGATATCCACCGCTGTGGCGGCTTCGTAGAGCTCACCGTGGTGAGCGCTGAACAGCTGAGCACCCTGACCACCGCGTGTCAGCAGGACCAGCTCGCAACGCCCCTGCAGCCAGCGCTGGGCAATGGCTTCCGGAGCTTCGCCGGGATACAGCAGAGCGAGATCCTCGTCGCTGACCTTGATCAGGTGCGCAAGCGCGGCGATTGCCTCGACACGCTCTCGCCAGCGGGTGAGGTCCGGTTCGACGTTGAGGCGGACGTTGGGATCCAGCGAGATCAGCCGGCGCTCGCTTTCGCGGCGAACCACCGAGAGCAGCGTGTCGGCGATCGGCGCGGTGACGATGGAATAGGACCCGACGTGGATGCCGCGAACCTCATCGCCGAGCGGGGCGAGATGCTCGTCGCGTGGCAGCCGATCAGCACAGCCGTCGCCGCGAAAGCTGTAGATGGGCGAGCCGTTGGCACCCACAGCCACCATCGCCAGCGTAGTAGGGGCATCGAAGTCGACCAGATAGCGCGTATCGACACGCTCATCCTCAAGCACCTGCCGCAGCTGCTGACCGAAGTGATCGTGCGACATGCCGGTGAACAGCGCGGCCGGCGTTCCCAGCCGGGATAGGCCGACCGCCACATTGAAAGGAGAGCCGCCAGCCACCGCCTCAAGGGTCAGGCGATTGCGCCGGGCACCCGCTGGGGCTGCGAAAACGTCGAACAAAGCCTCGCCACAAACCAGATACATGATTCATTTCCGTTGCTGAACGTCGCCTGAGCTTAGTTGCGCCCGCCGCGACGTGACAGTACGCCGCGGGCTATCGACCGATACGATCTTGCACTGGTTCAAACTTGCTCAATACACCCATACCTCGACGCGGCGGTTCTTGATACGACCGCTCTGCGTATTCGACGCTACTGGAAGTTCATCACCTAAACCATTGATGTTCTGGACGAGTATGCCACCGCGAACCAGCTCTCTACGCACAGCCATGGCGCGGAGTTTGGACAGCAAAGCGGTACGCGCCGGGTCACCACGAGCGTCGCCAAATCCAACCAGGACTGCCGCGCTCATGGTCTTGTTCGTGCTTTGCAGATATTTGATCAGGCGCTCCACGTCACGTTGCGCCTTGTTGTCCAGGCGCGCGCTGCCTTCGTCGAAGCGAAAGTTCACTGTCAGACGCTGCGCCTGGGTGGCGAGGCTCTGATAAGCCTGCGGCATGTCGGGCGATGGGGAGAGGGTTATCGCGTTGATGGCTTGTCCGATGTAGCCAGACTCGGCAACGATGGCCTGCCCAGCAGCACTGTGCACAAAAGCCAGAAAGGTTCGAGTCCACTGCGACTGCTGCGTCGGGTTCGCATAGAAAAACAGCCGCCGCGACAGCGGGTAGTCTTCCGTCGCTACCAGCGCGGTGCTGGGCAGCATAGGCAGCGAATCGCCGTCGGCTATCGCCAACGCGCGGGATTTGCCCACCGATGCGAGGCCAACAAAACCAATCGCGCCGGGACGGGTGCTGACGACCTGCGAAAGCTGATCATTGGACTCATAGCGTGCTGCGTCCGCCGCCAGCGTCTTGTTCTGTGCACCCAGCACCAGCTCCTTGAAGGTGTCGTAGGTGCCCGACTGATCATCCCGTGCATGTAATTCCACCGGAACGTCTTTACCGCCGAGCGCCTTCCAGTTGCGTATTTCACCGGCAAACAGGCTTGCGACCTGCTCAACGCTGAGTGATGAGACGGGGTTATCCGGGTTGACGATGATCGCCAGTCCGTCGATGGCGATCACCTGCTCGGCATCCGCGCTGCGCAGATCACCAAGGTTGGCCAGACTGGTGTATTCACTGTCCTTAATAGGGCGCGACGCGGCGGCGAGATCGGAGGAGCCATCCTTGAGGCCGGCAAACCCGGTGCCGGTGCCGTGGGCAGCAACCCGTGCATGAAAGGTTCGGCCTGCGCTATCGACCGCGCTGATGCGCTGCTCGTTTTTCTTGCCAGCAGGGCTGATCCGAACGGAGCTGAGGCCCCGGGCTTCGAACATTCCGGCGATAAGCATCGGCGCGAGCTTGGCGCCAACGGTGTTGGACCCCTGAATCCGCAGAACCGGACCGTCAACCGGGAGGGCTTGCAATGGCGCGCTCATCACCAGCGGACTCATGCAAAGCAGCCCCGCAATGACCAGGCTGAGCGCCCGTTTCCCCGTGATGCGTGCGGATGCTAGACAGGCCATGCAATGAGTCTCCCTTTCCAAAGAAGCCGGGAGATTAAGAAGGTTTGTTTACCGTTATATGACGTTAGGTTGGGGCCGGCTCAGGTTGAGCACCACTTCGCAAACTGGCCGCGCGACTGTGCGCAGCGCGCGGCTCGTATCGCTGCGCTGAATAGTCAGGTCAGCTCGATCCAGACCGGGCAGTGGTCCGACGGCTTGTCCATGCCGCGAATGTCATAGTCGACACCGCAGTTGGTTACCCGGTTGTGTAGGCCCGCTGTTGTAAGGATCAAATCGATGCGCAGGCCTCGACGTGGATCGTCTTCAAAGCCGCGGCTGCGGTAGTCGAACCAGCTGAAGCGATCGACCACTTCCGGGTTGAGTGTGCGAAAGCTGTCCTGCAGCCCCCAGTTCTTCAGTCGCGTCAGCCACTCGCGTTCCTCCGGCAGGAAGCTGCACTTGCCCGTACGCAGCCAGCGCTTGGCGTTAACCTCGCCAATGCCGATGTCGCAGTCCTCGGGCGAAATATTGAAATCCCCCATCACGGCTACGGATTGCTCCGGAGTAAAGCGCTCTTCGAGCAGCGCCTGGAGATCGGCGTAGAACTTGGTCTTGGCAGGAAACTTGGTCGGGTGGATACGGCTCTCGCCCTGAGGAAAGTAGCCGTTCATCACGGTAACCGGCTCGCCGTTGGCATCGGCAAAACGGCCCCAGATGAAGCGCTTCTGCGACTCCTCGCCATCACCGGGAAAGCCCTTGTGGATCTCCAATGGGGCTTGCCGCGACAGCAGTGCGACGCCGTAATGCCCTTTCTGGCCGTGAAAATGGACGTGATAACCGAGGGCTTCAATATCGGCTTGCGGAAACTGTTCGTCAGACACCTTGGTTTCCTGCAGGCCGATCACATCAGGCTGATGCTTCTCGATAATGGCAGAAAGTTGATGAGGTCTGGCTCTTAAGCCGTTGATATTAAATGAGACAAGCTTCATCGAAGACGGCTCCGGCAAAAACCGGGATTCTACGGGCTATCGCAGCGCTGCGGCGAGTCGTAATCGTCAGCCCGGTTCCAGATCGGCAGAACCCGGATGCGGCTGCTAACGTGAAATCAGCGACAGAATATAACAACAAGAGAACCGCCATGCCGATGACTGCAGACGTACGAATGCTCGACAGTGGTTACGCCAGAGAAATACGCTCGCTTCTGTACAACGCCTACCGACACGAACCGACCTTCGCTTATCTGTTCGAAGCCGACCGCCCGGGCTACGAGCAACGGGTCCGCGCGACCGTGCGCGAGCTGGTCAATCAACACTTGCTGCAGGGGCAACCGGCGTTGGGGTTACTCCTTGATGATCGACTGATTGCCGTCGCGCTGATCGCGCCACCACAACGTCGCCTGGAGATCACCGAAAGTTGGGCCTGGCGCCTGCGCATGCTGCTCACCGCGGGCTTGCGCTGCACACGGCGCTACCTCGATTACCATGCTGCGGTACTGGGCTGCCTGCCACCGGGCACTTTTCATGTCTTGCCGTTAATGGCGGTCCATCCCAAGTGTCAGGGACAGCGCTATGGCGAGCAGCTTCTTGAAGCGTTGCATAACTGGTGTGCCGCGGATGTCGCATCGGAGGGCCTGGTGATCGACACCGGTAACCCTCGCTACCTCCACTTCTATGCACGTCAGGGTTACGAAGAGATCGGCCAGGTGGCCATCGGACCGGTGATCGAGCATGTGTTCTTCCACCCGGCGCCGCGACAGATCGAGGCATCCAGTCGTTAGAACGAATGGGCAGGGGTGACAGTCGTATTGATAGTGTCCAAAGAAGTATCCCCATGTATCTGTTTGACGCTGTATCTGCCGTGCTACACGCATCGACACTTTGCCGAAGCCCAGTGCGCAGCGTGCTAGCATCCGTGGCCATGCTTATCCGTCTCCTTCGCTGTGTAGTTCCAATAGGCCTCATGTTGTGCTGTGCATCAGTGGTGTACGCGGCTGAACTGGACGTCAAAGTCATGCCATCAAACGATGCGCTGCGCGAGAACGTCGAGAACTACATTGGCGAACTTGGCGATCGTAACGAAGAAGAATTGCTGCGCTACAGCCGTATCGCCCAGGAACAGGCGAACAAAGCGCTGCAGGCGTTGGGTTATTACCACGCTGAAATCGAAACCAGCGTCACCGATGGAGAGAATCCGCGGTTGGCGCTGCAAATCAAGCCCGGCGAGCCGGTTCGGCTGCGCGATATCACCGTGCAGGTCAACGGGCCAGCCGCACAGCTGCAGGCGTTTCGGGTGCCGCGTAACACCTTGAAGGCAGGCGCCGTGCTCAATCACGGGCAGTACGAAGCGGCCAAGCAACGGATCCTCAACCAAGCTTCGCGCTACGGGTTTTTCGACGGACGCTTCGAGCGCCAACGGCTGGAGATCAACCCCGACACGAATACCGCCGATGTCGAGTTGGTGTTCAACAGCGGGCCGCGCTATCTGCTCGGTGATGTCGGCTTCGAAGGTGAATCACCTTTTGACCCGGATCTGCTGGAGCGCATGGTGCCGTTCGAACCCGGCACACCCTATGACTCGGAGCTGATCGCCGAACTTAACCAGGCGATGCAGTCCAGCGGCTACTTCGAAGGGGTGCGGGTCGATGCCAATCCGGCCAATGCCGACCAGCAACGCATTCCCGTTGCGGTGCAGTTGACCACGCGAGAGCCGCGCACGCTCGGGCTCGGTTTGGGCTATTCGACCGATGTCGGGCCACGCATACGCTTCGATTTCACCCGTCATTGGGTCAATCCGCAGGGCCACAGCTACGGCATCGAGTCCGAACTGTCCGCGCCGCGGCAGAATGTGGGTCTTTTCTATGACGTGCCGCTGGACCCGCCTTTGACTGACAAGCTGCGCTATGCGGCTGGCTATCAGTACGAAGAGCTGAGCGATAAAGACAGCCTGAGTCGCCTGCTGACGGTCGGTCCCGAGTGGCACCGCAGGTTGCCCAGCGGTTGGCAGCGGGTTTGGTCGTTGAAGTGGCGTCATGAACAGTACGAGCTGGGCGATGATTCCGGGGTCAGTACCCTGCTGATGCCTGGCGTGGCGTACAGCTTTCTGCGCAGCGACAACCGTCTCGATCCCAGTCATGGCTATCGCCTGAGGTTCGAGCTGGGTGCAGCGAAGGAAGGGTTTTTTTCGGATGCTGATCTGATCCATGCCAACGCGACGGTCAAGGGCCTGACCACCCTGGGCGCTCGGCATCGCTTGCTTGGGCGGGTCGAGGTGGGCGGTAACTGGACGGACGAATACACCAACGTACCGCCATCGCTGCGCTATTTCGCCGGTGGTGATCAAAGTGTGCGCGGTTACGATTACCAGAGCCTGTCACCAACCAACTCCGACGGAGACCGAATCGGTGGGCGTTACCAGCTCGCGGTCAGCGCCGAGTATCAGTACTCACTGACCGAAAAGTGGCGATTGGCGACCTTTGTCGATCAGGGTAATTCCTTCAACTCATTGGAGTTGCCGAGCCTCAAGAGCAGCGTGGGTGTCGGTGTTCGCTGGGTCTCGCCAGTTGGGCCGATTCGCGTCGACCTGGCCCATCCGCTGGGCGGCGAGGGTGGGGTTCGCCTGCACTTTTCCATGGGGCCGGAACTTTGAGGCGCAGCGCAAAAATCGTCAGTTGGGTGTTGTTGGCCATTCTGGCGCTGCTGTTGCTGATTGTTGTATCGATCGGTCTGGTACTCGGCACTAACGCCGGTAGCCGTTGGATGCTGAGCAAAGTGCCTGGGCTGCAGATCGAGCAGTTCACGGGCCAGCTAGCTGGGCGTTGGCAGGCAGATCGCCTGGTATGGGAACAGGACGGTCGTCGTGTCGAGGTGGCATCGCCGCAGATGAGCTGGTCGCCTGTTTGCTTGCTGCGCAAAACCCTTTGCATCGAAGAGCTGATCACGGGTGATATCGAACTTACGTTTCCTCCAGCTCCAGAGGATGAAGCAGCAAGCGAGCCTTTCAACCTGCCTGATCTTGATCTGCCGCTCGAGCTGCGCGTCGAGCGCGTTGATATCGGTGCGGTCAACCTCAATGGTGCGCAGCAATTGCATGGCGCCGAGCTGCGGGCAGGCTGGGATGATCAGGGGCTGGTCATCAGGGCGCTGGAAGTTCGACGTGAAGATGTCGTGCTGGATCTCTCCGGCCACCTGCAAACCAACGCTGACTGGCCGCTGGCCCTGCAGGGTAGCGCGGCGATCCGCTCGCCAAACGAGCAGCCTTGGGCGGTGAAGTTTGGGGTCGATGGCGAGCTGCGCGAACACCTGATGGTCGACGTGCAAAGCCAGGGCTATCTGGAGGCCGCGCTCAGCGGTTGGGTGCGGCCTCTGGAACCGGAGCTCCCAGCGAACCTGCTGCTGGCGGTGAAAGGTTTCAAAGCGACCCCGGGGTTGCCTGATGCCTTGCGTCTGGAGGCGCTGGAGCTGACCGCTAAAGGCGACATGGAACAGGGCTACCGCCTGGTGGGTGACGGCAATCTGCAAGGCGAGGGCGGTGCGGTGGCTGTTGCGTTGAACGGCCTGGTCGACACGGCCCATGCCGAGATTGCAGCGCTTAGCCTGGATGCGGGCGAGCAGCAGCGCGTCGACTTGAACGGTGCCGTTAGCTGGCAGGATGGCCTGGACGCAGAAGCCCAGTTGGCCTGGCGCAATTTCCCATGGCGCCGCCTCTATCCCGATATCCAGGAACCGCCTGTTGCGCTGCGAACCCTCGATGCGCAGATCCAGTACGACGACGGCAATTACCTGGGCAATTTCAACGCGGCGCTGACCGGCCCCTCGGGTGACTTCACGCTGCAAAGCCCGGTCAGCGGCAACCTCGAAGTCGTCCATCTGCCGCAGCTGCAACTGCAGGCCGGCCAGGGCAGGGCCGAGGGCAGCCTCAGCGTTGGGTTCGCAGATGGAATCGATTGGACCACTCGGCTCGAGCTGAGTGAATTCGACCCCTCTTACTGGGTAGCGGAGCTGCCAGGAATGATCGGCGGCACGCTCAGCAGCAGCGGCGCCTTGCGAAACGAAGCCTTGCAGGCCGAGGCCACCCTCGACTTGAACGGAACGCTGCGCAAGCAGCCGCTCAAGCTTCAGCTGCAGGCGAGCGGCGAGGGCACGACCTGGAGCCTGCCGACGGTCGATTTGCAGTTGGGCGATAACCGCATCCAGGGCAAAGGGCGCTGGGCCGAGACGCTTGAGGCGAACCTGGCGATTGATCTGTCACGCCTGGGCCAGCTCTGGCCTGATTTGAGCGGCCGATTGATCGGCAACATTGATCTGTCGGGCACGCCGGACGCGCCACAGGGGAAACTGGCGTTGAGCAGCAGCGGGATGGCGTTTCAGGACAATCGGGTCGACCAGTTGCAGGTGGCGGCGAGCCTGTCCGAGGGCGAGCGTGGCCAGTTGAGCCTCGACGCCAGCGGCTTACAGGCCGGAGCGACCGAGATCGGCGAGCTGCAGCTGAGCGCCGAAGGCACACAAACGGCGCATCAGGCCAAAGTTCAGCTGCAAGGCCCATTGCTCGACCTGTCCCTGGCGTTGACTGGTGGGCTTGAAGGTGGCGATTGGCGGGGTCGCTTGATGGAAGCCGAACTGGATGCTCAGGGCCAGCAATGGGCGTTGCGCGACCCCGCGACTCTACAGCGATTGGAGAGCGGCCGGATCACCTTTGGCGCGCACTGCTGGCTCTCAGGGCAAGCCACGCTGTGTGCCGATGATCAGCGGCTGCAACCCGATCCACAGTTGCGCTATCGCCTGCGGGACTTTCCGCTTGAGTCCCTCGCTGAATACCTGCCGGAAAATCTGATCTGGCAAGGCGAAGTGAACGCTGACCTGGCGCTGGATCTGCCGAGCGCGGGTCCAAACGGGACTATCCGTGTCGACGCCGGACCAGGCGTCTTGCGCATGCGGGATGGCGAGCAGTGGTTGGATTTTCCTTATCAGACCTTGTCACTGAACAGTCAGCTGACGCCGAAACAGGTTGATGGCAGGCTGCTATTCGAGGGAGGCGACCTTGGCGATCTGGATGTCCAACTGCAGGTGGATCCCAGTGGCGAGGTCAAGCCGGTCTCTGGCGATTTCCAGCTCAGCCATTTCGATCTGTCTGTATTCAAACCCTTTGTCGCGCAGGTCGAGCGACTCGACGGTCAGCTGAATGGCAATGGTCAGATTTCGGGCACGCTGCAACAGCCGCAGATTAATGGCGAGCTAACGCTCACCGAAGGCGAGATTGCGGGTGCTGAGCTGCCGGTCAGCTTCGAGCAATTGGAGATCACCGCTGTCATCGATGGCGAGCGGGTTCGCATTGAGGGTGACTGGCGCAGCGGGGAGCAGGGCCAGGGACAGATCGCAGGAATGGTCGATTGGGAGCAGGCGCTGGATCTTGATCTTCGGATCAGCGGCAGCCAACTGCCGGTTATCGTCGAGCCTTATGCTGAGCTCGAAATTGCACCTGACTTGCGTATCCAGCTGGCTGACGAGCAATTAGCGGTAAGCGGCAAACTACGTGTGCCGCGGGGAGAAATTACCGTCCGCGAACTGCCACCCTCGACCGTCAAGGTATCCGAGGATGCGGTCATTGTTGGCGCCGAAGCGCAAGAGACGAAGCCGCCGCTGGCGATTCGCATGGATGTGGATGTTGAAGTCGGGCAGGACAGGCTGCGCTTCTCGGGCTTCGGGCTGACCGCCGACCTTGCTGGTTATTTGCACATCGGCGATGACTTCGACGCGCGCGGCGAGCTTAGTCTTAACAAGGGTCGTTACCGCGCGTACGGCCAGCGCCTGACGATCCGCCGCGCCCGGTTGTTGTTCACGGGCGTGCTGTCGCAGCCCTATCTGGATATCGAAGCTATTCGACGGATCGAAGACGACAACGTGATTGCGGGGCTGCGTATCACTGGGAGTGCCGAGCAGCCGCGCGTCGACGTATTCGCCGAACCAGCCATGAGTCAGGAGCAGGCATTGTCCTATCTGGTGCTTGGTCGGCCACTGGGTGCCGAGACCGGCGACAGCAATCTTCTGGCCCAGGCAGCGCTTGGGCTTGGCCTGGCTGGCAGCGCGTCGATCACCGGGAATGTTGCGCAACGGCTGGGTATCGAGGAGTTTCAATTGGACACCGAGGGTAGCGGCGCGGACACCAGCGTGGTTGCAAGCGGGAAGCTTACGGATCGGTTGACGTTGCGTTACGGCGTTGGGGTATTCGAGCCTGCCAATACGGTCGCGTTGCGCTATCAACTGACCAAGCGGATCTTCCTCGAAGCGGCCAGCGGGCTGGCCAGTTCGCTGGACATCTTTTACCGGCGCGATTTCTGATCAAGTTCAGGCAATAAACAGGGAAAAAATCCTTACTGATCGACTGGCATTGGCGCTGCCCTGGGCTACGCTCAGAGGCTTCCGTATGCGGCAACCTGTCGTGGGTTCACGGGCTGACCGGTCAGTCGCTCGTTTGCACAGATCATCTTCCGTAGATCACGCATAAAGCGTGTGGCGTCAAGTGCAGAAGGTGGTGGTAGGATCGCTCGGTCGCTCCTTGCATGGCGGCTGATGCGAGGCTCTAGCGTGAGTCCTGCAGGTTGTCGGTAACGCTCCGGACATTGAAGTCGGGGTATTACCGGGTCGTTCGGACAGCGGTTGAACCGGTGTACTCATGTCGCCGCTCAATTGTTCGTGCCGCTCGGCCCGCACGGGCAAGGATGTCTAACACAAACAATAAGGGTGCCTTGAATGGAATTCCTGCAAAACCTGGTCAATAGCGTCAACGGTCTCGTCTGGGGACCACCCATGCTGGTACTGATCCTCGGTACCGGTTTCTTTCTCATGGTCATGCTCAAGTTCATGCCGTTGTCGCATATCGGCACGGGCTTTGGGCTGATCTGGCGTGGACGTGTCAAGGGCGATGAGGAAACAGGTGAGATCAGCCCCTTCCAGGCGCTGATGACCTGCCTGGCCGCCACCGTGGGTACTGGCAACATTGCCGGCGTCGCCACGGCGATTTTTCTTGGCGGTCCGGGTGCGCTGTTCTGGATGTGGTGCACGGCGCTGGTAGGCATGGCGACCAAGTACTGCGAAGTCGTGCTGGCAGTGCATTACCGTGAAAAGGATGATCGCGGCGAACACGTCGGTGGACCGATGTACGCCATCAAGAATGGCTTGCACAAGCGCTGGCTGTGGCTGGGCGGCGCCTTTGCCATCTTTGGCGGACTGGCTGGGTTCGGCATCGGCAACATGGTGCAGGTCAACAGCATGGCGCTGGCGCTGGAAGCTACCTTTGCCGTACCGCTGTGGATAACCGGTCTGGTCACCATGCTGTTTGTGGGCATGGTCATTCTTGGCGGCATCAAGCGTATCGGCGCAGTTGCGGCGGCGCTGGTTCCGTTCATGTGCGTTGCGTACGTCATCGCCGGCATCGTCGTGCTGGTGGTGCACGCCGCTGAGCTTCCCAGGGCGTTCGAGTTGATCTTCACGCATGCCTTCTCGCCAATCGCGGCCACTGGCGGCTTTGCCGGCGCGGCTGTTATGGCCGCCATTCGCTTCGGTGTTGCGCGCGGTATCTTCTCCAACGAAGCGGGCCTCGGTACTGCTGGTATCGCGCAGGCCGCCGGTACTACTCAGAGCTCGGTACGCTCAGGCCTGATCGGGATGATGGGCACTTTTATCGACACCATCATCATCTGCTCGATCACCGGCCTGGCGATCATCTGCTCGGGAGTCTGGACCGGTGGCGAAAGCGGTGCGGCACTGTCTGCTGCAGCCTTCGAATCCGCCATGCCTGGTGTTGGTGGTGCGCTGCTGACCATCGCACTGGTAGTGTTTGCTTTCACTACGATCCTTGGCTGGAGCTATTTTGGCGAGAAATGCTGGGAGTTTCTGGTTGGCACCAAAGCGATCTGGCCGTTCCGCGTCATTTGGGTGCTGGCTGTTCCGTTCGGTGCAATTGCCCAGCTCGATTTCGCCTGGCTGTTGGCGGACACCCTTAATGGTTTGATGGCTATTCCCAACCTCGTTGCACTGTTGCTGCTGAGCCCAGTGGTGGTCAAGTTGACCAAGGAATACTTCGCCCGTACGAAGGCCGTCTGAAAATCCGGGGCCGCGACGATGCGCGCGGCCCCATGACTGAGAGGAATTTACATGACTGAAGTAACCCTTAAAGGCAATCCCATCCAGGTCGCCGGTAGCTTTCCGCAAGCTGGCCAGAAGGCCGCGGCGTTCAGTCTGGTAGGCGGTGATCTGTCCGATGTGACGCTCGCCAGCTTTGCAGGTAAGCGCAAGATCCTGAACATCTTCCCGAGCATCGATACGCCGACCTGTGCGACCTCCGTGCGCAAATTCAATGCGCAGGCCAACGATCTGGCCAACACCGTAGTCCTGTGCATCTCCGCCGATCTGCCCTTCGCGCAGAAGCGCTTCTGCGGCGCCGAGGGGCTGGAAAATGTCGTTAATCTCTCCACCATGCGTGGGCGCGAGTTTCTCGAGCAATACGGTGTACTGATCGCAACCGGTCCGCTTGCTGGCGTATCGGCTCGCGCAGTTGTCGTTCTGGATGAGCAGGACCAGGTGCTTCACAGCGAACTGGTCGCCGAGATCGGTTCCGAACCGAACTATGACGCAGCGATAGCCGCGCTCAGCTAAGTTCGGCCAATAGGAAGCGGTGCAACGCCGCTTCCTTTGCTTCTGATGTCTGGCGACAAAAATACCGCGAAATCGCTCATCTCCAGTGCCGTTAATCAATTGGCTGAATCGCGCTGCTAACGCTTAGCTTGCAGTACATGGTTTTTGCAAACGCAACCGTGCCAGCCAACGGCGACAGGCCCGATTTACCGTGCCGTAAAATCTTTTCCTGCCGCTGCGGTCAGAACGTCGTTGCCTTTTGAATGGATTCGCTCATGTCTACCTCGCATATCAAGAAGAAGATCGGTGTATCCGGCACAGGGATGATCGCTCACTGCTTTATTCGGCTGATCAAGCAGCACTACCAGGATGTGGAAATTTCGCGCGTCTTGACCCGTCGGCCGTTGAATTCCTTTACTGACTTTCCGCTGCCCGAGCGGCTCACCAATTCCGTGGACCACCTTATTGATGGCGCGGACTTGATTGTGGAGTGCAGCGGCGATGTGTTTCATGGCACCGAGGTCATTGAACGCGCGTTCGAGGCTGGCCTGCCCGTGGTGACAATCAACGCCGAACTGCAGGTCACCACAGGGTCGTACCTGGCGGCCAAAGGCTTCATTACCGAGGCCGAGGGTGACCAGCCGGGTTCATTGGCGGCACTTCATGAGGAAGCCTTGATGATGGGTTTCAAGCCCTTGGTCTACGGCAACATGAAGGGCTATCTGAACCACAATCCCTCGGTTGAAGACATGAGGTACTGGGCAAAGCGACAGGGCATAAGCGTAGACCAGACCACTTCATTCACTGACGGCACCAAGGTGCAGATCGAACAGGCCATTGTTGGCAACGGTCTGGGCGCGACTATTACCAAGCAGGGGCTGGAAGGTCTGGCTTCGACCAATTTGACCGAATCGGGCAACCTGCTGGGCATGATGGCCGACCGGCTGGGACAGCCCCTTGTCGATTACGTGGTTCCCTCCGGCTATCCAGCCGGCGGTGTGTTTCTGGTCTGCCGCCACGATGATGACCAGCGTGCTGCAATCGAGTATTTCAAGCTTGGCCCTGGACCTTATTACACGCTGGTGCGCCCGTTCCATCTCTGTTCGCTGGAGGTCGGCAAAACCGTGCGTCGCGTGCTCAATGGTGGTGATGTATTGCTGAACAATTCCACTGCGCCGACCCTGGGCGTGGGAGCGATTGCCAAGCGAGCCATGCGGCCAGGTGAGCTGATCGAGCGAGGCATTGGCGGATTCCAGTTTCGCGGCGAGGCACTGAAGCTCGATCAGCATCCGGATCACGTCCCGATCGGCCTGCTGCGCAAGACCGCGCTGCGACGTGCGGTCGAACCGGGCCAGCTGATTACTTTCGATGACGTCGACATTCTGCCCAGCCGCGTCCTGGACATCGTCATGCAGCAGCGCGCCGCACCTACAACCGTTCCGAGCAAGCCGTCTGCGGACCACGGGTGCGTCCCGATGGCGGCGATGGGTAGCTGACAACGGATCCATACTGAGAAGCGTCAGCAAACTGCTTGTTCTGTTAGTTCAAGCTGTCAGGGCAGCGCTCGATTTGCTCTATTTCATGCGTGCAGGACGGGCGATGTCAGTGACCGACATCGCTCTTCCCCGCAGTCGCTCCGTCGGTTGACTCGTCAGCTCCAGCGAGCTCGAGTGAAGCTAGACCGCATAGCCCAGCACTCTAGGCAACCACAACGCAATTTCCGGAAAAACCGCCACCAGGATGAGCGCGCTGCCCATAACCAGAACGAACAGCATGGCCCAGCCAACCGTCTGCTCCAGACGGATCTTGGCGACCTCTGCGGTAACCAACAGGTTTATTGCGACGGGAGGCGTGAACTGGCCGATCGCGATGTTCATTGCCAGCAAAATACCGAACCACACCGGGTTCCAGCCGAAGTGCTGCATCACTGGAATCAGGATCGGCATCAGGATCAGATAAATGGAAATTGCGTCCAGCAGCATGCCGGCCAGCAGCACCGCAATCATCACCAGGATCAACAGCACCGTGCCGTTATCAGACAACGAGATCAGCCATTCGGCGAGGTGACGGAAGGTGCCAAGCATGGTGCCGGCCCAAGCGAAGATGCCGGCCAACGCAATAATCAGCATCACTACGCCGGAGATCACCGCTGCCTCGCCACAGAGTCGCCAGAGGTTGCGCCAGTCCAGTTCGCGCGTAACGAACAAGCCGATAACCACGCCGTAGGTCACGCCGGCCACTGCGGCTTCGGTCGGCGTAAACAGGCCGCTGCGCAGACCGCCAAGAATCAGTACGGGAGCAAAGAGCGCCGGCAATGCTTGACGGAAGCTTTCGCCAAGCGGCGGGCGCTCAGCACCTTCCGGGTTTTCCCAGCCGTAGCGACGAGCCAACAGCCAGGCCGGTAGTAGCAGCACAAGACCGGCGATGATTCCGGGGAACAGGCCGGCTGCAAACAAGGCCCGCAAGTCGACGCCTGGAACGACGATGGAATAAAGGATCAGCGCAATGGACGGCGGAATCAGAATCGCCGTCGAGGCGGATGCGGCGATCAGCGTTGCCGAAAACGGCTTGGGATAGCCGGCGCGGGTCATGCTCGGCAGCATCACCATGGCAACTGCGGCGGCATCGGCCGGACCGGAGCCGCTCATGCCTCCCATGATCAGACAGACCAGGATCGCGACCATCGCCAGGCCGCCGTGGCGCGGGCCGATCAAGGCTTGGGCGAAGCGCACCAGACGCAGCGCCACGCCAGACTTCTCGAACACCAGCCCCGTGAGGATGAACAGCGGAATGGCGATTAACGGATATTTGGCGACACCGTTGTAGGTATTGGTGCCAAGCGTGGCGAGCATGTCCGGCGATAGGCCGGCAAGGATGCCAATGGCGCCGGACAGCGCCAGCGAAAATGCCACTGGTACGCCGATCAGCAACAACAGCAGGAAGCTGGCAAGCATCCATAGATCAGGGCTCATCGGTGAGCCTCCCGCGCAGCCGGTCGATCGTCATCTGGGTCAGGCGTATACCCATCAACAACGCCAGCAGTGGCAGCCAGACCACATACCACCAGTTCGGCAGCCCCAGGCCAGGGGATTCGGACTCCCACTGGTATTCCTCCAGAGCAAACTGCCCGCCATACCAGATGACCATGCCGAGCACCAATACGCTGGCCAGCCACTGCAGCAGGATCAGCGGTGTGCGCAGGCGCGGAAATATCCGCTCGGCAAATCCGATGCGGATGTGACGGTTGCTGCGCATGGCCACCGATGCGCCGGCAAAGGTGAGAATCACAAGGAGAAAAACGGAGAGTTCTTCGGTAAAGGCGAATGATGCATCGGTGAAGTAGCGCACCATCACATTGGCCAGGCTGATCAGGCTGATGATTACCAGCGCCAGGGTAGCCAGCACGCGCTCAAGGCGCGCGTCCTGTCGATTGTTCATGGGTTTCCTCGAATCCCGGCGGCATCGCGCCGCCGGGTAGAACGGTTTTTACTTTGCTACGGCCGTGCGGGCCGCTTCGACCAGATCGGCGCCGATCTTCGACGTCCACTTTTCCTGCACGCTGCGAGTCGCATCGGCGAACGCCTGCTGCTCGGCCTCGCTCAGTTCGGTGACCTCGACGCCGCGAGCGCGGATGTCTTCCAAGCGCTTGGCCTCGCTATTGCGCGACAACTCGATCTCCCATTTGCCGGCGTCAATGGCCGCCTGGCGCAGCAGTTCGCGGTCGGCTTCTGGCAGCTCTTTCCAGATCCGCTGGTTAACCGCGAAAATCAGTGGGTCAGCCATGTAATGCCAGAGCGTCAGGTATTTCTGCCCGACCTGATCGGCTCGTGCCACGTCGAACACCGACAGCGGGTTTTCCTGGCCATCAACTGCACCGGTAGTCAGCGCCGGCTTGGCGTCGGCCCAGCTCATTTGGGTCGGGTTGGCGCCCAGTGCCGTGAATGTGTCCTGAAACAGGGGCGAACCGACTACACGGATCTTCAGGCCTTTCAGGTCGGCAGGCGTTTTCACAGGCTTGACCGAGTTGGATATCTCACGGAACCCGTTTTCACCCCAGGCCAACGGGACGATGCCGCGTTTTTCGATAGCAGCGAACGCCTGCTTGCCAGCCTCGCCCTGCGTGATGGCGTCGAGGTCGGCGCTGTTTGCCATCAGGAAGGGCAGGGAGAAGAGGTTGAGCTCCGGAACTTGTGGCGACCAGTTGATGGTCGATCCGACGGCCATGTCGATCAATCCGGACCGCATGGCAGAGAATTCCTTGGTCTGGTCGCCAGCGACCAGCTGAGCGTTGGGGTACACGCGCAAAGTGATTCCGCCATTCGAACGCTCCTCAACCAGGTCCGCCCACTTCTGCGCGGCCTGACCCCAGGGGAAGGCATCGGAAAGCACAGTGGAAACGGAGTATTCACGGGCCGAAGCGGCAAAGGTGGCAGAGAGCGCAGCAGCGGCAGCCAGTGCGGTCAAGCAACGGGTCAGTTTCATGGGGCGTCCTTGTTCGGATTGGTGTTTTGGTTGTTATGGGCGAACGGCCGGGCACTGACAGCAGCGATCGGCTTAGCGATGGCAGGTGAACCATCGAAACGCGCGGGTTGCGCGAAGGACGCGACAGGCTGCGGGCGGGTAGCAAGCAGCAGGACTCGCACGGCGTCACAAGCACTGCCAGCCTTGTGGGCTAGCAGCAGACCAGCGCGATAGGCCGGCCGGGCAACTATCGCAGATGGCAACCGTGAGTGCCAACGGCGCGCTTTCGGTCGTAGCTCGGCCCGATTCTCACGCATCGCGCAACAGATCGTGTGCATTGAGCAGACTGAACGCGATTTCCGGGCGCTTTTCCAGACCGCGGCGGATCGCAGCCGGGATCGACTGCCGGGTCTTGCGGCACAAGCCTGGCAACTCATCGATGTCGATGCGAATGCCCCGCATGCTGCGCACTTCGCTGAACCCCGGTGCGATATGAAGGCGAATCCCCAACTGCTCGTAGATGCGTCGCTGCATGCGCTCAAGGTCTGCCAGGTCTTCCAGGTTTTCCAAGCGGGAAATCAGCCGGTTTTCCTCCTGGCGCGTCAGCCGGAGAATACGCAGATCATTGTTGTTGGGCGCCTCAAGCAACTGCTCGCGTCCACAGATGCAGGCGGCAGGTGGGCAGGGCTGACGTATCGGAACAGACGCGGTCATCGGCTTATCATGGGCACTGATGTGGCCGGACTCCAAACAATTGATTGTTCTCGGGCAAAGTGAACATCGTTGCGCAGCGATCCTTCAGTCGCCGGCGCTATCGCGCCAAGCAACGGGCATTCCAACCCCTGTCGCCGGTCGTTTTTCGAGGCACGCTTATCAGTTGTATCGCCCCCCGATCCCGCCGACGCTGAATCTGCCAGCACCCAGCAGGGCGACCGCGATTGACCCAAACAGAAACATGCCTTGCAGCTCAAGCGCCCAGCCACCCATCTGGCCGAGCGAGAACAGCTCTTGCAGGTGGGCCAGTCCAAAGGCGACGAGCATGTTGACGGCGATGAGCAATGCGCCCACACGAGTAAACACTCCAACAATGACCAACGCCGGCCCGACCACTTCACCTATATATACGCCGTAAGCCAAAAGAGCGGGCAGCCCATGGCTACCTAGCATGCCGATAATCCCGTCGACGCCGTTCTGCAGTTTGAAGAGCCCATGCAAAAGAATCAGCACACCCAGCGAAACCCTTAACACCAGCTTTCCCAGATCATCAGTCATGGTTCGTCTCATCCTCATCCTCTTGCTCGGCGTCGGTCACACCGCTACCCAAAACATAGACCACTCAAGTGAGAGCTGCACCGGCAAGCGCTCACTTATAAGGCGCAGTAGGCGTGCCGCATCGATGGTACTCACTCGCTAGGTCGTCTCGGCCGTGTAGCCATGTGTGGTGCATAGCCCGTTGCTGATCCATCAGTTACGGCTTTGTGTGCGACTGCAGGCGCAGGCACCCAGAACGGACTCACGCCGCTCTGTTTGATTGCGGCCTGATAGGTAGGGTGACTTCTCCGATACGAGCCACTAGAATGCTTGCCCATTCTGGGGCCGGAATGCCGGCTTATGTCTGTGCAACGAGGAAAATCCATGCAAGTTTCTGTTGAAAGCACCTCCGCTCTTGAGCGCCGCATGACCATTGGCGTGCCGGTCGAGCGCATCGAGACCGAAGTCAACAAGCGTCTGCAACAGACCGCCAGCCGTGCAAAAATCCCAGGCTTCCGTCCCGGCAAGGTGCCGATGAGCGTCATCCGTCAGCGTTATGAGGCGGCCGCACGCCAGGAAGCATTGGGCGATCTGATTCAGGCTACCTTCTATGAAGCCGTCGTTGCCGAGAAGCTGAACCCGGCAGGCGCGCCGGCAGTCGAGCCGAAGGTGTTCGAAAAGGGCAAGGACCTGGAGTACATCGCGACGTTCGAGGTATTCCCTGAATTCAAAGTGGCCGGTTTGGACGGCATCGAAGTTGAGCGCTTGCAGGCTGACGTCGCCGATGCTGACGTAGACAACATGCTGGAAATCCTGCGCAAGCAGAACACTCGTTTTGAAAAGGTTGATCGTGTCGCTGAAGACGGCGACCAGCTGAACATCGATTTCGTCGGCAAGATCGACGGCGAAGCCTTCGCTGGCGGATCCGCGCAGGGTACGCAGCTGGTCCTGGGTTCCGGTCGTATGATTCCTGGCTTCGAGTCCGCACTGGTTGGCGCCAAGGCTGGTGAAGAGCGGGTCATCAACCCGACATTCCCTGAGGACTACCAGAATCTCGACCTGGCAGGCAAAACTGCCGAATTCACCGTTACCGTAAACGGTGTAGAGGCTGCGCAACTGCCCGAACTGAACGATGAGTTCTTTGCTCAGTTCGGCGTGCAGGAAGGCGGCCTCGAAGGCTTCCGTGCTGAAGTCAAAAAGAACATGGAGCGCGAGCTGCGCCAGGCGATCAAGACCAAGGTCAAGAACCAGGTCATGGAAGGTCTGGTGAGCGCCAACCCGATCGAAGTACCTAAGGCTCTGATTGACAACGAAGTGAACCGCCTGCGCGTTCAGGCCGTCCAGCAGTTTGGTGGCAATATCAAGCCTGATCAGCTGCCGGCCGAGTTGTTCGAAGAACAGGCCAAGCGTCGCGTCGTGCTGGGCCTGATCGTTGCCGAAGTGGTCAAGCAGTACGAGCTCAAGCCAGATGATGCGCGCGTTCGCGAGCTGATCGAGGAAATGGCCTCCGCTTACCAAGAGCCGGAGCAGGTCGTGTCCTGGTACTACAAGAACGACGAGCAGTTGAACGAAGTTCGCTCGGTTGTGCTCGAAGAACAAGTTGTAGATACTGTCCTGCAGCAGGCTAAAGTGACCGACAAATCGGTCTCCTACGAAGAAGCAGTGAAGCCTGCGGAAGCCCCGCAAGCTGCCTGAGCCTCTTCAACCGTTTAATGCACTTTCATAAGCCAGCCTCGAGCTGGCTTATGTCTTTGCGGCGTTACATAGGGAGTATCGTTGGACATGCCCGGCAATCCGTTTATGCAAGCACCAGACATTCAGGCCGCTGGCGGCCTCGTGCCAATGGTCATCGAGCAGTCCGCCCGTGGTGAGCGGGCGTATGACATCTATTCCCGCCTCCTTAAGGAGCGGGTTATTTTCATGGTCGGCCAGGTTGAAGACTACATGGCCAATCTGATTGTCGCGCAGATGCTGTTCCTCGAGGCGGAAAACCCCGAGAAGGATATTCACCTGTACATCAATTCCCCGGGCGGGTCTGTGACAGCCGGTATGGCTATCTACGACACCATGCAGTTTATCAAGGCAGACGTTTCTACCACCTGTATCGGTCAAGCGTGCAGCATGGGCGCGTTCCTGCTCGCTGGCGGAGCTAAAGGCAAGCGTTTCTGCCTTCCGAATGCCCGCGTAATGATTCATCAGCCACTGGGTGGTTTTCAGGGGCAGGCGTCGGATATCGATATCCATGCTCGCGAAATCCTCTTCATCCGTGAGCGGCTGAACCAGTTGCTGGCCCACCATACAGGGCAGGACCTGGAAACGATTGAGCGCGACACCAACCGTGACTACTTCATGAGTGCCACGCGAGCGCTGGAGTACGGGGTGGTCGATGCAGTTCACGAAAAGCGGCAGCTGCCGGTCTAACGCTGGTCTAGGAGGGCGCAGTTAGCGGGCATCCGTCATGTGCGCTTTGCGCGCCCTTGAAAATGCCTGCATTTGCCTTCATCTTGTATTACAAGCCTTCCCCGATTGGATCGATCGAATGACTGACACCCGCAACGGCGAGGATTCCGGCAAGCTGCTCTATTGCTCTTTCTGCGGCAAAAGCCAGCATGAAGTACGCAAGTTGATTGCCGGGCCCTCGGTTTTTATCTGCGACGAGTGCGTCGACCTGTGCAATGACATCATCCGCGAGGAGGTGCAAGAGGCACAGGCCGAGAGCACGTCGCAAAAACTGCCTGCACCCAAGGAAATCAGCGGCATCCTCGACCAGTACGTGATTGGTCAGGAGCGCGCAAAGAAGATCCTGGCTGTGGCTGTGTACAACCATTACAAGCGACTCAACCAGCGCGACAAGAAGGAAGAAGTTGAGCTTGGCAAGAGCAACATACTGCTTATCGGGCCGACCGGTTCAGGCAAGACGCTGCTTGCGGAGACGCTGGCCAGGCTGCTGAATGTTCCGTTCACCATCGCTGACGCCACCACGCTGACCGAAGCCGGTTACGTTGGCGAGGACGTTGAGAACATCATTCAGAAGCTGCTGCAAAAGTGCGATTACGATGTAGAAAAAGCCCAGATGGGTATCGTCTATATCGATGAGATCGACAAGATTTCGCGTAAGTCGGACAACCCTTCCATCACCCGTGACGTCTCGGGGGAAGGAGTGCAACAAGCGTTGCTGAAACTTATCGAGGGGACCGTTGCCTCTGTTCCGCCACAAGGTGGTCGCAAGCATCCGCAGCAGGAATTCCTGCAGGTAGATACGCGAAACATCCTGTTCATTTGCGGCGGTGCGTTTGCCGGACTTGAAAAAGTGATCCAGGGTCGTTCGACCAAAGGCGGAATCGGCTTCAATGCTGAAGTTCGCAGTATGGATCCGGGCAAGAAGATCGGAGAGTCGCTGCGCTCGGTTGAGCCAGACGATCTGGTCAAGTTCGGCTTGATTCCGGAGTTTGTTGGCCGTCTGCCCGTAATCGCCACGCTCGACGAGCTTGACGAGGCGGCGCTGATTCAGATCCTCACTGAGCCGAAGAACGCGCTGACCAAGCAGTACAGCAAGCTGTTCGAACTGGAAGGTGTCGATCTGGAGTTCCGTACCGATGCACTGAAAGCAGTCGCAACTCGCGCGCTGGAGCGCAAGACCGGTGCTCGAGGGCTGCGTTCGATTCTCGAAGGCGTACTGCTGGATACCATGTATGAGATTCCTTCCCAGAAGGACGTCAGCAAGGTAGTCATCGACGAGAGCGTTATCGAAGGTACTTCTCAGCCGCTGCTTATTTACGAAAACAGCGAGCCGCCTGCCAAGGCCGCGCCTGACGCGTGACAGAACAAGGGGCCTCCGGGCCCCTTTGCTTTTCTTCCTCTCCTTGTTTTTTACATCGCGCGCCCTCATCTTGATTGCCAGGGTATGAATTTCCCGTTTACCGCCGTATGGCCGTCGTAGAGCTGAATTTATGAAGACAACCATCGAATTGCCCCTTTTGCCGCTGCGCGACGTAGTGGTCTACCCGCACATGGTGATTCCGCTGTTCGTTGGGCGGGAAAAATCCATCGAGGCCCTAGAATCCGCAATGGCCGGCGATAAGCAGATATTGCTTTTGGCCCAGAAGAACCCAGCCGATGACGACCCGAGCGAAGATGGGCTATATCGTGTGGGTACGGTCGCGACCGTGTTGCAACTGCTCAAGCTGCCGGATGGCACTGTCAAGGTGCTTGTGGAGGGAGAACAGCGCGGGGTTATCGACCGTTTCTTTGACGTCGAGGACCATTGTCGAGCCGACGTCGCTCTGATCGACGAGTCGGAGATCGAAGAGCGCGAAGCGGAGGTCTTTACCCGTAGTCTTCTGAGCCAGTTTGAGCAGTATGTTCAACTGGGTAAAAAGGTGCCTTCTGAGGTGCTTTCCTCGCTTGCAAGCATCGACGAGCCGGCGCGTCTGGTTGACACAATGGCCGCGCACATGGCGCTCAAGATCGAGCAAAAGCAGGCGATTCTCGAGATTACCGATCTGCCGGCCCGCGTCGAGCATGTGTTGTCGTTGCTTGATGCCGAAATCGATCTCTTACAGGTCGAGAAGCGTATCCGTGGTCGGGTCAAGAAGCAGATGGAGCGCAGCCAGCGTGAGTACTATTTGAATGAGCAGATGAAGGCCATTCAGAAGGAACTGGGCGATATCGATGAAGGCCACAACGAAATCGATGACCTCAAGAAGCGCATCGAGAATGCTGGGCTGAGTAAAGACGCCCATACCAAAGCAACCACCGAGCTGAACAAGCTCAAGCAGATGTCGCCTATGTCGGCGGAAGCGACCGTGGTGCGGACCTACATCGATTGGTTGGTTAACGTGCCGTGGAAGGCGGCTAGCAAGGTTCGCCTCGATCTCGCCAAGGCTGAGGAGGTGCTGGATGCCGATCACTACGGCCTCGAAGAGGTCAAGGATCGGATTCTTGAATACCTCGCGGTGCAAAAACGGGTGAAAAAGTTGAAAGGTCCAGTCTTGTGCCTGGTAGGTCCGCCAGGCGTCGGCAAGACGTCGCTCGCCGAGTCGATCGCACGCTCGACGAATCGCAAGTTCGTACGCATGGCGCTGGGTGGCGTGCGGGACGAGGCCGAGATTCGTGGGCATCGTCGTACCTACATCGGCTCAATGCCCGGCCGCCTGATCCAGAAGATGAGCAAAGTCGGTGTACGCAATCCGCTGTTCTTGCTCGATGAAATCGACAAGATGGGCAACGACATGCGTGGAGACCCTGCGTCTGCCCTGTTGGAGGTGCTTGATCCTGAGCAGAACCACAACTTCAACGATCACTATCTCGAGGTCGACTACGACCTGTCTGACGTAATGTTCCTGTGCACTGCCAACTCCATGAATATTCCAGCGCCGCTGCTTGACCGCATGGAAATCATTCGTCTACCGGGTTATACGGAAGACGAGAAAATCAATATCGCCATTCGCTATCTGGTTCCGAAGCAGGTTCAGGCCAATGGGCTGAAAAAGACCGAGTTGCTGTTCGATGATGAGGCCATTCGCGACATTATCCGTTATTACACCAGGGAAGCCGGCGTTCGCGGACTTGAACGTCAGATAGCCAAGGTATGCCGCAAGGTGGTGAAGGAGCATGCGGCAGAAAAGCGTTTTGAAGTCAGCGTAACCGCCGAATCGCTCGAGCATTTCTTGGGCGTTCGCAAGTTCCGCTACGGGCTTGCCGAACAGCAAGACCAGGTTGGCCAGGTCACCGGCTTGGCGTGGACTCAGGTTGGCGGCGAACTGCTTACCATCGAAGCGGCAGTGGTGCCCGGCAAAGGGCGACTGACCAAGACCGGGTCGCTGGGCGATGTGATGGGTGAGTCCATTACAGCGGCGCTCACGGTAGTGCGTAGTCGCGCGAAGAGCCTTGGTATTGCTGTTGATTTCCACGAGAAACAGGACATTCATATTCATGTCCCTGAAGGGGCTACGCCGAAAGATGGCCCTAGCGCAGGTATCGGTATGTGTACCGCGTTGGTCTCGGCACTGACGCAGATTCCGGTTCGGGCCGAAGTCGCCATGACCGGGGAAATCACCCTACGTGGCCAGGTCCTCGCTATCGGTGGCTTGAAAGAGAAATTGCTCGCGGCACACCGGGGCGGTATCAAAACGGTGATCATTCCTGAAGAGAATCAGCGTGATCTGAAAGAGATTCCTGACAATATTAAGCAAGACCTGCAGATTAAACCGGTGAAGTGGATTGACGAAGTCCTCCAAATTGCGCTGCAATACGCGCCGGAGCCCTTGCCTGACGCGGCTCCCGATATCGTTGCAAAGGATGACAAGCGCGAGTCTGATTCCAAGGAGCGAATCAGCACGCATTAGTCCGAGAGGCTTTTTTGACACATTTTCGGCGGCCTTGATATAAGCCGGCTTTTTGTGCACTTGCTATCTCGGCACAGCTTTGCTTACACCTAAAATTAAAGATACGACTCAACAGAAATAAGGGGACTTAGAGTGAACAAGTCGGAACTGATCGATGCTATCGCCGCATCTGCTGATATCCCGAAAGCTGTTGCTGGCCGCGCGCTGGATGCAGTTATTGAATCCGTCACAGGTGCTCTGAAGGCTGGTGATTCCGTGGTGCTGGTTGGTTTCGGTACTTTTGCTGTCAAGGAGCGCGCTGCGCGCACTGGTCGCAATCCTCAGACTGGCAAGCCGATCGATATCGCGGCCGCCAAAATCCCTGGCTTCAAAGCGGGCAAGGCCCTGAAAGACGCCGTTAACTAAGCGTCTTCGATCCAGCCGGCTGTCAGTTAGCGCTGGCCCTGGCTTGGAGCGGTTAGTCGAACAGGCACTGCTTGTTGCGTTCGGGCTTGGGGGATTAGGCCCAACTGCTCCAAAAGCTCCGAGAAGGCGCATCCCTGGATGCGCCTTTCTTTTTATCCGGATTCCCGCGCTGCAGCGGTGACTGCGCAGCTGACTCCTGGGGGACGCATGCTTCAGAATATCAGGGACAATTCACAAGGCTGGATTGCCAAAACCATCATCGGCATCATCGTAGTGCTGCTGGCGCTGACCGGCTTCGACGCCATCTTCAATGCCAGCAGCAGCCGCAATGCCGCAGAGGTCAACGGTGAAGAGATATCACTGGATGAGCTCAACCAGGCTATGAACATGCAACGTCGGCAACTGGCCCAGCAGCTCGGAGGAAACTTCGACCCATCAATGCTGGACGACAAGCTGGTACGCGAATCATCGCTGCGGGCGCTCATTGATCGAGCACTGTTGCTGCAAGGGGCGCGCGATGCAGATTTCGCGTTTTCCGAAGCAGCGCTTGATCAACTGATCCTGCAGACGCCTGAATTCGCAGTGGACGGTGCGTTTAATGCTGCGCGCTTCGATCAGGTAATTCAGCAAATGGGTTATACCCGGCTGCAGTTCCGCGAGCTGTTGAAGCAGGAAATGTTGATCGGCCAACTCCGCGCAGGCATATCCGGTTCAGGTTTCGTCACGGATGAGCAGATCGAAGCATTTGCTCGGCTGGAACAGCAAACGCGCGATTTCGCAACTGTTACCGTGCCGGCTGAAACGGCCGCGGTTGACGTAAGCGATGACGAAGCGCGCGAATATTACGAAGAAAATACAGACCGCTTTCGTTCGCCCGAGCAAGTTATCGTCGAGTATGTCGAGCTGAAAAAGGAGTCCTTCTTTGATCAGGTCGAGGTCTCGGAGGAGGAGCTGCAGGATTTGTATCAGCAGCGCATCGCCGCTCTGGCAGAGCAACGTCGTGCGGCGCATATTCTGATCGAAACCGATGATAGTGGCGATGCCGCTGCCAAGAAGAAAATCGACGAGATCGCCAAGCGTTTGGCCTCTGGTGAGGACTTCTCGGCGTTAGCGAAGGAGCTTTCAGAAGATCCTGGTTCCGCAAATGAAGGGGGCGATCTCGGCTTTGCCGGTCCGGGCGTTTATGACCCGGCATTTGAGGAGGCGCTGTACGCCTTGGGTGAAGGCGAGGTCTCTGCGCCGGTTCGCTCTGACTTCGGCTGGCATCTGATCAAGCTGCTCGACGTTCAGTCGCCAGAGATCCCGACCCTGGAGAGCCTGAAGCCGGAGCTGGTGCGCGAACTTAAGGCGCAACAGGTCGAGCAGCGTTTTGTCGAAGCCAGCAAGCAGCTCGAGGACACGGCATTCGAATCATCCGACCTTCTTCAGCCGGCACAGGAGCTGGGCCTTTCAGTGCAAACGACCGAGGCATTCGGGCGTGAGGGTGGGGCTGGGGTCGCATCGAATCGGCAGGTTGTCCAGGCTGCGTTCAGTGATGAGGTTCTGGTCGATGGTGCTAATAGCAGCGTAATCGAACTGGATCCGGATACCGTCGTTGCGGTCCGCGTGAAAGAGCACCTGCAACCTGAAGTGTTGCCCTTCGATAGGGTGAAGGACGACATTGTTACTCAGCTCAAGGGCAGCAAGGCGGCAGAGCAAGCTCTCGAAGCAGGCACTCAGCTGATCGCTACGCTGCGTGATGGCGGGCAGATCGAACAGCAATGGCAACCGATCGAGGCCGCTTCTCGCAACCAGGAAGGCGTTGAGCCGGCGGTGCTACAACAAGTGTTTCGGATGCCGAAACCGGAGACAAGTGACAAACCGAGTTACGGTAGTGTTCGTCTTGCCAACGGTGATTTCGTCGTGGTTCGTCTAAGCGGCGTAAGTGAGCCAAAAGCGGATCTCTCGGCGGAAGATAAGCAGAACTATCGTCGCTTTCTGGCTTCACGCAGCGGCCAGCAGGATTTCGCTGCCTACCGCCAGATGCTGCATGCGGACGCCGAGATCGAGACCTTCTGATCGAGCTGTAGCGCAAAAAAAACCCGCATCATGTGCGGGTTTTTCTTTTACTGGCGAATCAGTCTTCTATTGCACCCATCGCGGTAGTGTTAAAGCCGCCATCGACATAGAGAATCTCGCCACTGATACCCGATGCCAGATCTGAGCAGAGGAAGGCGCCAGCATTGCCGACCTCGTCAATGGTCACATTGCGGCGTAGCGGCGTTTGCTTTTCGTTGGCCGCCAGCATCTTGCGGAAGCTCTTGATTCCGGACGCTGCCAGCGTCCGGATAGGGCCAGCAGACACCGCGTTGACGCGAGTACCCTCAGCGCCCAGGCTGCCGGCGAGATAGCGAACGCCTGCTTCGAGACTGGCCTTGGCCATGCCCATAACGTTGTAGTTGGGCATGGTGCGCTCAGCGCCGAGGTAGGAAAGCGTCAGGATGCTTCCATTGCGGCCCTTCATCATCGGGCGCCCGGCCTTGGCCAGCGCAACGAGGCTGTACGCGCTGATGTCATGAGCGATGCGGAAGCCTTCACGGGTGGTGACTTCGGTGAAGTCGCCATCGAGTTGGTCACCCGGGGCGAAACCTACCGAGTGGACGATACCGTCCAGACCGTCCCACTTCTTGCCAAGCGCTTCGAAAACCTTGACGATCTCGTCGTCGCTGGCGACGTCGCAAGGGAAGCACAGTTCAGGCCCCGAGCCCCAGCCGGCAGCGAACTCCTCGACACGGCCCTTGAGCTTCTCGTTCTGATAGGTGAAAGCCAGTTCGGCGCCTTCACGGTGCATGGCCGCTGCGATCCCGGAGGCAATCGACAATTTGCTGGCGACGCCGACGATCAATACGCGCTTACCGGTAAGAAAACCCATGTGCTTTTCCCTCTTCTGGTTGTTCATCAGTGGCTGGGATCATGAAGGCCGATTCCAGCAGCTGCTGTGTGTATGGATGTTGCGGAGCGGCGAAGATGGCCTCCGCCATTCCCTGTTCTACGACTTTGCCTTGCTTGACCACCATCATCTGATGGCTCAACGCCCGAACCACCGCCAGGTCATGGCTGATGAACAGGTAGGTCAGGTTGTACTTGGCCTGAAGTGAGCGCAGTAGCTCCACCACTTGCCGCTGTACAGTTCGATCCAGTGCCGAGGTCGGTTCATCAAGCAGAATTAAATCAGGCTTGAGGACCAGCGCCCTGGCTATGGCTATTCGCTGCCGCTGGCCTCCGGAAAACTCGTGGGGATAGCGGTGCCGGCTATCAGGGTCGAGTCCAACCTCGACCAGCGCATCGATGATTGCTTGTGCTTGTTCCTTCGCGGAGCCCATACCATGGATACTAAGCCCTTCTCCGACGATCTGCCCCACCGACATGCGGGGGCTCAGGCTGCCGAAAGGGTCCTGAAACACGACTTGCATTTGCCGACGCAATGGACGCACCGCCCGTTGCGACATGGTCTCAAGCGCCTGGTTGTCAAAACGGATTTCGCCGCTGCTCGAAATCAGACGCAGAATGGCCAAGCCCAGCGTCGATTTTCCCGAGCCGCTTTCTCCGACAATGCCCAGCGTCTGACCTTTTGGCAGATTGAACGTGACGCCGTCGACTGCCTTGATATGGTCGACCGTGTGCCTGAAAAGTCCCTTCTTGATAGGAAACCAGACCCGCAGATCATTCACTTCCAGCAGTGTCGGCGAAGACGCCTCAACCGGTACCGGCCCGCCGCTAGGCTCTGCCCCAAGCAGTTCCTGTGTATAGGGATGCTGCGGTGATCGGAACAATTCCTCGCAAGGTGCTTGTTCGACGACAGAACCACTCTTCATGACACATACATGGTGAGCGATTCGGCGGACGAGGTTCAGGTCGTGACTGATCAGCAGCAGGGCCATGCCCAGGCGCCCCTGCAGCTCCTTGAGCAACTCGAGTATTTTCAGCTGTACCGTCACATCCAACGCCGTGGTGGGCTCGTCGGCAATCAGCAGCTCGGGTTCATTCGCCAGCGCCATGGCAATTACCACGCGCTGGCGCTGACCGCCGGAGAGTTCGTGAGGATAGGCCCGGATCCGTTTGGTCGGTTCAGGTATCCCAACCAGCTCAAGCAGTTCGAGAGTGCGCGCCGTAGCGGCCTTGCCGTTGAGGCCCTTGTGGATCTGCAGCACTTCGTTGATTTGCTTGCCTATGGTATGCAGCGGGTTGAGCGAGGTCATCGGCTCCTGAAACACCATGGCTATCCGGTCTCCGCGTATACCGCGCATGCGTTTCTCGGTCGCCTGGAGTAAATCCTCGCCTGCATAGCGGATTTCTCCCGCCGGGTGCTGCGCGAGGGGGTAGGGCAGCAGACGCAGGATTGAGTGTGCTGTGACGGACTTGCCCGAACCGCTCTCACCAACCAGTGCCAACGTCTCGCCCTTGCGGATATCGAAGCTCACGCCCGTCACTACACGCTGGGCCTGGCCATTGGTGACGAACTCGACCGCCAGATCGCGGACCTCGATAAGGTTCTCGGTCATGCTATTTCCTTGGGTCGAAAGCGTCGCGAGCAGCCTCGCCGATAAATACCAGCAGGGTCAGCATGATCGCCAGGACCATGAATGCGCTGATTCCCAGCCACGGCGCCTGCAGGTTCGCCTTGCCTTGTGCTACAAGCTCGCCCAGCGAAGGAGCGCCGGGCGGTAGTCCAAAGCCGAGAAAGTCCAAGGCCGTCAATGTGCCTATCGCTCCGGTGAGGATGAACGGCATGAATGTCATGGTCGACACCATCGCGTTGGGCAGGATATGGCGGAACATGATTGCGCCGTTGCGCATGCCCAGTGCGCGCGCCGCTCGCACGTACTCAAGATTACGACCGCGCAGGAACTCGGCCCGAACGACATCGACCAGGCTCATCCAGGAAAATAGCAGCATGATGCCGAGCAGCCACCAGAAGTTGGGCTGCACAAAGCTGGCGAGAATAATCAGCAGATAGAGCACCGGAAGACCGGACCATATTTCCAGCACGCGCTGACCAACAAGGTCGACCCAGCCGCCGTAGAAACCTTGTAGAGCGCCGGCAATTACGCCGATAACCGAGCTGATCAGGGTCAGGGTCAACGCAAACAGAACCGAAATCCGGAACCCGTAAATGACTCTCGCAAGCACGTCGCGCCCCTGGTCATCGGTACCTAGCCAGTTTTCCCAGGACGGCGGAGCGGGAGCGGGCACCTGCAGGTCGTAGTTGATGCTGGAATGATGAAAAGGAATGGGTGGCCAGATCATCCAGCCATCCTTCTTCTCGATCAGCTCCTGGATGTACGGACCTTTGTAGTTCGCTTGCAGCGGAAACTCGCCACCGAAGACAGTCTCTGGATAGCGTTTGAACACAGGGACATACCAGTCGCCATCGAAACGAACCAGGATCGGCTTATCGTTGGCGATTATCTCCGCGCCGAGGCTCAGGATGAACAAGGTCAGAAATACCCACAGCGACCACCAGCCGCGCTTGTGAGCCTTGAACAGGGCGAAGCGGCGCTGGTTCAGCGGCGACAGCTTCATCTCAGGCCTCCCTGCTTTCGAAGTCGATTCGAGGGTCGACGAGCGTGTAGGTCAGGTCGCCGATCAGCTTGACCACCAGTCCAAGCAAGGTGAAGAGAAAGAGGGTGCCGAACACGACGGGATAGTCACGATTGATGGCAGCCTCGAAGCTGAGCAGGCCAAGGCCGTCGAGCGAGAAAATCACTTCGATCAGCAAGGAGCCCGTGAAAAACATGCCGATGAAGGCCGATGGGAAACCAGCGATGATGATCAGCATTGCGTTGCGGAACACATGGCCGTACAGCACGCGATTTTTGCTCAGGCCTTTTGCGCGCGCTGTGATCACGTATTGCTTGTTGATCTCGTCGAGAAAACTATTTTTCGTTAGCAGGGTGAGCGTCGCGAAATTTCCGATCACCAATGCCGTAACGGGAGGTGCAAGGTGCCAGAAATAGTCGATGATCTTGCCGGTGAGCGACAATTCATCGAAGTTTCCGGAAGTGAGTCCCCGCAGCGGAAACCAGTTCCAGTAGCTGCCGCCCGCGAACAGCACGATCAGCAGAATGGCGAACAGAAACGCCGGTATTGCATAGCCGATGATGATCGCCGAACTGGTCCAGACGTCGAACGCACTGCCATGCCGGGTGGCCTTGGCGATCCCCAGGGGAATCGACGCCAGGTACATGATGAGCGTGCTCCATAACCCCAGCGAGATCGACACCGGCATCTTTTCGATAATCAGATCAGTCACGCTGGCATCGCGGAAGAAGCTTTCGCCGAAATCCAGCCGCAGGTAGTTGCTGAGCATGATCCAGAAGCGCTCTGGTGCGGGCTTGTCGAAGCCGTAAAGGCGTTCGATTTCAGCAATCAGATCGGGGTCCAGGCCTTGCCCGCCCCGATAGCTGTTGCTGCCAGTAGCGACTTCCGATCCCCCGCCGGCAATCCGGCTGGTTGCGCCGTCGAAGCCCTCCAGCTTGGCGATCGCCTGTTCGACAGGCCCACCGGGAGCGGCCTGAATAATGATGAAATTGATCAGCAGGATGCCGAACAGGGTCGGGATGATGAGCAACAGGCGTCGGAATACATACGCGAGCATGCTTATCGCTCCGTCACACTGGGTTTACTGGTCTCTGCTGCAGCGGCAGATTCGTCATCGACCGGCTTCGGCTCAGGTTGGCTTACATCTGGCTTGATCCACCAGGTCATCAGGCCGACATCGTAACGGGGCGTCGTCTCGGGATGGGCCAGATGACTCCAGTATGCGACGCGCCAGGTCTTGATGTGCCAGTTGGGAATTACATAGTGGCCTGAGAGCAATACACGATCCAGCGCGCGAGTGCGTGTAATGAGTTCTTCCCGTGAGTCCGCGGCAATCAGCTTTTCTACCAGTACATCGATGGCGGGGTCTTTCAGCCCGATGTAGTTGCGGCTTCCCGGGTTGTCGGCGCTCGCCGAGTGCCAGTACTCACGCTGCTCGTTGCCTGGAGAGCTGGACTGGCCAAAGCCGCTGACAATCATGTCGTAGTCGCGCGAACGTAATCGATTTATGTACTGCGATACGTCGACGCGCCGGAGTTCCAGTTCGATACCCAGGCTGGCAAGGTTTCGCTTGTAGGGCAGCAGCACACGCTCGAAGTCGGCTTGCACCAAGAGAAATTCGAGTTTGACGGGTTTGCCCTCGGCGTCGACCATCTGGTCGTTTTCAATCTTCCAGCCCGCTGCGGTCAGCAGTTCGTAGGCCCGGCGCTGCTGCGCACGGATGATGCCATCGGCGTTGGTCTGTGGAAGTTCGAAAGGTTTTTCGAATACCTGATCGGGGATCTTCCCGCGTAACGGCTCAAGAATATTCAACTCCTGCTCGCTGGGCAGGCCCGAGGCGGCGAGCTCGGAGTTATCGAAATAGCTGGTGGTGCGTGTGTAGGCACCGTTGAAGAGCTGACGGTTTGTCCACTCGAAGTCAAAGAGTAACGCCAGGGCCTCGCGGACGCGCGCATCTTGCAGCCGGTCCCTGCGGATGTTGAAGATGAACCCCTGCATGCCTTGCGGATTGTGGTTGGCAATTTCCTCTTGGATGATCCGTCCATCTTTGACGGCCGCAATATCATAGGCAGTGGCCCAGTTCTTCGCGCTGGTTTCCAGCCAATAATCAAAATGTCCCGCCTTGAAGGCCTGGAGCGCCACGGTGTTGTCGCGGTAGTAATCGATGTTGACGTGATCGAAGTTATAGAAACCTCGATTCACCGCCAGGTCCTTGCCCCAGTAATCTTCGACACGGGCATAACGAACTGAGCGTCCCGCTTCTGCACGTTCGATGCGATAGGGGCCACTGCCAAGTGGGGCTTCCATGCTGCCAGTGGCAAAGTCCCTGCTTTCCCACCAGTGCTTGGGCAGGACGGGCAGTTGCCCGAGGATCAGTGGTAGCTCACGGTTGCCTGCGTGCTTGAAATCAAATCGGACGCGACGCGGACTTTCAATCACGACTTTTTCGACATCGGCGTAGTACCCACGGTAATGCGGCGCGCCCTTGCTGATCAGTGTTTCAAAGGAGAACACAACATCCTCAGCCTCTACCGGTTCGCCGTCATGAAACCGCGCCTCTGGCCGCAGGTAGAAACGTACCCATTTGTTGTCAGGACCCTTCTCGATCTTTTCTGCCAGCAGGCCATAGACCGTGAAAGGCTCGTCCAGGCTGTTGGTTGTCAGGGTGTCATACACGAGCCCAATGTCGTCGGCGGCGACCCCTTTGTTGATGAAGGGGTTGAGCGAGTCAAAGCTGCCGAAGCCTGCCTGGCGCAGTGTTCCGCCTTTGGGCGCATCGGGGTTGACGTAGTCGAAGTGCGAGAAGTCAGCCGGATACTTGGGCTGTTCATCGTATAGCGTCAGTGCATGTTGCGGTGCCGCTTCGGCCAGGCTGGCGAGCAGGAGGAGGGCGAGGTTACCCGCTTGTAGAAACAACCGTCGTGTGTTGCGTGTCATTGTGCCTTCTCCAGGTCCTTCAACCACCACGCTCGCAATCCCAGGGTATAGGGCGGTGTGGTGATGTGGGCGAACCGATTGCGGTATGCCAGACGGTGGTAGCTGATGTACCAATTGGGGATGGTGTAGTGATTCCACAGCAGAACCCGGTCGATGGCACGGGCGGCGGCAATCTGCTCTTCGCGCGTCTTGGCCGCAAGCAGCTTCTCGATCAGTGAGTCGACGATCGGGTTAGCGATACCGGCATAGTTGCGACCGCCTTTTACATCGACCTGGCTGGAGTGGAAATACAGCCATTGCTCCAGTCCCGGGCTAAGGCTCTGCCCCAGCGTTGTCAAAATCATGTCGTAATCGTATTGGTCAAGCCGTTGTTTGTACTGCGCACCGTCGACAGTGCGCAAACGAGCGGATATGCCAATCCGTGAAAGATTCTCGACATAGGGCTGAAGTATCCGCTCGAGGCCCGGATTGACGAGCAGGATTTCGAATCTAAATGTCCGCCCGGCCTTGTTGCGAAGACCTTCGGGGGTGAGCTTCCAGCCAGCGTCCTTAAGTAGAGCCAGGGCCTTGCGTAGAGTATCGCGAGGAATCCCTCGCCCGTCGGTTTTCGGTAGTTTGAATGGCTCCGTGAAAAGCTGTGCGGGGAGTTGCTCTCGAAACGGTGAAAGCAGTAGCCATTCCCCGCCTTCCGGCGTCCCGGTCGCGGAAAACTCGCTGTTCGGATAGTAGCTTTCGCTGCGTTGGTAGGCGCCGTAGAACAGGGCGCGGTTGGTCCACTCGAAATCGAACAGCAAGCCCAGCGCCTGGCGTACCCGGATGTCGGCAAAGGTCGAACGGCGCGCGTTCATGAACAGTGCCTGGGTCTGGGTGGGAATCTCGTGCGGAATCTCTGCGCGAATGACATCGCCGCGCAGAACTGCCGGAAACTGATAGCCGTTGGCCCAGTTTTTTGCCTGATGCTCGATATAAAAATCGAATTCACCAACCTTGAATGCTTCGAAGGCAACCGTTGTATCGCGATAGAACTCGACGTCGACCTGGCGGAAGTTGTACTTGCCGCGATTGGCCGGCAGATCCGCTCCCCACCAATTCTTCACTCGCTCGAAGGTGACTCGACGACCCGGCTGAACATCACTGATTCGGTACGGGCCGCTGCCCAGTGGAGGCTCGAACGTTGTGGCGCGGAAATCGCGATCTTTCCAGTAGTGTTGTGGCAATACCGGCAGTTCACCGAGACGCATGATCAGCAAGGGCTGATCCGGTTTGTCGAAAACGAAACGAATTCGATGGCGGTTGAGTATGTCGACGCGCTCGACACCCTGCAGATCTGTGCGAAAGCGCGGATGACCATCCTTAATGAGCAATTGATAGGAGAAGGCTACGTCGTAGGCCGTGATCGGTTGCCCGTCATGAAATCGAGCCGAGTCGCGCAGGTTGAAAACCACCCAGCTATGATTATCGCTGTACTCGATGGTCTCGGCGATAAGCCCGTAGGCGGAAGCGGGTTCGTCGCCGGATGGGTCGTAGACACCGGTGCCAACCATCAACGGCTCGTTCAGTTCAGAGACGCCGTACTGAAAAAAGCCAGGTGTTGCGGTTGGGCTGGTGCCTTTGAAAGTGTAGGGGTTGAGCGTGTCGAAAGTGCCGGACGCCATCAGCCGCACGCGGCCACCCTTGGGCGCATCGGGGTTCACCCAGTCGAAATGAGTAAAGTCTTCAGCATATTTAAGAGTGCCGAACTGCGCGTAACCGTGGCTTTCGCTAATGGTGGCGAACGACGGAAAGCTCAGTCCCAGACAGCTCAGCAGTAATAGGATGGGTCGCATCAAACGGTGAATCCGATCCATGGCGCTTTCGGTCTTTTCGGCCGGGTACAGTAACAGCTTGTATCCGCTGGAAAAAGGCCGGCTATCTGGGCAAACTGCCTTTCCCTTCAGCCGCCCAATCGTTGGGTGAGGTCGTTCAATTTGAGTGAAACCAGCTATGGGCTGCAGTCATGGATAGACCGCCTGAATCAATCCGAACTGCCGGCATTGGCGGCGGTTGTGCAGGACCTGCAGCGCCTCACCGAGCAGGAGCATGCCTCCGTTCAACAGCTTGCCGACGTGCTCCTGCGCGACGCTGCCCTGACCTCGAAGGTGCTTCGAGTCGGTAATAGCAGCTATTACAACCCCTCCCAGGAAACGATCAAGACCATCTCGCGGGCCATCGTCATGATCGGCTTCGATAATGTGCGGTTGATCAGTCTCTCGGTCAGCCTGATCGACGGACTGCTGGATCGTGCGCCGCGCCAGCAACTACAGGAATTGCTGGCGCGGTCATTTCATGCGGCGGTGCAGGCACGCAACATTGCGGGCTACGTTCTGACCAAGCACGAAGAAGAGGTCTTCATTGCCGCGTTGCTCCATGAAGTCGGTGAGCTTGCGTTTTGGGGTTGCGGTGGTCGGCAGGCCGATGAGCTTGGTGAGCAGCTGGCGGGCGGTACGGATCATGACGAAGCGGTCGAGCAAGTGCTTGGTACCAGTTTTCGCCAGCTTAACCTCGGGCTGATCAAAAGCTGGAATATTGGTGAGCTGGCGAGTTTCGCTCATGGATCGGGCAATCTGCGAGACCCCGCAGCACACTCCGTCAACCTCGGGGTCCGCATCGGTGCGGCAGCGCTGCACGGGTGGGGCTGCCCGGAAATGGGAGACTTGGTCAAGGAGTTTGCTGATTTCGGCGGCATTTCTGAAGCGGATGCGATGCAGCAGATCCTTGCCAGTGCCGACGAGGCTGTCAACGTCGCGACGACATTTGGAGCCAGTCGACTGTGCAAGCTGATCCCGTCCACTGACCCGGAGCAAGTTCAGTTACAGCAGGCGCAGCGGGCTGCAAGCCTCTTGCAGCCAGACCTGCTGGTGATGCAGCAGGCCATGCAGGACCTCGGCATGATGGCGGCTAGCCGTGGCGACGTCGGTTTGATTCTCGAAGCGCTGCTCAAGGGGCTGCACCAAGGCGCGGGGCTGGAGCGCGTAATGCTGACCGTACTTGCCGATCAGCAGCGTTCGTTTCGTGTCAAGTGCGCAGCGGGTGAGCAGACCGCGACCTGGCTTGAGCAATTCGTGTTGCCCGTTGATCCGTCAGGTCAGTCGCATATTTTCAGTTATGTGCTGCGCCAACGTCAGCCACTGTGGATGGGCGTACCGGCAAGCAATAACCTCGATGAGCTGGTTACCGTGCCGCTTCGCCAACAGCTTGGAAAAGGAATGTTTTTTATTGCGCCATTGATGGCGGGCACGCGAGAAATCGGTGTCCTTTACGCAGACAATCGAATATCCGGGCGAGCGCTGAAGCACGAACAGTTCGTCGCGTTCCAGCGATTTACCCAACTGGCGGGGCGCTGCCTGGACGCGCTCGGCAAGCGCAATTGAGCGGGCTGCCTCGACGCTTCGCCCGCTACACCTCAGCGCGAGATATATAGCGTTAGGGTCTGGCCCGGCTTGAGCATCGCACTGTCTCTGGGGTTCCAGGTCTTCAAGTGATTGATCTGAACGTTGAAGCGCTTGGCGATCTCATAAAGCGAATCACCTTTCTTGACCTTGTAATAGGTCGGCGCGGGTTTGGCCTGCTGGTTGTTGCCAGCAGCTTGGAGAAACAGGGCCTGACCCACCTTGAGGTTGCTGCCAGAGAGGTTGTTCCAGCGCTGTAGATCACGCACTGAAATCTTCTGTTTTTTGGCGATGTCCCAGAGGTTGTCACCCTGGCGGACCCGGTAGCTTCGCGGTGCCGGTTGGCTTCGCGCAACGGCATGCAGGAGCTCTTTAGATTGAGCTGCGCCGGCCGACTGGGGAATGCTGAGAACCTGCCCGATCTGCAGGCGATCACTGCGAAGACGATTGATGTCACGAATGATATTGACGGACAGCCGATGCTTGTTGGCGATCGCGCCAAGGGTGTCGCCAGGGCGCACCTTGTACTGCTGCCAGTCAACCAGATCCTGCGGCTTCATCAGCGCCAGGTTGGCAGCAAACATCTCGGCCTTATCGGTTGGGACCAACAAGTGCTGGGGGCCGTCCAGCGTAATGCGCCGGGTGAATGCCGGGTTCAGCTGATAGATCTCGTCTTCATCCAGGTCCACCATGTCGGCGACCCTAGCAAGATCCATACGTTGCTTCAGTGCGACCACTTCAAAATAGGGCTCGTCGGCGATCGGACTCAGATTCAGCCCATATGCCTCGGGGCTTTGAACCATTTGCGAGAGCGCCAGCAGTTTGGGCACGTAATCGCGTGTTTCTCTGGGCAGCGGCAGGTTCCAGTAATCCGTCGGCAGACCGAGCTTCTGGTTGCGCTCGATGGCGCGACTGACTGTCCCTTCTCCGGCGTTGTACGCCGCCAGGGCAAGCAACCAGTCGTCGCTGAATAAACCGTGGAGATACGTAAGGTAACGCAGCGCTGCGGCCGTGGAAGCGGTGATGTCGCGTCTGCCGTCATACCAGCTGGTCTGTTGCAGATTGAAATGACGGCCCGTCGAAGGAATGAACTGCCAGAGGCCGACGGCCTGAGCTGGTGAGTAGGCAAAGGGGTTGTACGCACTTTCGATGATTGGCAACAGTGCCAGCTCAAGCGGCATGTCGCGCTCTTCGAGTTGCTCGACGATGTAATGGATGTACGGGCTGCCGCGCTCGCTTGCCATCTCGATGGAATTCGGGCGACTGGAGAACAGCAGGCGCTGTTGTTCGATGCGCGGATTGCTGGCCAGATGGTCCTGCAGCTTGAATCCCTGTCTGATGCGATCCCATATGTCCGCGTAGGTCGCTTCCACCGGCGCCTTGTCCGTTAGCCACAGGGTGTCCTGCACTATTGGCACGGCTCGGACCTGCCCACTGCTGTCCGCCGGGGCTCGGGGAGAGGTGCTTTGGCAGCCGGTTATAGCGAGACAGATTGCCAGCGCCAGGGCCCGGCCGGAGGCTGCCAAGGCGTCCGGCTGTGGGCTGTTCGAAGAGTCAGACGGCATTGGCTGGTGGGCTCCCTACGCGCAAATTCGGGGGAGTGTAGGAATGCCGTTCGGGTGGGTCAACCCGGCGTCTCGGTTTTTGGCTACTGGTCGATCTTCATTAAAAGGAGTCTTTCCACGCTCGCAGAGCTGCGAACACGACTTCCGCTGTCTCCAGTGGGCGATCTGCATGCCGGCTGGCTGCGGCTACCACGCGAGGATCGCTGCAACGCAGGAACGGGTTGGTGGCGCGTTCGGTGCGCAGGTCAGCGGGGAGCGTAATGCGCTTTGCTTCGCGCAAGCGGATGACCTGTTCGAGGCGTTCGGCGACATCCAGGTTTTCCGGTTCGACTGCCTGGGCAAACCGCAGGTTGCTCAAAGTGTACTCATGCGTGCAATAAACCTTGGTAGATGCCGGCAGCGCGGCAAGCCGTTGCAGTGATCCGAACATTTGGCTGGCAGTGCCCTCGAACAGGCGGCCACAACCTGCGGCAAACAGCGTATCGCCACTCAACAGCCATGGGTCTTGGGTATCGTCATGGAAATAGGCGATATGGCCACTGGTATGTCCCGGCACCTCGAATATCTCGAGCTCATGGTCGAGAATGCGAATACGCTGCCCGTCGATCAGCGCATTATCCCTGGCCGGAATTTTTTCCCTCGCCGGGCCGTGTACCGTTGCGCCGTACCTGGCCTTGAGCTGCTCAACGCCACCCACATGGTCATGGTGGTGATGGGTTATCAGAATGTCGGTCAGCTGCCAGTCGGGGCGAGCGTCCAGCCATTGCTGGACAGGGTTGGCATCACCTGGGTCCACTACTGCGCAGAAACGACGTTGGGGATCCTGCAGCATCCAGATGTAGTTGTCGGTGAAGGCGGGCAGAGCGTCTATCTTCAACATATGCACGGTCGCCAAGTGATTAGCAAAAGCGCATCCTAACAGCCAACCTGGAGAGTTGAGCCGATCGGAGGCATTGATCGGCTCGGCCAAACCGACGAACGGAGGCTAGCCATGAGTGAGCCTTGTAGCAAATCGGACGAGCGCTGGCTGCTGCTGATGAACAAGGCCAGTGCCTGGTTCGACGGCCCATCCGGGCGACAGCTGCTTGAGCACGAACAGCGCGTGATCAACGAGCAGCTTTCGCGGTGTTTCGGCAGCTATCTGGTGCATTACGGGCCATTCGCCAATATTCCGATTGAGCCGCAGAAGATCAAGCGCAGCGTTCGTGTAGGGCCACCGCTACCGGGTGTTGAAATCGTGTGCGAGGAGCAATCCTGGCCGATCGGCGAGCATGCGGCCGACGTCGTTGTGCTTCAGCATGGTCTGGACTTCAGTCTGTCGCCACACGCTCTGCTGCGTGAGGCCGCTCGTAGCGTAAGGCCGGGCGGGCACTTGTTGATCGTCGGGATCAATCCATGGAGTGCCTGGGGCGCGACTCGTCTACTGTCACGCAAGGCGTTTCGCCATGCGCGTTGCATTCGTCCGACGCGGGTGGGTGATTGGTTGAACCTGCTTGGATTCTCGCTGGAGAAACGGCAGTTCGGATGCTATTGTCCGCCGCTTTCGTCGAGCCAGTGGCGGGCGCGGTTGTCCGGCCTTGAGACCGCGGGGCAAAGATCGCAATTGCCTACTGGCGGGTTCTACCTGCTGGTGGCGCGAAAGCTTATGGTAGGCCTCCGACCCGTACGCCAGAGCCGTCGCGAGCGCATGGGCCAGTTGCTGCCGATGCCCGTGGCGAAGGTCAGCCGCCGCGATGCCGAACAGTAATAGGCAAAGAATTCCTCATGAGTGACGAAACGGTCGAGATATATACCGATGGTGCCTGCAAGGGCAATCCGGGGCCCGGTGGCTGGGGCGCGCTGCTGATCTACAAGGGTGTGGAGCGTGAGCTCTGGGGTGGCGAGGCGGAAACCACCAACAACCGCATGGAATTGATGGCTGCTATCCGTGCGCTCGAAGAGCTGAAGCGACCTTGTCAGGTCAAGCTGGTGACCGACTCGCAATACGTCATGCAGGGCATCAATGACTGGATGCCTAACTGGAAGAAACGTGGCTGGAAGACCGCCGCCAAACAGCCTGTCAAAAACGCCGATCTCTGGCGGTTGCTGGATGAGCAGGTGAGCCGTCATCAAGTGAGCTGGCAGTGGGTTCGGGGGCATACGGGCCATCCCGGAAACGAGCGTGCCGATCTCCTGGCCAATCGCGGCGTAGTGCAAGCCAAACGACAACCTGCTTGAGTGAATTGAAACATGCGTAGCGTAGTACTCGATACCGAAACCACTGGCATGCCAGTGACTGATGGTCACCGGATCATCGAGATTGGCTGTGTCGAGGTCATCGGCCGCCGTCTTACTGGCCGGCATTATCACGTCTATCTGCAGCCGGATCGTGAGGTTGATGAGGGTGCAATCGCCGTTCACGGAATCACCGATGAATTTCTGACCGACAAGCCGCGGTTCAGGGAAATCGCCAATGAGTTCTTCGAATTCATAAAGGGCGCTCAGCTGATCATTCATAACGCTGCGTTTGACGTAGGGTTTATCAATAACGAGTTCGCGCTGCTTGGTCAGCAAGACCGTGCCGAGCTGAGCGATCACTGCAGCATCCTCGATACCTTGCTGATGGCGCGTGAACGCCATCCGGGCCAGCGCAACAGCCTTGACGCGTTATGCAAGCGTTATGGTGTCGACAACTCGGGTCGCGATCTGCACGGCGCCTTGCTCGATGCGGAGATTCTTGCCGACGTCTACCTGACGATGACAGGCGGGCAAACCAACCTGTCTCTTGCGGGTGAGGGGGCTGACTCCGAGAGCGGTGGGCGTCAGCAGGCTACGCCGATCCGCCGGTTGCCAGCCGGCCGTGCCAGTACCTTGGTGATCCGCGCCAGTGCGGAGGAAGTTGCCGCGCATGAGGTCCGCATGCGCGCTATCGAGAAGGCCGCAGGAGCGACGCCGCTCTGGCTTCAGTTGGAGCAATCTGCCGACAACGAGGCTGAAGCACTGCCTGCCTGAGGGGCGTGATGTCGACGCGCAGCTCGGCGCGTCGGCACTGCGGGAAAATTCTCACTTGGTGCTTGGGGACGGAGCCTCTACGCTGGAGAAGAATGCCTCCAGGAAGCCCCCATGTATAAAGACCTCAAATTCCCCGTCCTTATTGTTCATCGCGACATCAAAGCCGATACCGTTGCCGGTGAGCGGGTGCGTGAAATAGCGGCCGAGCTTGAGCGGGACGGCTTCCACATTCTCCCTACAGGAAGTGCCGCAGAAGGCCGGATTGTCGCATCCACTCATCACGGGTTGGCCTGCATTCTGGTCGCTGCCGAAGGCGCAGGCGAGAACCAACGGCTATTGCAGGATGTGGTGGGGCTGATAAGGGTTGCTCGGCGACGTGCACCTCAGCTGCCAATCTTTGCGCTTGGCGAACAGATCACCATCGAGAATGCGCCAGCCGAGGCCATGGCAGATCTGAATGAGCTGCGTGGGTTGCTCTATCTGTTCGAAGACACCGTTCCGTTCCTGGCTCGGCAGGTCGCGCGGGCGGCTCGAAGTTATCTGGATGGTCTGTTGCCACCCTTTTTTCGCGCGCTGGTGCAGCATACGGGCGATTCCAACTACTCCTGGCACACGCCGGGCCACGGAGGCGGTGTCGCCTTTCGCAAGAGTCCCGTCGGGCAAGCGTTTCATCAGTTCTTTGGTGAGAACACGCTGCGCTCGGATCTGTCAGTGTCGGTACCTGAACTTGGTTCGCTGCTCGATCACACCGGCCCGCTAGCAGCGGCCGAAGCCCGAGCGGCCCGCAACTTCGGTGCAGATCACACCTTCTTCGTCATCAATGGCACCTCGACCGCCAACAAGATCGTTTGGCACTCGATGGTGGCCCGAGATGACTTGGTACTGGTGGATCGCAACTGCCATAAGTCGATACTGCACTCGATCATCATGACTGGTGCGATTCCGCTGTACCTGACGCCCTCGCGCAACGAACTCGGCATTATTGGCCCGATTCCGCTCGATGAGTTCTCGCCGGAATCGATCCAGTCCAAGATCGACGCCAACCCGCTTACGCGCGGACGCTCGCCAAGGGTAAAACTGGCGGTCGTGACGAACTCCACCTACGACGGCCTCTGCTACAACGCAAACCTGATCAAGCGGACGCTCGCCAACAGCGTCGACGTTCTGCATTTTGACGAGGCCTGGTACGCCTACGCCGCGTTCCATGAGTTCTACGACGGGCGTTACGGGATGGACACCCGCGAGCAAGGACCACTGGTATTCACCACTCACTCGACGCATAAGGTGCTCGCCGCATTCAGCCAGGCGTCGATGATCCATGTGCTCGATAGTGAGCAGCGGCAGCTGGATCGTGATCGTTTCAATGAGGCCTTCATGATGCATATCTCCACTTCGCCGCAGTACGGCATCCTTGCGTCCCTGGATGTCGCCTCGGCAATGATGGAGGGTCCCGCAGGGCGCTCACTGATTCAGGAAACCTTTGATGAAGCGTTGAGCTTTCGCCGGGCATTGGCAAACCTCAGGCAACATCTGGCGCCCGACGACTGGTGGTTCAGCATCTGGCAGCCATCCGCGGTCGATGGGGCGGACGAGCTGGTCACCAGCGACTGGCTGCTGCAGCCAGAAGCGGATTGGCATGGTTTCGGGGATGTCGCCGATGATTACGTGCTGCTCGATCCGATCAAGGTCACCCTGGTGACGCCGGGACTTACGGCTGGCGGCAAGTTGGGCGAGCGGGGTATTCCGGCGGCAGTTGTCAGCAAGTTTCTCTGGGAGCGTGGGCTGGTTGTCGAGAAAACCGGTCTCTATTCGATCCTGGTGCTGTTTTCCATGGGTATCACCAAGGGAAAATGGAGCACGTTGTTGACCGAGCTGCTCGAGTTCAAGAGGCATTACGACGACAACGTGCCGTTATGTGATGCATTGCCAACCGTGGTGCAGGCCGGCGGCAATCAGTACTTTGGGATGGGGCTGAGAGATCTCTGCGACTCGCTCCATGATTGCTATCGCGACAACGCCACTGCAAAAGCCATGAAACGGATGTATACCGCTCTACCGGCGTTGGCAATGAAACCGGCCGATGCATACGACAAGCTGGTGCGGGGTGAGGTTGAGGCAGTCTCCATCGAGGCGCTGGAAGGCCGTATCGCCGCGGTCATGCTGGTGCCGTATCCACCAGGAATCCCCCTGATCATGCCCGGCGAGCGCTTCACAGCTGAAACGCGATCAATACTCGACTACCTCGCCTTCGCTCAGCGGTTCGCCGCACAATTTCCTGGTTTCGACGCTGATGTGCATGGGCTGCAACACGAAGAGCATCCTGACGGGGCCAGGTACACGGTCGACTGCATCCTCGAAGGTTAGCGCAGGATTCAACCAGTCCTGGCCGCTATAGCAGGTTGTCAAAGCAGATCATGTGCGAGGGCGTGGGCTGCTTCACATCGTCCCGCATCGACTTTCAGTTGGCTGTTGTTATAGTTGCACGGCTGAGAACAGTCCTTTTCTAAGGACTGTCGAACCCGTTCAGGCACTGAGTGCCTCGGCTGTCGAGGATGATAGCGTGACCGACTACCAAGCCTTCCGTGTGGAGTTGAAGGACAAGATCGCCCATGTAGCGATTAACCGGCCTGACAAGGTCAACGCCATGAATGCCGTATTCTGGAGCGAAATAGTCGATATCTTTCAATGGATCGACGATACGGACGACATTCGGGTAGTGGTGTTGTCCGGCGAGGGTAAGCATTTCTCGGCCGGCATCGATCTTCAACTGCTGGCGCAGGCCGCGTCTCAGATGGGCAGTGATGTCGGCCGCAACGCCGAACGCCTGCGTCGCCAGATTCTCAAGCTCCAGAGCTCGTTCAATGCGGTGGACAATTGCCGCAAGCCGGTCATAGCGGCGATCCAGGGATACTGCATCGGCGGCGCGATCGATCTGATCGCCGCCTGCGATATGCGGTACAGCACGCTTGATGCGCAGTTCTCGATCAAGGAAATCGATATGGGCATGGCAGCGGATGTCGGCACGTTGCAGCGACTCCCGCGAATCGTTGGCGATGGCATGATGCGCGAGCTGGCATACACCGGACGTACCGTTGATGGGCAGGAAGCGCAGTCCGTCGGCCTGGTCAATCGAACCTACCCGGACCAGCCGTCGCTTATGGCGGGTGTGTTCGCTCTGGCGGGTGAGATCGCGGCGAAATCGCCAATTGCCATCCGCGGAACCAAGGAGATGATCCGTTACATGCGCGACCATCGTGTCGATGACGGCCTCGAATACATCGCCACCTGGAATGCAGCGATGCTTCAGTCAGCCGACCTGAAGGTGGCCATGGCTGCCCATATGAGCAAGCAGAAACCGGATTTCGCTGACTGATGCATCATTCAAACGTTGCGCGGGAGGCGCGCTAGGCATGGTTACCGGAGCTACTTCACTCAGTCTGGTTCGCGATGAGTTGTTCGCCACCATGGAGGAAGCCGAGCAGAGCCTCGAGCATTTCATCATCGACAGAAACAACGGCGGGCTGCTGCAACAGGCTGTCGAAAATCTCAAGCAGGTCCGCGGCACCCTGCGCCTCATCGAGTTGACCGGCGCCGAACTGCTGGCGCAGGAAATACTTCAGCTGTCGACAGATATCCCAGTCGGAGCGGGGGAGGACCGCGACAGTCAACTGGCCTCGCTGAGCAACGCGCTGTATGTGCTCGGACGGTATCTGGAAAGCGTCGACGCCAGCCGCCAGGAAATGCCTGAACTGCTACTTCCGCCGATCAATGCCTTGCGGTTGGTTAGTGGGCAGTCGCCGCTACCTGAGAGCTTCTTTTTTAGTGTCCGCCTCGATCATGCGCGCCCGCCGATCGAGGCTGCGGTGCGCGAGCCGGCTGCGCGTGCGGCCGAAGCGCGCCGGTTGCGCCAGATGTATCAGGTCGGCTTGCTCGGCTTCATTCGGGAAGACAATGCATCGGCCAGTCTCAAGCTTATGGCTCGAGCGCTGGGTCGTTTGGATCTTCTGTTTGCCAACTCGCCAGGCGGTCGCCTGTGTTGGCTGGGGAGCGCAGCGTTGGAGGCCCAGCTGGATGGCCAGCTGTTGCCGCGTCAGGCACGCAAGCAATTGTTTTCCAGGCTTGACCGAGAGCTTCGACAGCTCAGCGGTCACGATGCCTATGAGCCGCCTAGGGTTCTGCTCAAAGAGCTGCTGTATCTCGTCGCCTTGGCCGAAAGCAGTGGGCCGTTAGCAAGCCAGGTCCGGGAAACGTTCTCGCTTGGTTCGTTACCCTTCACCGACCATCTTCTCGAGGAAGAGTCACAGCGTTTGGCCGGCCCTGGGCAAGCTGTGATGCGCTCCCTTTCGTCGGCGATCCGCGAAGAGCTGGCAGCCCTCAAAGATCTGCTAGACCTCATCGAGCGCCAGACCGCACCGGCTGAGTCGTATGCGAACCTGCATAGCCTGCTCGGCAAGCTGGCGAAGACGCTGGGTATGGTGGGCTTGTCCTCGGCATCGAGTACCTTGCATGCGCAGCTGTCGGTGGTTTCTGGCTGGAGCGCGGAGCAACTGCCCGAGCCCCGGGTACTGTTGAAGTTGGCCGATGCGGTGCTCTATGTCGAAAGCATGGTGGCCAGCCTGGAGCGCGGCGAGCACTATGATTCGCGGCCCCAGATTGCTCAGCCGGGCCAAGAGGCTGAAGCATTCGCCAACCATCAGCTCACCGAAGCCTGCATCGTGGTTATCGGCGAGGCGACCGCTGGCCTGGCCTTGGCCAAACGTGCCATCACAGCCTATCTGGAATCCAATGGGGAGAAATTGCATCTGGCCAACGTCCCTTTCAGCTTGATGGCTGTTCGTGGCGGCCTGCGTTTTCTCGAGCAGGACCGTGCCGCTGAGTTGATTGGAGCATGTGCCGACTTTATTCAGAAACAGATGCTCGAGGGCGTACAAATGCCACCAGAGCAAATGCTTGAAACCCTGGCTGATGCGCTAACCAGCCTCGAGTATTACCTCGACGGCGGAGCGTTACTGCGGCGCGACGAGTCGCGCGTTAGCGTGCTGGATCTCGCGACCGAAAGTGTGCGGGCATTAGGTCTACCGGTGGCTGCCTGATGAGTTTGCGATGGCAGCCGGCACTGCTCGATCCGGTCGCCGGTGGTGGTTGGGCTGTCGTGCATTGCCAGCAAGGATTTCTTTGTGACGCCAATGGCGTGCTGTTTCCCAGAGATTGGCTGAAGCGCCTCGACCTGCCGTTACTTAGCGAGCAGGGATTGGGTTATTTCGATGGGGACCAGGTGTTCCTAATGGAGTTGACGCACCCTGTCGAAGTACCTGGCGCGGGTTGGCAGGGGCTGCGTCAATTCATGATGCAGGATGACGATACCGAAAGGTTTCGGATGCTCGGTTTCGCTGCGCAAATTGGCACCTGGGCAAACCATCATCGCTTTTGCGGCAGTTGCGGCAACCCGATGCGCCAGCATGCTACCGAGCGTGCAATGCAGTGTGAGAGTTGCGGCATTCATCACTACCCTCGTATCTCGCCGAGCATGATCGTCTTGGTAACCCGTGGCGACGAGCTGCTACTGGCCCGCTCACCGCGCTTTGCTCCAGGTGTATACAGCACGCTTGCTGGGTTCGTTGAGCCAGGTGAATCTGTCGAACAGTGTGTCAGGCGGGAGGTGCACGAGGAGGTTGGCGTATCGATTGGTGAGCCCAGCTATATCTGCAGTCAGGGCTGGCCATTTCCACACTCTTTGATGCTTGGCTTTCACGCCGAATATGTATCGGGCGAGATCGTGATGCAGCCTGAGGAGATCGAGGATGCGGGCTGGTTTTCCATTCACGATCTGCCTGCGCTGCCGGCTTCAAAATCCATCGCCCGTTACTTGATCGATCTGTATCTGGCTCGGCGGCTAGGCCATTCCGAACCAGTGCTGCCAAGCTAGCCGCAGACTCAGTACCAGTACTACCGCGATAAAGATCGGGCGGATGAATCTTGACCCACCCTGGATTGCGGTGCGCGCCCCCAGGTATGCACCGATCATCAACGCAAGCCCCATGCCGATGCCCAGCGCCCAGGCGACCTGTCCGCCAGCGATGAAAACCGCAAGTGCGACACCGTTGCTGACGAAGTTCATGCTGCGAGCCACGCCACTGGCTTTTAGCAAGTCGAGCGGATAGAGCAACATGTTGCTGACGGTCCAGAACGCTCCCGTGCCGGGTCCGGCTATGCCGTCATAAAAGCCCAGTGTCAGGCCTTGTGGCCATTGCCTACCTGCGGCTAGTGGCGCGGCGTCCGATCGCGGTGTGGTCGGCATCTGTCCGAAAAGCAGATAGAGCCCGCAACCAAATACCACCAATGGCAATGCCTGATTTAGCCAGCGCGCCGGGATCATATGCGCCAACCCCGCGCCCAGCGCCGCCCCAACGGCAGTGGCCACGAGCGCGGATCGCCATTGCCGCGGATGGAACAGTTTTCTGCGATAGAAGGTGAAGCTTGCCGTAGCGGAGCCAAAGGTGGCGCACAGTTTGTTGGTGCCTAGAACCAGATGCGGCGGCAAGCCGGCTGTGAGCAATGCCGGTAGCGTCAGCAGGCCGCCACCGCCGGCAATGGCGTCGATAAAGCCCGCAAGGAAAGCGACGGCCATAAGGGCGGCCAATACCATGGGGTCCGTAGCGAGCTCAAACGTCAGCATCTGAAACACTCATAAGCAAAATCGACAGGGCATGTGGAGCATCATGCCGGTTGCGTCGTTTCAACGCCAAGCGGCTCGTAAGGCTGCGGTACGGATTGTTTAAGCAATGTCCGACGGAGAATGTCGACTCGTCTCCAGCCTTCCGCTCTGGTGCTGGCTGCCGGGATTGGCCATATCGATAATGCCCCATCGAATTTCGCTGGGAATGGCGGGCAATGCAATATTTAGGGCTTGCGGTGGTTGTCGCGTTACTCGCGATGATTACTGCGCTGGTCGCGGCGAAAATGCTCGCCGGCGGTCATTGGTTGCTGGGCTGGTTACGTGGCACCGTCGGGATGCTGGTGCTTTCACTGGCTGGCCTTATTGGCCTAGTCGCCTGGGATGTCACCACCTATCAGCCGCTGGGTCACGGCACTCCGCTGGCTTCGCTGACCTTTCAGGCCGATGGTCAGCAGCGTTATCAAGTGAAGGTGCAAGAAGGGCAAAACACTCGCTTCGTAACATTGGAGGGCGATCTCTGGCAGCTTGATCTGCGAGCGCTTCATTGGAAGGGGCTTGCAGCGCTCATCGGGTTGGAGCCTGGCTATCGGCTGGAGCGGCTCTCCGGCCGCTACCTTGCCGTCGAGCAGCAGGATCAGGCGCGCCGTCCCTATGTGCAGCTGGGGCATAGCCGGGCAGGCGTAGATTTTTGGGCATGGTTGCATCGTTGCCAGTGCGCTCCGCTAATGCTTGAGGCGCAACCCCGCAGAGTTAGCTATTTACCGATCACAGATGGAGCCGTTTATACAGTCGAGATGGCGCCAACCGGGCTATTGGCGAAACCGGCAAACGTGGCAGCAGAGCAGGCGATGAAAGACTGGTAGCGGTGGGTTTCGTAGAAGCAAAAGGGAACCCGAAGGTTCCCTTTTTCATGTTGGCCTGCCAATCAAGCGAGGTATCCGCCGTCCACGTTGAGCGACAGACCCGTGGTGTAGCTCGACGCATCGCTGGCGAGATAAAGCACAGCGCCAGCCATTTCGCTGGGATCAGCAACGCGATGCAGCGGAATGTGACGTAGGGCTTCTTCGCGGATCGAATCGTTCTTGACCAGCGCCGAGGCGAACTTGGTATCGGTGAGGCCGGGCAGCAGGGCGTTGCAGCGAATGCCCTGTGGAGCGCACTCCTTAGCGAAGGCCTTGGTCATATTGATAACCGCTGCCTTGGTGATTGAATAGATGCCCTGGAAGTTGCCTGGTGTGACGCCATTGATAGAGGCCACGTTGATGATGCTGCCGCCCCCATGCTCTCGCATCAACTTACCGGCTTCGACGGACATGAAGAAATAGCCGCGGATATTCACGTCAACTGTCTTCTGGAAGGCCGATACGTCCGTGTCGAGGATATGGCAGAACTGCGGATTGGTAGCCGCGTTGTTAACCAGAATGTCCAGTCGACCGAACTGCTCGCGGATTTGAGCGAAGACCGCCTGGATCTGTTCGAGCTCACCGATATGGCAGGCGACTGCAGTAGCCTTGCCGCCATCGGCGTTGATCGCATCGGCAACCGCCTGGCAGCCATCGATCTTGCGGCTGGAAACGATAACGTGGGCCCCTTGCTGGGCTAGCAGTTTGGCGATGGCTTCGCCAATGCCACGACTGGCGCCGGATACGAATGCAATTTTGCCGTCAAGATTGAACAGGGTGGTCTTGCTCATGGAGTTGGTTTCCTCTTGGTGAGCTGTGTTACAGCTTCGAGTTGTTAATAACCTGCAGGCTCACTTGCTCGAGCAGGGCATTCATTTGTACGAATTTTGCGAATCGCTTGTCTTGGGTCTGGCCGTGGAAATAGCGGTAGTAAATTTGTTGCACGATGGCAGCCAGGCGAAACAGACCGTAGGTGTAGTAATAATCGAAGTTGTCGATGCGAATGCCAGCCCGCTCAGCGTAGTAATCGACAAATTGCTGGCGAGTCAGCATGCCTGGCGCATTGCTTGGCTGTTTGCGAATCAGCTGCATCGGCGGCGGGTCCGTCGCTTCGATCCAGTAGGCCAGCGTATTGCCGAGATCCATCAGCGGATCACCCAGGGTTGTCATCTCCCAATCGAGGACGCCAATGATGTCCATCGGGTTATCTGGATTGAGGATTACATTATCGAAGCGGTAGTCGTTGTGGATGATGCCAGGCTTGGGGTGATCGGCTGGCATCTTGTCCCGCAGCCAAGCCTTGACCGGCTCCCAACCGGGCGCGTCAGCCGTGATTGCACGCTCATACCGATCGATCCAGCCATTTATCTGGCGCTGGACGTAACCTTCTGGCTTGCCCAGATCGCCTAGACCGCAGGCGTTGTAGTCGACGTTGTGCAGGTCGACAAACTTATCGATGAAACTCTTGCATAGCGCGGTGGTTTGCTCCGCCGTGAAACCAAGCTCGGCGGGCATGTCCTCGCGAAGGATGATGCCCTTGACCCGCTCCATGACATAAAACTCTGAGCCGATAACCGCCTCGTCGGTGCAGTAGGCGTAAGCCTTCGGACAGTACGGAAAGCCAGCGTTTAGCTGGTTGAGAATTCGGTATTCGCGGCCCATATCGTGTGCCGACTTGGCTTTGTGACCAAAGGGAGGGCGGCGGAGTACGAATTCCTGCTTTGGATATTCCAGCAGATAGGTCAGGTTGGACGCGCCGCCTGGGAACTGTGAAATAGTCGGCATCCCTTCCAGCCCTGGAATTTGGGCTTTCAGGTACTGGTCGATGGCCTCGGTGGGCAGTTCTTCGCCGTCGCGTATGCGGCTGGTCTGATCGGTAAGCGCCATGCTTTTCCCTTTTCTGTAATCGATGCCTCAATGACCAGTTTCGCTGCCGTCTAACCTCGGCGCCACTGACCATCCGACACCTCTAATCTAATGCGCCCATCTGGCATCACCAAGGGGAGTCGGCCGTTATTGGCCGGGGTGTTGCCGGGTAATCAAGGTGCCTGATGCGTGCAAAAAGCCCAAAAAAGCGCATAAAAAAGCCGAAGTCATGAGACTTCGGCTTTTTGTATCTCGGCAGATCAGGCCGGGAACAATTCGCTCAGCTTCAGCGCGAGCATCATGTCGCCTTCTGCACGCAGCTTGCCGGCCATGAAAGCCTGCATGCCATCTGTTTCACCACTGATGACGCCCTGCATGGTTTCGCTATCCATGATCAGCGTGACATTGGCATCGGCCGATTCGCCCTTTTGGAAATCACAGGTGCCGTCTTTCACGACCAGGTAATAGTTTTCGGCATCGGTGATATTGAACTGAAAGACCAGATCCAGGCCGGCTGCAGCGCTAGGATTGAATTTGGCCTTCATGCCCTGGATGGTTTCGTCGACGTTGCTCATCGGATATACCCTTTATTGTCGTGGGAAAAACGTGCGGCTTGAACCGCGGTGGCTGAAGCTTATCGATAGGTGACGAGCTCCGGATTCTTAAGCACTTCCAAGTGTGCATGACTATTGAACGAAGCCAGCGCTACGTCCTGGTCGCGGTACTTCAAGCGGCTGATCGAGGTGTTAACGATCTGCCAGTTCAGTTCGAATGCCGTTATGGGCGATACGCCGATGATCAATTGAAGCAACGCGGTAATCGTACCGCCAGATGTGAAAACAGCGACGTGATCCTTTCTGTCCGCCCGCTCGAGCAATCGGTTCAGCCCCGCCTGTACGCGGTCCACGAAACTCTGCCAGCTATCGAGGCCCTGCTTTTCGTGATTGCCGGATACCCATCGCTGAATGACATATTTGAACAATCGCTGAAACTCGGCGCGATGATTGGCCGCATTGGCAAAGACGTGCATGGCTTCTGGCTCAGCGGCTAATAGATCATTCATATGCGCACGAATTACTTCATCGGCTCGGAACTCATTGAAAGCCGCGTCAATCTCCAAAGCTGGTAGCTGGCTTTCGCCGCGAGGGGCCATTTGCTTAAGGGTTGCGCGGGCGGTGTCCTGTTGTCTATTCAACTCCCCACTTACGCAGCGGTCGAAGCGAATACCCAGTTGATTCAGATAGTCACCCAGGGCTGCGGATTGCTGAAAGCCAAGTGGAGACAGGACATCATAGTTTTCTGCGCCGAACGACGCCTGGCCATGTCTGATCAGGTAGATACTGCCCATGCGCTGCTCCGGAACCGAGTTTTCGCGAGCGTAGGGGCATCGCCGTGGAGTGTCAACGATAAATCATACGTTCGTTTGAATCTGCTTCCTCTGGCTGAGGCGGCGCCCTAATCGGTATGCTTGAGTGATTTTCGCCATCCAGAGTTCTGCTGGCGGCGCTGGTGGATCATGAGGAGGATCTGTGGAGTTTCTTGCTGACTATGCAAGCTTTTTAGCGAAGACGGTAACGCTGGTAGCCGCTGTACTGGTGGTACTTATCGCGCTTGCCTCGCTTCGCCGTGGCCGGTCCAAACAGGCCGGTGGCCATCTCGAAGTACACAAACTCAACGATTTCTACAAATCGATGCGTGAGCGTCTCGAGCAATCGATCATCGAGAAGGACCAGCTGAAATCACAGCGCAAGCAGGAGGCAAAGGCTGCCAAACTGGCCAGGAAAAACCCGGAAAGTCGTCCTCGGGTCTTCGTGCTCGATTTCGATGGAGATATCAAGGCCTCGGCAGTCGAGAGCCTTCGTCACGAAATTACCGCCCTGCTGACCATGGCCACACCTGAGGATGAGGTTGTCTTGCGCCTTGAAAGCGGCGGGGGCATGGTCCACGGCTATGGGCTCGCGGCCTCACAGCTGGTGCGTATCCGCGATGCAGGGGTGCCGCTAACAGTGTGTGTCGACAAGGTAGCTGCGAGCGGCGGTTACATGATGGCCTGCATCGGTCAGAAAATTCTCAGCGCACCTTTTGCGATTCTCGGTTCCATCGGTGTCGTTGCCCAGTTGCCCAACCTCCATCGACTGATGAAGAAGCATGACATTGATGTCGAGGTGCTGACCGCAGGCGAATACAAACGCACCCTGACGATCTTTGGCGAAAATACGGAAAAGGGCCGGGAGAAATTCCAGGACGATCTGGAAACCACCCATGAGCTGTTCAAGAACTTTGTCGCTCAGTATCGGCAGCAACTGTGCATTGACGATGTTGCTACTGGCGAGGTTTGGCTCGGGATCGCGGCGCTCGGCAAGCAACTGGTTGATCAGTTGCAGACGAGCGATCAATACCTGGCTTCTCGCGCCCGTGAGGCTGATTTGTTCCAGTTGCATTACGCGGAAAAGAAAAGTCTGCCCGAGCGATTCGGTATGGCCGCAAGCGCCGCCGTAGAGAGCGGTGTGCTGAAGGGCTGGACCCGCCTCAATGAACAACGTTTCTGGCAATAAGGGGTTTACTGATGGCTAGTTTTCAAGCACTGCAAACCAACGAGATCGGCGGGCGTTTCGAGACACGACTGATCGAGCGAGACACTGGAGAATTGCCCACTGGCGAGGTACTGATACGCGTCAGTTACTCTTCGCTTAATTACAAGGACGCCCTGTCAGCGAGCGGCAATCGCGGCGTCACCCGCAATTTCCCGCATACGCCAGGCATCGATGCGGCTGGGACGGTTGCCGAATCAACTGTTGCCGACTTTGCAGTGGGTGACGAAGTTATCGTCACCGGTTATGACCTTGGAATGAATACGCCGGGCGGTTTCGGCCAATACATTCGGGTTCCGGCCGGGTGGGTGATCAAGCGTCCGGTTGGGCTTTCGCTGCGTGACGCCATGGCGCTCGGTACGGCTGGTCTGACCGCGGCACTGTGCATAGACAAACTTGAACAGGCAGGACTAGAGCCGACCGACTCACCGATTCTGGTGACGGGCGCGACCGGGGGTGTCGGAAGCATTGCGGTCGCCCTGTTATGCCGCCTTGGATACAAGGTTGCGGCGGTAACGGGCAAGGCTGAACAAGGCGACTATCTTCGCAAGCTTGGCGCAACGCAAATCATCGAGCGTAGCGCGCTGCAGGCCGGTACCGAGAAACCATTGCTCAAGGAGCAATGGGCAGCAGCGGTCGATACGGTGGGTGGGGACATTTTGTTCAATGTGGTGAAGTCGTTGCAGCGTGGTGGAAGCGTGGCATGTTGCGGCTTAACTGCCGGGACGAATTTTCAGGCTAATGTGCTGCCGTTCATCTTGCGTGGGGTGAATCTGCTGGGGGTCGATTCGGTTGAAATCCCTCTGGTCGTTAAGGCTTCTATGTGGGACAAGCTTTCCGTGCAGTGGAAACTACCTAATCTGGACGACTTGGTGCAGGAAATCTCGCTGGAGCAATTACCTGAAGCGATCGAGCGAATCTTGGCTGGTCAACAGACGGGAAGGATGTTGGTTCGGCTCGATTGACAGCATCTGCTTGTTCTCGGCGATTAACGTTTTGCTTGTTAATCATAGTCAAAACCGATTTGTTCGCCGGTATCGATTGAGTGAAGCTAACGCTACTTCAACGCAGCAGGAGCCGCTCATGAAAATACTGGCAGAAAAAATCAAGGCCGCCTTTGGTAAGCACCCGATCACCGCAATGGAACAGCCAGAGGTGATAGAGCATCCCAACTTTTGGATGTATCAGTAAGTACAAAGATCCCACCGAAAACAGGCTGTTTGAAAACCTCGCTGCATACACCGCTGTGACAAACAAACGCCCCGACTTATCGGGGCGCTTGTTTGTGTGTAGAACCAAAAAACGCATTACGCGGTTGAGCTTGCCAGCCGGACCATAGGTCAGACGGCATTTGCGGCTGGGGCTGGTTGAGGCTGAGCGTTGCTGAATTCACGCGCACAGGTCCAGCTTTGCCACCTAAGCCTCGATCATTCGCACCAGATGGACTTCTGGGCCAACTCATCGAGTGTCGGCGGGACCGGCCGCTCTGCTCGCGCCCTTCGCCTGGATGTATCCCATAAACGACGATGCCCCATATATGTGGGGCATCGTCTTCCGCTAAACACCGAGCGGCTAGGATTTGCGCCTCTGCAAGAGCAGGGTTTCTACTGCAACACCAGCCAAATCAGCCTTGTCGACGGCGGAACAGCGGGAGCGGCTCGTCAGCGGCAGACTGGTAGGTGACGGAGAAGTCCTTCAAGCTTTCCAGTGCTTCATACGGATCGCGGTCGGGGCGCACAGCAAACGCGTCAAAGCCGCAGCGACGCATGTAGAACAGCTGATCGCGCAACACGTCACCGATCGCGCGTATCTCACCTTTGTAGCCGTAACGCTCGCGCAACAGGCGTGCACTGGAGTAATGCCGTCCGTCCGTGAAGACCGGGAAGTTCAGCGCGATGACCTGAAAGTGCTCCAGATCGTCAGCGAGCTCTTCCACGGCTTCGTCGGAATCCAGCCAGATCCCCAGCCCGCCATCGCGGGCCTTCAGTGCATGGGCATGATCAAGCCACAGCTGATACGGAACGATCAGATCGTCGCAGTTGGACAATCCGTCCAGAGTTACGTCCTTAGGCAGCAGGTGCCAGGTCTCGTCGATGACCTGGCCGTCCTTAATGATTCGCTGCATAGACGCGCTCCTTGAAAGGGTCGATTCCGATACGGCGGAAAGTGTCGAGAAACTGTTCATCTTCTGTACGTTGCTCCACATAGACGCCGATGATCTTTTCGATCACGTCGGGCATTACATCCTGAGCAAAGGACGGCCCGAGAATCTGGCCGAGGCTTGAGTTGCGGCCGGAGCTGCCTCCGAGCGAAACCTGGTAGAACTCGGCGCCTTTCTTGTCCACGCCGAGAATGCCGATGTGTCCCACATGGTGGTGCCCACAGGCATTCATGCAGCCAGAGATGTTCAGGTCGATATCGCCGATGTCGAACAGGTAATCCAGGTCGTCGAAGCGGCGCTGGATGGCTTCGGCAATAGGTATCGACTTGGCATTGGCCAGCGAGCAGAAGTCGCCGCCGGGGCAGCAGATGATATCGGTAAGCAGACCGATGTTCGGTGTTGCAACGCCAAGCTCGCGAAGTTCGTTCCACAATTCGAACAGTTGCGATTGCTCAACGTCCGCGAGAATCATGTTCTGCTCGTGGGAGTTACGCACTTCGCCGAAACTGTAGCGATCGGCCAAGTCGGCGATGGCGTCGAGCTGCTTGTCGGTGACATCACCGGGTGCGACGCCTGTGCTTTTTAGCGACAAGGTAACAGCGGCGTACCCAGGCTTCTTGTGAGCGACCACGTTACGCTGGCGCCAGCGGGCGAAACCGGGGTGCTCGGCTTCCAGCTGAGCAAGCGCTTCATCCTGATCTTCAATTGTCTTGTAGGCTGGATCGACGAAGAATTTGCTGATCCGTGCGACTTCGGCATCGGTCAGTGTGTTCGGGCCGTCCTTCAGATAGGACCACTCGGCTTCCACACGCTCGGCGAACACTTCAGGAGTAAGCGCTTTGACCAGAATCTTGATCCGCGCCTTGAACTTGTTGTCACGACGGCCATAGCGGTTGTAAACGCGCAGGATCGCGTCGAGATAAGTCAGCAGATGCTGCCACGGCAGGAATTCATTGATGAAGCTGCCTACGATCGGCGTACGGCCAAGGCCGCCGCCGACCGACACGCGGAAGCCCAGCTCACCGGCGTCGTTCTTGACGGCTTCAAGACCAATGTCGTGCACTTCAATGGCAGCGCGGTCGCTTACGGCGCCGTTGACCGCGATCTTGAACTTGCGCGGAAGAAACGCGAATTCCGGATGGAAGGTCGACCATTGGCGAATGATTTCGCACCAGGGGCGCGGGTCGATCAGTTCGTCCTTGGCCACACCGGCGAACTGGTCGGTGGTGGTGTTGCGGATGCAGTTGCCGCTGGTCTGGATGGAGTGCATCTGCACGGTTGCCAGTTCGGCGAGGATGTCAGGTACATCCTCCAGCTCGGGCCAGTTGAGCTGGACGTTGGTCCGTGTACTGATATGGGCATAGCCCTTGTCGTACTTGCGCGTGATATCCGCCAGCTTGCGAATCTGGGTAGACGACAACAGTCCGTAAGGCACAGCCATGCGCAACATCGGCGCATAGCGCTGAATGTACAGACCGTTCTGCAGGCGAAGAGGCAACAGTTCTGCGTCAGTCAGTTCACCCGCCAGATAGCGGCGAATCTGGTCACGGAACTGACGCACGCGATCCTCGATGATGTGTTGGTCATACTGGTCGTATACGTACATAAATGTCCTGTCATTTCAGGCTGTCTACAGCTTCTGCGCGCACGGCCGCGCACCCGTTCATGGGAGGCCGGCACGATACCAGCTAGCGTTTATGCGCAAAAGTGATGTTTGGGAATATGTTTAGAACGAAACGCTGCTTTTAATGCATTTCAAGCGCGGTCTTGAGGGACCGGCGAGTATGGGCTTAACTGCAATCAATGCAATCCATAACAAGAAGGTATATCGCTGTGTCCGACAATTTTAAACGCCATGACAGTGACAGCCGTGCAGATGCCGCCGCGATCTTCTTTCTGATCCTGCTCGCGGTCTCGACAGCAGTGTTTTGGGTGAGTCACCAGTAACAGACGGCCTAAGTGAACCGGATTAAACGCCGCTGAGGTAGAGCACCAGCTTGACGACGCCCAGAATCACCAAGATGAACGCTACGGTAAACCCGACGCCGAGAAGAATGAAGTGACTGGGTTTGCCGTGGCTGAAGTCCCGTTCGCGGTTTTTCCCGCTTTGCACGCCTAAAGCGCCGGCCAGCATGCTTTGAAGCATCTGTCGTAGCGTGAGTGATTTGGGTTGCCGGTCTTCGTTCATAACTGTCTCCGTAGGGCTGTCCTGAAGTTTAGTCAGCATTCCTGCTTCTGCAGAGATCGGCGCAATAACCTGCTAAGCCATTGCATCGTCAGGCCTGCGGACTGATTGCGGCGCTGGTCGTCCAGACGGATTTGCTCCAACAACTGACCGCAGCGAAGCAGCCAGTTGCCGTCGAGCGGGCGGGAGCTACCCAAACTGCCGGACAGCCTTGAGGGTGACGGCGGAAAAGGGCTGCAAAGCGTCGGTCAGGTTTTCCGTGATCCGGCTGCCAGCAAACTGATCCTGATCGGCGATTGAAGCGTGCTGTAGCCGCATCATGCTCATGAGCTACCTTCCGGCTATCAGCCCTTGAACCAGTCCCACAATCCCAGCGAGTAATTTGGCAGCAGATTGATCCCGAGTGCCGACTTCACCAGGTACAGAGCGACCAGGCCTACCAGCGCTGAGAAGAACAGAAACGCGGTAATTGCGCCGGCCTTCGCCGCCAGTGACAGGCTCCGCTGAGCACGGCTCAGGCTGCGCTTGTTTCGCCCGCCAACCAGTACGAAATAATACTGGCTGCTCCACAGACTGAAGGTGCCGCGCCAATCGAGCTTGTGCTTGGCCCACGAGCGGGTCGCGAACGCATTGCGTAACGCGTCCAGCTGCTGCGGGGTAAAGCTTTCTCGCAGCTCGGCAGGGAGTCGTTCCTTGAGTCCGACCACGAACGGGTCGTGATCCAGCGTGACATTATCGTAGGCGCTGGCGTAGCGTTCAGAGGCGTTATCGGGTTTTGGTTTTGGAGCGAGCATAGCGTCAGGTTGCCGTCGGAGAGCGATATGGACGGTGACTTATGCAACTACCTGGCCGAAACGCTCCGTTGCGGCGTCAGGTCTTCTAACTGGTCGACCAATTGGGTGAAGCTGGGCCGTTGGCTCGGGTCTTCCTGCATGCATTGACGCTGCATGCTCTCAAGAAACATAAGGCAATCAGCTTGGTCGTGGGCGTCGCAGCGTGCCAGCAGCTCCTCGAGTAAACAGCCGAACGCTCGGGTTTCGAGACGCTGCAGCGCCCGGCCCTCAGAGGTGTCTGGATCGAAGAACGAGGCCGCACCGAAGTCGCTGAGCAGCGTTTGGCCACGCGAATCGACCAGCAGGTTGTGCGCGTAGAGGTCACCGTGCAGGACGCCTAGCGCATGCAGATGACTGGTCGCCGAAGCGGCACCTGTCGCGATCCGCAGCAATTGGTCTATGGAAAACCGTTGCGCCGGTGCGTAGCAGTCCCGAGTGCAGCTCACCAATGACGGTGGGCCGGCGAGCACCTGGTATGACGGATCGATGAGTGCCATCAACAAGCCCGGTAGCGCATCGGTGCGTTCGGCCAGTGGTCCGGCAACGGCTATCAGGTTGGGGTGTTCGCCAGCGGCTATGCAGGCCGCCATCTCGCTGTGTGGCAGTCCATCGCTGGTCAGGTTGCCTTTGAACAGCTTGGCCGCCATGGCTTGCACAGGTTGGCCAGGCGCTTGCCAATCAGCACGGTGAACGACGCCGGACGCGCCCTGGCCAAGCACTTCTCTGAGGATGACCTGTTCGCGGTCGACCGGTGGCAGCGGGTGCTGTGCCAAGGTTTGCGCCTCCAGCGCATCGCTGAACGGATTTCCCGCGAACGCCAGCCAGCTCAGGCACGGCATGGACAACAGCCACTGCGGTAATGCGGTCATGCGATTGGCTGCGATGCGCAATAACTCCAGCTGGCGGCAGTTGGCAAGCGTTTCGGGTAAGGCAGCCAGCCGATTGCCCGCGAGCATCAGCTTTTGCAGACGGCTGCAGTGGCCAATCTCGTCAGGCATCTTTTCGAGCTGGTTGTCGGTGAGAATCAACCAGCGCAGCTTGGGAGGCAGCGCTTCGGCGGGCAGGTGGCGAATGCGACAGGCCTTGAACCCGACCATCTCCAGATTTTGACAGCGGCCGATCGAGGCGGGCAGCTCGGTGAACGGGTTATCCGAGCAGAACAGGACGCGCAGCTTGTGCAAGCGCGACAGGTCATCAGGCAGGCTGCTCAGCCTGTTGCCGGACAGGTTGAGCACTTCCAGGCTGTCGGCCAGGTCGAAGATTTCTTGTGGGAAAGTGTCGAGCTCTTCAGACAGGTCGAGGCGGGTGATGCCCGTCAGCTCACCGCGCTTCAATTGTTCCACTGTATGCATGCTGTTCTCGTCGCCCGCCGTGGGGCATGGTTGCGCGATCGCCGCCGTCTGTATCGATCCGTCGAGGGCTTGGTTCGACAGGATCGCGCTAGGACAACGGCATACGCGACTTGTTCAGCGCAACGGCTCTGGGCTGGATGTTTGCGGGGTCTGGCGGCGATCGCGCACGATGCGTTCGGCGCGTGCACGCAGCTGCCCGCAACCGCCATCGATATCCTGGCCGGCGGAATTGCGTACTTTGGTTAGCACCCCGTTTTCGTGCAGGTAGCGCATGATCTGGTGAATGCGATCCGCCTCGGGTCGCTGAAACTGGTCGTCATCGAGGCTGTTGTAGGGAATGACGTTCATGATCGCGAACTTGCCGCGAAGCAGGCGAATGATGCCGTCCATCTCGTCCTGGCTGTCGTTGATGCCCTGGAGCAACGTCCATTGGTACTGGATCGGATAGTCCACCAGCCGGGCGTAGCGCTCGCCTAGTTCGACCAGTTCGGCGGGATCGAACACGGGAGCCTGTGGTAGCAGCGCACGACGCAGCGCGGCATCGGTACTGTGCAGCGATAAGGCCAGCGCCGGCTTCACCTTCTGCCGAGGCAGCCGCTCGAACACCCGCGGATCGCCGACGGTGGAAAAAACCAGGTTCTTGTGGCCGATGCCGCCGTCGGTGCCGAGCAGGTCGATCGCTTCAAGCACGTTGTCGAGATTGTGCGCTGGCTCGCCCATGCCCATGAACACCACTTTCTTGACCGGGCGAAAACGCCGCGCCAGTGCGACCTGGGCGACGATCTCGGCACTGCCGAGTTGGCGTAGCAAACCGCTCTTGCCCGTCATGCAAAACACGCAGCCCACCGCACAGCCCACCTGGCTCGATACGCAAAGCCCATCGCGAGGTAAGAGCACGCTCTCGACCATCTGCCCGTCCGCCAGCTCCACCAACAGGCGGGCCGAGCCATCGGCGCCTGGGTGTTCGGAGCGAAGCCGAACCAGTCCGTCCAAGGCGTCGCTGACCGCAGGCAGGCCGTTGCGCACTGACAGAGGCAGAAAGTCTTCGGTTTTCTGGTGACGAGTTCCGACATCCAGCGCCTGTCCTTTGAGCCAGGCACGCGTGACCCGACCGATGTGGACGGGCTTGGCGCCGATCTCGGTGAGCTGCTGATGAAGGTCTTGGATACGCATAGGGCGCGCATTCTAGCCAAAGGCCGAGGCTCGGTCTGTAGTGTGGTGAAGATTGCCAGGCTCCGCCCCGGCGGCACTTATTCTTTAAAGCGGCGACTGCCTAGCGCGAGTCCGAACAACAACATCGCGAGCAGGCCAAAAGCGAGCGTCAGCGAACCATAGTGAGCGATCACGCCAATCACGGCCGGGCCGGCAAGCACGCCGGCAAAACCAATGGTGGTCGCAGCGGTGATGGCCTGATGCACCGGCATGTCGTGCTGCCGGCTCAAGGAAGAAATCAGTACCGGTGAGACGTTTGCGCAGCCCAGACCACACAAGCCGTAACCGAGGAGGGCGAACCCCCAGTGCTCGGTCAGGATGCTCAGGCCGATGCCGATTCCCGCCAAGAGGCCGCCATAGCCGATTACCCGCGCGGTCCCCAGGCTGCTTACCACAGGTGCTCCGGCGAAGCGGCCGATGGTTACCATCAGCGCGAAGCTTGCATAACCCAGCCCGCCCTTGGCGGTTTCCAGTGCCTTGTGCTCGGTGAGGTAGAGGGCGCTCCAGTCCAGCACTGCACCTTCGGCCAGGTAGACAACGAAACACATGGCGCCGACCAATAGCACTATGCCGGTAGGGCGGATAAGAGCGACGCCGCCGCCTGGTGCCCTGTCGCGGAGGAATCCAGATGCGACGGCAAGATTGGCCAAAGCGATTGCAGCGATCATCAACAGCGTGCCGGTCGCCGGTGCGAGGCCTAGGGTCAACGCGCCGGTGAGGGCCAGCGCGCCACAGATCGATCCCAGGCTGAACATGCCGTGAAAGTTCGACATGTGTCGCTTGCCGGTGTCGCGCTCGATCAGCACGCCCTGGATGTTGAGCACCACATCGATAACGCCGAGGCTACCACCGAAACAGAACAGCGCTAAAGCGAGGATCCAGATCGATTCGGTGAGCGCCATGGCGGCCAGTGCTAAAAGCAATAGCCCTACGCTGGACAGCACCACTGGACGAATGCCACTTCGGGTCACCAGCAACCCGGACAACGGCATCCAGGTCAGCGAGCCAATACCGATGCACAGCAACAGCGTGCCGAACAGTGCGTCGCTCATCTCGATGCGCTCTCGCACATACGGGACCAGCGGCGCCCATATGGACAGACCGAATCCCGCCATGAAAAAACCGACGCGTGTGGCGCGGCGGGCAACGGGTGATGTGGCATCAATTGAGCGGGGCGCCGCAGACATCTGCAGGTGTCCTTGACCGAAAGTTAGTTGGGGCGCCAGGGCGCGGAGCGAGAGTATGCTGGCGGATCGTGAAAATTACGCGAAGACTGCCAGCCCGCTCCTAATGGTGCTACTGATTTTGAACTGACTAGCGTGCGGTGTAGCCGCCGTCGATAAGGTGAACGCTGCCAGTGATAAAAGCGGCGTGGTCAGAAAGCAGGTACGCGACAAGATCGGCAACTTCCGCTCGCGTTGCGGTCCGTCCTACCGGATGGGCCATCGCCATCGTGCGCAATAGCTCGTCACCCGCCTCGCGAATACGGGGAGTCTCGACATAGCCGGGCGCAACGGCGCAGACGCGCACGCCTTGCGCGGCCGTTTCGAGGGCGACCGATTTCGTCAGGCCAATGATTCCATGCTTGGCCGCGGTATAGGCGCAAAGTCCTGCAATCCCGACGACGCCATTGGCCGAAGACATGTTGACGATCGCGCCGCCGCCGCTGGCGACAATGGCAGGCACCTGATACTTGAGCCCATAAAATACACCGCTCAGGTCGGTTTCTATGACGTCATGCCAGGTGTCGATATCCAGCTCCGACACGGCATTTCATGCGGCCCGGTAATGCCCGCATTGTTCACGGCGAAGTGCACCCCGCCAAATCGGTCCTGCGTCACCTTGACCATGTCGCGGACGCTGGTGTGGTCGCGTACATCGGTTGCAATCGCCAGGGTTCGTTCACCGGTAGGGTCCAGACGCGCCGCCACGTCGCGTGCTGGTTCGAGATGCCGGTTGGCAAGAACCACGTTCGCGCCGGCGGTGAACAGTCGCTCAACGATTGCTTCGCCGAGGCCGGTGCCGGCTCCCGTAACGATGGCTGTCCGCTTGCTGAATTCGCTCGAATTGCACATACCTTTTCCTCTTGCCATAGCATGAAAGAAAAACGTTGCGGTGGATCGGCTAGCCTAGCCACTACCATCGTACGGCGCGAATCATCCCCGGATTACCGGCGGGCGCATCCAAGTCTGTGGTGCGCATGTTAATGTTCGCGTTTGCCAGCAATGCGGTCCGGAGCGGTACATGAAGTTCATTCACCAGCGCGAACACCTCAACGAAGATGACTTCGTGATCATCGAATGTTCGCAGCCCTGCAATATCCGTTTGATGAACGACAAGAATTTCCGCAGCTTCAAGAATGGCGGCCGGCATGCCTATCACGGCGGCGCCTTCGACAAGTTTCCAGCGAAGATCAAGGTGCCCAACACCGGCTTCTGGAACATCACCATCGACACGGTGACGCGCAAGGCCATCAGTGTCACGCGTAAGCCGACGCTCACCCATTCGATCAAGATCGTCCGCAATTCGCCGTCCGAGCTGAAGTAACGCTTTCCATCCGGTGCGCAGCCCCGGCTGCAGCCGGATTCGTGTCTAGCTCACACGTCACTCGTCGATCAGTGCATCGCCTGCAAGGTTATCGCTTGCCTTTGGTTCTTCGTTTAATTAGCTTTACATAAAGATTCTTTTTATGGAGATATCTATGCGCAAGCCCAAAGGCGGCGATCACGTCGATGGCGTGCTCGCTCAATGGCAAAATGTTCGCCCTGAAAGCGATGCATCGCCGATGGCGATCTTTACGCGCGTGTATCGACTGTCGAAATACCTCAACCGACGTATCGCCGATGTTTTTCGCAGGCACGGGCTGCATGACGGCGAGTTCGATCTGCTCGCGACGCTTTATCGCAGCGGCCAACCGCTAGGGCTTACACCGAACGCCTTGCGGCACGCCGCCGTGCTCAGCTCAGGTGCCATGACTAATCGGCTCGATCGCCTCGAGGCGGCGCGGCTGATCCAGCGCGTTCCCAATCCGGACGATCGGCGCAGCCTGTTGATACGCCTTACTGATGAAGGGCAGACCGTATTGCTCGGCTGCCTCGATGAGTATCTGGCGACCCTGGATGGCCTGCAGGCGCCGCTCGATAAGGAGCAAAGACAGGCCTTGGCGAGCGGGCTGCGCATATTGCTGCGGACGCTGGAGGAGCAGGGCGATGACTGAGGCGAAGCGTGGCACCACAGGTGCGCATCTGGGCATGCTGCTCTGGGCGCTGTTCGTTGGCCTGTCCTTTCCCGCGGTGGGGTTGATGAGCGAAGGTTTGCCGCCGTTGCTGCTCACTGCCATCCGTTTCAGCATTGCCGCCTTGGCATTGCTGCCACTGTTGTTGCGCCAGCGCGAACGCTGGCCAAGCCTGCCGGGGCTGCTTCTGTATGCATTGATGGGCCTGAGTTTGGCCGGTTTCTTCGGCACCATGTTCTGGGCCGCGCACCGTATCAGCGCCCTGTCGATGGCCACGCTGTTCGTCAGTGTGCCGCTGCTGGCTTATTGCATCGGTCGCGGCTTGGGCGTCGAACAACCTGCGGGCCGGCTGCTGGCGATTCTGGCGCTGGGTGCGTTGGGTGCGCTGGGGCTGGCCGTGGCCGAAAGCAACGGCGACCTTGGGCAATTGAGGTTTGGCTTTGGTGAACTGGCGTTTTTCTTCGGCTGTATCGCCTCGGCGATGTACCCGGTGCTTAGCAAGTGGGGGCTGCACCGTGGCGTACTGGCGCCACAGGCCGGTTTGCGCACGTTCTGGAGCCTGCTGACGGGCGCGATGCTGATCGGCGCGCTCGGGTTGGTCTGGGAACAACCGACGGCCCTAGCCCGGATGGATCTGGGTGATATTGCGCTGGTGATCTATCTGGGTGTGTTCTCCAGCGGCATGACCTTCTTCCTGCAGCAGCGGGCCACGGCGGTGCTGACCCCCGGCGCCGTCACCGCATATAGCTATCTGGTCCCTTTCGTGTCAATGGTGCTGTTGTTCATCAGCCAACCGCAACGAATCGGCTGGCATTGGCTGCCGGGTAGCTTGATGGTCGTGCTCGCCATCGTGCTCTTGCTACGGCGTGGCGACAGCACGCAATGAGAGGCGGTCAGTCGTCGTCACCACTCGCAATGATTGCGCCGAGGCACCGTAGGCGTGTCTGCGGTGCTTCTCCGATAGTCCAGTACTGTTCGTCTTCGTTCAGCTGCGCTTCCATCACGCTGTTGTAGCTGAACGCCCAGTGGCGCCGCTCGCGGCCATCGAGCGACTCGATGCGCACCACGATGTCATCGCTGGCGAAGGGTTCACTGGCGATCGCGGCGGCCTCGGCGCGATCGAGCAGTTCCTCGCTGAGGGTAAATTGCCAGGCATGCAGGCCGTCGACCTCGAGCATGTCGGCGGTTTCCAGTTCATCGAGCAGGTAGCGGGTTTCGGTAGGCATTGCGGGCTTCGCATAGAGGTGGCGTTGATTGACAGTCATGGCCGCGACGCCAGTCAGGAGGGTGCGGCCATGTTCGGCTCTGTTCAGCTATCGTAGCCGAGGTTGGGCATCAACCAGCGCTCGGTTACGGCAAGATCCTGCCCTTTGCGCTTGCTGTAGCTCTCGGCCTGGTCCTTGTCGATCTTGCCTACCGCAAAGTACTGCGCCTTGGGATGGGCGAAGTACCAGCCGCTGACCGCTGCGGTCGGAAACATCGCGAAGTGCTCGGTCAGCGTCACTTGGCTTGCTCCGTCGCTGTCCAGTAACTTGAACAACGTGGCTTTTTCCGTGTGGTCGGGGCACGCCGGGTATCCGGGGGCAGGGCGGATGCCTTTGTACTGCTCCTTGATCAGCTCCTCGTTGCTCAGTTGTTCTGCCGGTTCGTAACCCCACCATTGCTTGCGCACTTGCTGATGCAGCCACTCGGCACAGGCCTCGGCGAGGCGATCAGCAAGCGCTTTGACCATGATCGAGTTGTAGTCATCGCCGGCGTCCTGATAGGCCTTGGCCACTTCCTCGGCGCCAATACCGGCAGTGGTAATGAAGCCGCCCACGTAGTCGGTCACACCGCTGCTTTTCGGTGCGACGAAGTCGGCCAGCGAAAAGTTCGGCTTGCCGTCTGTCTTCACCGTTTGTTGCCGCAGGTGGTGCAGTGTTGCAAGCGCTTCGCCGTCGTTGCCATAGACCTGGATATCGTCCTCGTCGACCTGATTGGCCGGCCAGAAGCCAAACACCGCGCGGGCCTTGATCAGCTTTTCATCGATCAGTTTGTTCAGAATCGCTTGCGCGTCGTTGAACAACGACGTGGCGGCTTCGCCGACCACCTCGTCTTCCAGAATGCGCGGGTATTTGCCGGCAAGGTCCCAGGCGATGAAGAACGGCGTCCAGTCGACGTAATCCACCAGTGTTCGCAGGTCGATGTCTTCCAGCACCTTGCGGCCGGTGAATGTCGGCTTGACCGGTGCGTAATCGCTCCAGTCGAACGTGGGTTTGACCGCAATGGCCTGCTCGTAAGTGAGGCGCTCGGTGCGGGCGCTGCGGTTGGCGGTGCGCTCGCGGATCATTGCGTATTCTTCACGGGTCTTTTGCGCGAAAGCCGGCTTGAGCTCCTTCGACAGCAGCGTCGTGGCGACGCCGACCGCGCGCGAGGCGTCGGTGACGTAGACCACCGCGTCATTCTTGTAGTGCTGATCGATCTTCACCGCTGTGTGCGCTTTGGAGGTCGTCGCGCCGCCAATCATCAGCGGCAGCCGGAAGTCCTGGCGCTGCATCTCGCGGGCGACATGTACCATTTCATCCAGCGAGGGCGTGATCAGGCCGGACAGGCCGATGATGTCGCATTTTTCGGCAATCGCGGTCTGCAGGATTTTTTCCGCCGGGACCATGACGCCCATATCCACCACGTCATAACCATTGCAGCCGAGCACCACGCCGACGATGTTCTTGCCGATGTCGTGGACGTCACCCTTGACCGTAGCCATGAGGATCTTGCCCTTGGCTTCTGGTTTGTCGCCTTTCTCGGCTTCGATAAAGGGGATCAGGTGCGCCACGGCCTGCTTCATCACACGGGCCGACTTGACCACCTGCGGCAGAAACATCTTGCCCGAGCCGAACAGATCGCCCACCACGTTCATGCCGCTCATCAGCGGCCCTTCGATGACCTCGATGGGGCGCGCGCACTGCTGACGGAACTCCTCAGTGTCCTGAACGATGTGGGTGGTGATGCCCTTGACCAGCGCATGTTCCAGCCGTTTTTCAACGCTGAAACCGCGCCATTCCTCGGTTTCGGCTTCCTTGACGCTGCCATCGCCCTTGTATTCGTCGGCGATCGCGAGCAGTGCCTCGGTGCCGTTGGGCGTGCGGTTCAGTACGACGTCTTCGACCGCATCACGCAGCTTCTTGGGGATCTCGTCGTAGATTTCCAGCTGGCCGGCGTTGACGATGCCCATCGTCAGTCCGTTCTGGATCGCGTAATAAAGGAAGACCGAGTGGATCGCCTCGCGCACCGGGTTGTTGCCGCGGAACGAGAACGACACGTTGGACACGCCGCCCGATGTCAATGCGTAGGGGAGGTGGTCGCGGATATAGGCGCAGGCTTCGATGAAGTCGACAGCGTAGTTGTTGTGCTCCTCGATACCGGTAGCGATCGCAAAGATGTTCGGGTCAAAGATAATGTCTTCCGGCGGGAAGCCGACTTCGTTAACCAAGATGTCGTATGAACGTTGGCAGATCTCGCGCTTGCGCTCGGCGGTGTCGGCCTGGCCTGCTTCGTCGAAGGCCATCACCACCACGGCGGCGCCGTAGCGCTTGCACAGGCGAGCGTGGTGTTTGAACGCCTCGACGCCTTCCTTCATCGAGATCGAGTTGACGATGCCTTTGCCCTGGATGCACTTGAGGCCCGCTTCGATCACCTCCCATTTTGATGAGTCGATCATGATCGGCACACGGGAGATGTCCGGCTCGCCCGCGATCAGGTTGAGGAAGGTCACCATGGCCTTCTTCGAGTCCAGCATGCCCTCGTCCATGTTGATGTCGATAACCTGCGCGCCGGCCTCGACCTGCTGCAAGGCGACTTCCAGCGCCTCGGTGTAATTGTCCTCGCGAATTAGCCGGGCGAACCTGGCCGAGCCGGTGATATTGGTGCGCTCACCCACGTTGACGAACAACGAGCTGCGATCGATGGTAAACGGCTCAAGACCCGACAGACGGCAGGCCTTGGGAATGTCCGGAATGACGCGTGGTGCGTACTGGGCCACGGCCTGGGCGATCGCCTCGATATGCGCAGGCGTCGTACCGCAGCAGCCGCCGACGATATTGAGGAAGCCACTGGCGGCGAATTCCTCGACCACTCGCGCCATTTCCGCCGGGCTTTCATCGTACTCACCGAAGGCGTTCGGCAGTCCGGCGTTGGGGTGCGCCGAGACGTGAGTTTCGGCCTTGTTCGACAGCTCTTCCAGATACGGACGCAGCTCCTTGGCGCCGAGCGCGCAGTTCAGGCCGACCGAAATCGGTTTGGCGTGGCGTACGGAGTTCCAGAAGGCTTCGGTGGTCTGCCCCGACAAGGTGCGGCCGGAGGCATCGGTGATGGTGCCGGAGATCATGATCGGCAGCTCGACGCCTATCTCTTCAAACACGCCCTGTACTGCGAAGATCGCGGCCTTGGCATTGAGGGTGTCGAAAATGGTCTCGATCAGAATCAGGTCCGAGCCGCCTTCAATCAGACCACGAGTGGCTTCGCTGTAGTTCTCCACCAGTTCGTCGAAGGTGACGTTGCGGTAGCCCGGATTGTTCACATCGGGTGAGAGCGAGCAGGTGCGGCTGGTCGGGCCGAGCACGCCCGCTACGAAGCGTGGGCGGTCCGGCGTTTCGGCGGTCTTGGCGTCGGCGGCATGGCGAGCGAGGCGGGCGCCTTCGACGTTCAGTTCGTAAACCAGCTCTTCCATGCCGTAATCGGCTTGGGAAACGCGTGTGGCGTTGAAGGTATTGGTCTCAACGATGTCGGCGCCGGCATCGAAATAGGCTTTTTCGATAGCGCTGATGGCGTCCGGACGAGTGAGGATCAGCAGGTCGTTATTACCCTTCAGATCCTGCGGCCAGTCGGCGAAGCGTTCGCCACGGTAGTCGGACTCCTCCAGCTTGTAGCTCTGGATCATGGTGCCCATGCCGCCGTCGAGAATCAGGATTCGCTGCTGGAGGGCTTGCTGGAGAGCCTGGAGACGTGCGTTTCGGTCGAGCATGAATACTACCTGAAGCTGGTTACGAGAATGGCGAATGATAGCAAAGCTGCATGATTTTTGATCACCGCCCGCTTTTCATGAATTTGATTCATGTGGGTGGTCGAGGGGGAAGATGATGTGGGAAGGCGGCGATGTCATCTCGTCCGACGCGGTGTGTACGCTGATCGGCGGTGGCGGGAGCCAGGGAGCGACAGCTGGGCTGAACCCGCTGCGTATCAGCGTGGTTCTCCAATTTCTCTATTTCCTACTAAAATGCTAGGACTTTATCCGGGCCGGTGGTTGGCGTACACTGCCAAACATGTATGAGAGGAGTTCCCATGAGCGCCATTACCATTACCGAAGCTGCACACGATTACCTGGCCGATCTGCTTGAAAAGCAGAACACTAACGGGATTGGTATTCGGGTCTTTATCACTCAGCCTGGTACCCCGTACGCGGAAACCTGCATCGCTTATTGCAAACCGGGCGAGGAAAAGCCGGACGACGTCGCGATTGCCCTCAAGAGTTTCACCGCCTGGATCGACTGTATCAGCGAACCCTTTCTGGAAGACGCACTGGTTGACTACGCAACCGACCGCATGGGCGGGCAGCTTACGATCAAGGCTCCGAACGCCAAGGTGCCGATGGTCAATGATGATAGTCCGCTCAATGAGCGCATCAATTACTACCTGCAGACGGAAATCAATCCCGGCCTTGCCAGCCACGGCGGGCAGGTGACATTGATCGATGTTGTGGATGAAGGGGTGGCAGTGTTGCAGTTCGGTGGCGGTTGCCAAGGCTGTGGGCAGGCTGATGTGACCCTCAAGGAAGGGATTGAGAAAACCTTGCTGGCACGGATCCCTGAGTTGAAGGGCGTGCGCGACGTGACCGACCACACCAATCGGGACAACGCCTACTACTGACGAGGTAATAGCCGAAACGATGGTTGTTTCGGTCAGCTCGATGGCATAACGCCACTATTGTCTCGCGTCCTCCCCACGGCGCTCGTTTGCTGAGATAAGCTGTCCAGGTTCCAGAGGCCTGGCTAAGTGAGCGAGCGCTGCATGTCTGCCGTTTCCCTTTTGATTTGCGATGATTCGAGCCTGGCGCGCAAGCAATTGCTGCGCGCGCTGCCGGCTGAATGGCCGCTGGATATTTGTCAGGCTGCCAGCGGTCGCGAGGCGCTTGAAAGAATTCGCGAAGGCGACATCGACCTCTTGTTGCTTGATCTGACCATGCCAGACATGGACGGCTACGAGCTTCTGGCCGTTCTTCGCGACGAGCAGCTGGCGTGCAAGGTCATCGTGATTTCGGCGGACGTCCAGGAAGAGGCAGTGCGCCGGGTGCTGGAGCTGGGAGCGCTGGCGTTCATTCGCAAGCCCGCCGATCCCACGCATTTGCAACAGACCCTTGCGGGCCTCGGGGTGGTCGGCAGCCAACTGCCAGCGCTCGGAGAACGAAACGCAGGGCCGATCGCGTTTCGTGACGCCTTTCGCGAGGTGGTCAACGTTGCGATGGGGCGCGCGGCGGCATTGCTTGCCAAGGTGTTAGGCGTATTCGTTCAACTGCCCATCCCGAATGTGAATATTCTCGAAGTCGGCGAGCTGCACATGGCCCTGGCCGATGCGGCTCAAGGCGACAAACTGTCGGCGGTGTGCCAGGGTTATATCGGCGGCGGCATTGCCGGCGAGGCGCTGCTGATTTTCCATGACTCTGAGATTGCCGATATGGCGCGTTTGATGCGCGCCGATGATTACCTCGAACTGGAAATGCTGCTGGACCTGTCCAGTCTGCTGATCAGCGCATGCCTGAGCGGCATTGCAGACCAGATCGACGTGGTTTTTTCGCAGGGGCACCCACAGGTGCTGGGCCAGCATGCCTCGATCGACGAGCTTATTCGTGTGAACCGAAAACGCTGGAAAAATACGCTGGCGGTGGAAATCAGCTACAGCCTGGAAGGTCATGACGTTCATTTCGACCTGCTCTTACTGTTCACTGAAGATTCGGTTGAGCTGCTGTCTCGCAAACTTGCCCACCTGATGAACTGAGCATGTCCGACTCAATCAATCTAAGCGAATTTCACTGGCTGCTGGCAATCGTCCAGAGTATCGACGTGGGTGTGGTGGTGCTCGATCGCGAATACCGCATCGATGTATGGAACACTTTCATGGAAAACCGCTCCGGACGGCTGCCGGAAGAGGCGCGCAAGAAATCCTTCTTCGAGCTGTTTCCAGAAGTCGATGAGCAATGGTTTCGGCGCAAGGTGGAAAGTGTCGCAACGCTCGGGACGCCGTCGTTCACCATATGGGAACAGCGGCCCTACCTGTTGCGGTTCAAGAACTACCAGCCAATAACCGGGCTGGAAGATTTCATGTACCAGAACACCACCTTGATGCCTTTGAAGGCCCTCAACGGCAGCATCGAACAAATCTGCCTGATCATCTATGACGTCACCGATGTGGCGACCAACCGTCGTCAGTTGCAGGCGGCGAATCAGGAACTGCAGCGTCTTTCCAGCACCGACCGGCTGACCGGCTTGTTCAACCGGGGCCATTGGGAGGAGATGCTGCGTCAGGACTATGCGCGGCATTGTCGCTATGAGCGCAACGCAGCGCTGGTGATGTTCGACATTGACCACTTCAAGAAGATTAACGACAGCTACGGCCATCAGGCCGGTGATGCCGTGATTCAGCAGACCGCCGAACTTGTTTGCCAGTGCATGCGCGACGCAGATATTGCCGGACGTTACGGCGGGGAAGAGTTCGTGGTGCTACTACCGGACACTGATAGCGAGGGCGCTCTGACCTTTGCCGAACGGTTGCGGCAAACCATCGAAGCACATGAGGTCGTCCACGACGGGCACAGCATTCGCTTCACCGTCAGTTTGGGGATCGCGGACCTTAGCGAGTCCACCAGCGGCTATGCGCAATTGATCGAGCGCGCCGACAACGCCCTGTACGCATCGAAAGCTGCAGGTCGAAATCAGGTCACCCTGTATCGCTAGGAAGATGCGGAAGATGCAGTGCGGGCGCTCAGGAACTTCAGCAAGGTGACTTCTTCACTGCTCATCCACTTTCGCTTTCTTGCCTTGCCCAGTTTCGCCAGCTCGCCAGCGGCGAAGGCATCAAGCACGCCGGGATGGACGTAGCACTGTCGGCACACGGCGGGCGTATTGCCGAGCTGGCGAGACACCTGCGCGATCACTTCGACCAGATTGCGTCGCGCCACGGTCTCCGGTTGCCATTCACGTTTGCGCAGATAGTCAAGTGCCAGGGCGCTGCCTGCCCAGGTTCGATAGTCCTTGGCGGTGAAGTCGCCCCCGGTCATCTCCTGGATGAATTCATTGACGTCGCTGGAGCTCACTGGATGACGCACACCTTCTTCGTCCAGATATTGAAACAGATGCTGGCCGGGCAGCTCCATACAGCGGCGGACGATGCGTGCCAGCCGCTGGTTCCTTAGCGTCACGCGGTGCTCTACACCGCTTTTGCCGCGGAATTGAAAGCGGATCGAGGCGCCCCGGACATCGACATGCCGGGTTCGTAGAGTGGTTAGCCCGTAGGAACGGTTTTCCTTTGCATAGCGCGAGTTCCCGACACGAATCAACGTCGATTCGAGCAACTGCACCAGCAGCGCCATGACCTTTTCCCTTGGCATGCCGCGCAGGGTCAGTCGCTGCTGCAAGCGTTCGCGCATACGCGGCAGGGCCGTTCCAAATGCCAGAACACGTTCGTACTTGTTGTTGTCGCGGATTTCCCGCCAGCGAGGGTGATAGCGATATTGCTTGCGGCCGCGGGCATCTCGTCCCGTCGCCTGCATATGGCCTTGTGGGTCCGGGCAGATCCAGACCTCGGAATAAGCGGGCGGAATGGCCAGTTTGTTGATCCGCGCTATTTCCTGTGCATCACGGATACGCTCGCCAGACGGCAGGAAATAAGCGAACTTGCCTCTAAGTTTTCGGCGACTGATGCCTGGCCCATGATCGTCCACATAGTGAAGATCGGTTGGAAGCTCGGGGCACAGGGCGGTGCCGGTGTCCGGCTGCTCATCCGCCGGTAGCGGGCGGCTACCCTCCGCCAACAGCACAACCGTCTCACCGCCCTGATCGATCAACATACGCGCTCCTCACCGAACTACAACGCAGCCCTGCGAGGCCTGGCTGCATCATTGCCTCGAAGTGAGTACAGACAGGCCGCTCTTGATGGGCTATAGCGTCTCGCAGGACGCGGACGCGGATTCAGTCATCGCTTTCCTTGCTGTTACGCATCAACAGCCGTATTGCAGCTACCAGCTCGTCAATAGCTTCTCGGTAGATGGCTGGGTCCGCCTTTTTTTCGGCGTGATCAGCATGCCGTCGCGCAGTGTCCAGATGGTCGTTTATCGAGGAATAGTCACCGATCATGTAAGCGCTCCTGGGTTTGATGGAACAGGACGAACTGTGCTGACACAGCCACAGTGCGTGTCTCAATAAGAGACCGGTGCAAACGAAAGGGGTTCGGGCCGCATTTTTTTTCACCTACTGTCCGTGTTGCAGGAACTGGAGGTCAGCCGGTAATGCCGGGCTGCGCGGGCAGGGACCACGCGCTCAACTGCACGCCATCCCTGCTCAGCTGGAGCCGGGCGCTCTCCAGCACGCCTGCGAGGTGAGCAGGGTCCGCATACTGGGACCGCGCGATGTGTGAAATCGACAGGGCTTCGGCACCCGCTGCGTTGAGGACGCGCAGCGAGAAGCTGCTGTCGTCGCGATCGGCCCGAGTGACTGCGTGGCAAGGCAAGAACGCCATCTCGCTGATGCGCCTGGCTTCATCTATTGAAAGGCGTTGTGCAGTCATCATCATGCTCCGCCGTGAAGATGTTTATTTCTCAGCTGCGACCTCGAAAACCAGGTTGATTCCATCACCGCTGCCGTCTCCGATAACTGAGCCCTGAATGGGTCTATGAGTCACCTGACGGCCTTTGTAGAAATCGCTCAGTCGCCGCTGCGCCACTTCGCAGACGTGCGTGATCAGCCCGGTGGACTGCGTATCGCGAGCAATGATGAACTTCAAAGTAATGCAGTGGCTCTGGGCGCCCTCGGGCAAGTCGGCTAATCCGCTGCTGTGCCATTGATCGTTGACGTAGGCTTCTGCACCTTTCATGGGAGCGCTCCTTTGTTTATTCGCTTATTGCTGGGACCGTTAAACAACTGAATGGGTCCGTTTGCCAGCAGAGCCAGTCTTGGTGGCCAAGCGAAACGCAAAGAAAAAGGCCCGGCGCTTGCGCAACCGGGCCTTATGTTGAAGGAGTGCGTTATTCAGGCATCTGCCAAGGGGCGAGATGCATACCCTGACGACTAAGATCGGCGCGCGCCTGCTCCAGGGAGTGACCGAGCTTGACCGGGTCGGAGTAGACATTGCTCGCCAATTTGCAATGGCCTACCGTGCGCGATTCGCTGCCATCCAGGACCGTTATGCTGAGTTCGCCATTGCCTTCGAGCAGCGTCCAGGCGACGCACTGGAACGGCTTGAATGCGCGGTCAGTGATAAGGAGGGCGTCGTTAAAGCGAAGCGGGCTGTTCATCAGGCATGTCTCTCTGTGTGATAACCAAAAATCGGATTTAAGCCTGCCGCCAGGCTGCCGGCGTTGGCCTTACATATCCATTGATGTACACAGAGGACTGTTAAGTCACAGGGTTGTTTCGTGTTTTGTTGTTTTTTTTGCAATTAGCCAAAGGTCTAGCATTAGTTGCAACTTCGATGCTCGGCTTAATCTCGCGCTAACTATCTGTTTTTTGTACGATTTACCGAGTGGGTACGGTGAAAACTCTGCTAGAACTCACCACGTTGCGCCATCGAAGCTGTGGCGAAAAGCCGCAACCGGTGCGGAGAAGAAAAACGGCCAGACCCGGGTTGGATCTGGCCGTTGTGTACACGTTTTGCCGGCAAAGCTTAGTTAGACTTTGAATTGCTTGAGCAGACGATTCAATTGTTCGGCCAGCTCGCCGAGCCGCTCTCCCGCCGCGCTGGACTGTTCTGCCGCCCGGGTGCTTTGCTGTGCCAATCCAGCTGCCTGGGTGACGTTCTGGTTAATGTCTTCGACGACGTGCGTTTGTTGCAATGTCGCGCTGGCTATCGATGCGTTCAATCCCGACAGATTGCGCAGCGCCTGAGCGATCTGACCAAGGCTGGCCCCGGCCTGACTCGCTTGTTCCACGGTGGCTTGGGACGCTCGACTGCTTTCCATGATCACCGTGACTGCCGCGCCTGAATTCTTCTGCAGACGCTCGATCATGGTGTGAATTTCGGCCGTTGAGGTCTGGGTGCGCTGCGCAAGCAGGCGAACCTCGTCAGCCACCACTGCGAAGCCACGACCCTGCTCGCCAGCACGGGCTGCCTCGATTGCCGCGTTCAGCGCGAGGAGGTTGGTTTGATCGGCGATGGAACCGATAACCTCGAGCACCGATCCGATCTTCGTGGTCTCGTCCGCTAACGACTGGATGACTCCCACAGCTTCGTTAATGGTGGTTGAGAGCTGATCGATCTGCTGCAAACTGGCTTCAATATTCCGTTGACCCAAGCCCGCCTGTTGCTCCGCATCGCCGACTTCGTTCGAAGCGTGCTCGGCGTTCTTTGCCACTTCCTGAACCGCGTAGGTCACCTCGTTGACGGCGGTGGCAACCAGCTCCATCTGCTGCGACTGCTGCTGACTTTGCTTGTGTGCCTGTCCGGCCAGCGCGCCGAGTGCGCTCGATGAGGTCTCCAGAGCGCCGGAGGTCTCGAACAGTTGCCCGATCACTGTGCGGAGCTTTTGAGTGAATGTGTTGAAGTCGCGGCTAAGCGTGGTCAGCTCGTCGTTACCCGAGACGTCGAGGTTGCGTGTCAGGTCAGCTTCGCCGCTGGCGATGTTGGCCATGGCCTGCATGGAGTGACGCAGCGGCTGGATGATGCTGCGGATGAGAATGGCGACCAGAACAGCCATCAGAGCAGCTACGGCCAAACCGATGAGCGAAAAACGTACCAGATAATTCTGAAATTCCGCCTCGACATCGTCAACGTAGATGCCTGAACCGATGATCCAGCCCCAGGGTTTGAATAGCTCGACATAGGAAATCTTCGGCACCGGGTCTTTTTCTCCGGGCTTCGCCCATTGATAGTCAACCAGCCCGGCACCTTTGAGTTGAGCGACCTTCACCATTTCATTGAACAGTGCTTTGCCGTTCGGATCTTTGACCTTGGAGAGGTCCTGACCTTCAAGCTCCGGCTTCATAGGATGCATAACCATGACCGGCTGCATGTCGTTGATCCAGAAATAATCGTTCTGGCCATAGCGAATCAAGCGAACCTGGTCCATCGCAGCTTTCTGCGCCTCAGCGGTTGTCATGCTTCCGCTGGCTTCGAGCTGCTGATAGTAGATGAGCACTCCTCGCGCCGTCTCGACGATGTTCTGCGTCATCACCTGTTTGCCTTTGTACAGGTCGATACGAACCTGCTGGATCATCAACAAGCCAAGCACAAAGAGCATCGCAACTGCGACCAGAGGAATCAGCCAGAGGCGCTTACTGATTGGGAGGTTTCTTAGCAGATTCATGGGGTTGTAAGCTCCTGTTGATGCGTTTTGTTCTTTATTATTCAAATAGGCAGTGCAGCGCGACGACATGGTCCGCCTTGCAAAACCAAGTACAACAGTGGCTGTTGGCCATGGCTTATGAATAGCGTTTCGGCAGTTGTTGGAAAAAGATGAGGGTGGCCACGTCTGCCCAATGAATTTACTTGTCTCAAACGAGTCAGAACAGCGCTCAGATGGCTATCTGACATATACCTTTGTTGCATATTCAGTCGCGGTGAGTTGCGCCGCTAATGGGGATCGGATGGACCTTTGGCTTGCCTTTCAGGCGTTGCTTCTCGGGGTGGTGGAAGGCATTACGGAATTTCTGCCGATTTCCAGTACCGGGCACCAGATCATCGTCGCCGACCTGATCGGCTTCGGCGGCGAAAGAGCATTGGCTTTCAATATCATCATTCAGCTAGGTGCCATCCTGGCCGTCGTCTGGGAATATCGAGGCAAGATATTTGACGTGGTGGTCGGTCTGCCGAAGGAGAAGCAGGCTCAGAAATTCACCGGGAATCTGCTGGTCGCGTTCTTTCCTGCGGTAGTGCTCGGCGTTGCGTTCGCTGACGTTATTCATGAGTACCTGTTCAACCCGATCACGGTTGCAACAGCGCTGGTGATTGGCGGTGTGGTAATGCTCTGGGCAGAAAAGCGGCGGCATGCAGTGCACGCCGAAACGGTCGACGACATGCACTGGACCCAGGCGCTTAAAGTCGGTTTCGCCCAATGCCTTGCCCTGATCCCGGGCACATCGCGTTCCGGCGCTACCATTATCGGAGGGCTATTGTTTGGCCTATCGCGTAAGGCCGCCACTGAGTTTTCGTTCTTTCTGGCCATGCCAACGATGGTCGGCGCCGCGGTGTACTCCGGCTACAAGTATCGCGACCTCTTCCAGCCGGCCGATTTGCCAGTCTTCGCCATCGGATTCGTTACGTCCTTCATTTTCGCGATGCTGGCGGTCAAAGCCTTGCTTAAATTTATAGGCAACCATAGCTATGCGGCATTTGCCTGGTATCGGATCATCTTCGGCATCATCATCCTTGCGACCTGGCAGTTCAGCCTGATCGACTGGACTACCGCGGCAGGCTGAACGCTCAGAGCAGATAGCCAAGGAGCGACTACGTGTACCCATTCGAACACCAGCTTTTAACGGTCAATGGCATCACCCTCAGCCTCTACAGCGCCGGTCCAGTCGGAGGGCCGATAGTCTGGCTGCTGCACGGGTTTCCGGAAAGCTGGTTTTCGTGGCGGCATCAGATCCGGATGCTAGCGGATGCCGGCTATCGAGTGATGAGCCCTGAAATGCGCGGTTACGGGCAGAGCAGTGCGCCGGACGACGTCGCCAGCTACGACTTGATTACCGTATGCGGTGATATACAGGCCGCGATGGACCTGCTTGGCCAGACCTCGGTTGCGGTAGTCGGCCACGATTGGGGCGCACCGGTCGCCTGGCATCTGGCTTTGCTCGAGCCGCAGCGCGTCAAGGTGGTCGCTGCCATGGCGGTACCCTACGGAGGTCGCCCGAAAAGGCCTGCGATCGAGATCATCCGCAGCCAGTTCGCTAATCGGTTCAACTACATCCTTTACTTCCAGCAGCCTGGTGTTGCTGAGACCGAATTAGATCAGGACATTCCGCGCACGTTGCGGATGATGATGCACAACACGTCGGCATCGGTTCCCAGGGACTTCTTCCTACAGGACAAACCGGTCGGCAGCTCGCTCTATCAAGGCATGCGAGATCCCGGCGCGCCGCCAGCCTGGTGCGATTCTGACGCGTTCGCCGTCTACCTCGCTACGTTCGAGGGGCGCGGCTTTCGTGGCGCACTGAATTGGTACCGCAATTTCGAGCGTAACTGGGCGCGCACCGCGCCGTTGGCCGAGCGCAAGGTGGAGCAGCCCGCGCTTTTCCTGCTGGGCGACAAGGACCCGGTCGGCACCCTGGAAGCACATACCCTGCAGAAGATGCCCAGCTGGGTGCCCGACCTCGAGCAGTACCTGATTGAAGACTGCGGCCATTGGATACAGGGCGAGCAGCCTGGGGAGGTCAACAAACTGCTTGTCGATTTTCTCGAGCGCCGCTACATCCCAACCCGATAACGGCTTGCTGCTCGCAGGTCCGAAGGTAAGCGTCTAGAATCCCCGGTTTTTCGCTGGGCCACTTGCTATGGAATCGCGCGGTCAGCTGAAAAGCTGGAACGATCAGAAGGGATTCGGTTTCATTCGACCGGAGCAGGGCGGTGAGGAAATCTTCGCGCATATCTCGGCCATGCGCGGCACTCGCCGTCCAGTGCAGGGTGACCCGGTTCTCTATATCTGCGAACGGGACGAGAAGGGGCGCTTGCGCGCCGCGCATATTCGCCTGGATGGGGGACTGTCTTTAGACGAGCCAAGCATCGGACGAAAGCCGCCAGTCGTAGCGATCCAGTCCGCGAAGACCAAAACCTCCCAAGCACGCACTAAGCCTGAAGTGCGGCCTCGGAGCCGCGGTTCGATAAAACGGGCACTACCAAAGCTCTTGGGTCTCGTCCTGCTCGGTCTGCTGCCAGCGCTCGGGCTTTTTCGTCTGGCGGAGCAGGGCGCTTACTGGCCGCTCTATGCCTATCTATCGGCCAGCCTGTTGGCCTTTGGGCTCTACCTGCACGACAAGCGCAGCGCACTGCGTAGCGGCTGGCGTATACCCGAGGCGCGTCTGCATCTGGTTGAGCTATTTGGGGGCTGGCCGGGGGCGTTGATCGCTCAGCAAATGCTACGTCACAAGACGCGCAAGCTTTCGTTCCAGCTGGTGTTCTGGCTGATCGTTTTGGCCCACCAGGCTGTGTGGCTGGACTATCTGTATCTCCAGAGGCTGCATCAGTTCCTGCGGTATCCGAGCGCATAAAACCAAACGCAGCAGACACAAAAACGCCCCGGTTGAACGGGGCGCTTTGTCAGATCGAATTGCCTTAGATCACACCGAGGCTGCGCAGGTAGTCATCGTAGGTACCGCTGAAGTCGGTCACACCTGAATCCGACAGCTCGATAATGCGGGTCGCTAGCGAGCCGACAAATTCCCGGTCGTGGCTGACGAAGATCAGCGTTCCCGGGTAATTCTCCAGTGCAAGGTTCAGCGCCTCGATCGATTCCATGTCGAGGTGGTTGGTCGGTTCGTCCATCAGCAGCACGTTGGGCTTTTTCAGGATCAGTTTGCCGAACAGCATGCGGCCCTGTTCACCACCTGATATCACCCGGACGGATTTCAGAATCTCGTCGTTGGAGAACAGCATGCGACCCAGCGTGCCGCGGACGACCTGCTCACCCCCTTGCGTCCACTGACCCATCCAGTCGAACAGCGTGACATCGTCCTCGAAATCATCAGCGTGATCCTGGGCGTAGTAGCCGAGCTCGGCGCTCTCGGTCCACTTTACCGAACCCGCGTCGGGCTGCAGTTCGCCAACCAGCGTGCGCAGCAGGGTGGTCTTGCCGATGCCGTTGGGCCCGATGATGGCTACGCGCTCGCCGGCCTCGACGGTAAAGCTGAAGTTCTTGAACAGCGTTTTGCCGTCGAAGCCCTTCGCGACGTTCTCCACAGTGACTGCCTGGCGGTGCAGCTTCTTTGTTTGCTCGAAGCGGATGAACGGGCTGACACGGCTGGATGGCTTGACCTCAGCCAGCTGGATCTTGTCGATCTGCTTGGCTCGCGAGGTTGCCTGCTTGGCCTTCGAGGCGTTGGCTGAAAAGCGGCTGACGAAGGTTTGCAGTTCGGCGATCTGTGCCTTCTTCTTGGCGTTGTCGGCCAACAGTTGTTCGCGCGATTGAGTGGCCGCGGTCATGTATTCGTCGTAGTTGCCCGGGAACAGCCGCAGCTCGCCGTAGTCGAGGTCGGCCATGTGCGTGCACACGCTGTTCAGGAAGTGCCGGTCGTGGGAAATGATGATCATGGTGCTGTTACGCGCCGTGAGGATGTTTTCCAGCCAGCGGATGGTGTTGATGTCCAGGTGGTTGGTTGGCTCATCGAGCAGCAACACTTCCGGATCGGAAAACAACGCCTGGGCCAGCAGTACGCGCAGTTTCCAGCCCGGCGCCACCTCGCTCATCGGCCCAAAGTGCTGTTCGAGCGGGATACCCAGGCCCAGCAGCAGCTCGCCGGCGCGCGATTCGGCGGTATAGCCGTCCATCTCCGCGAACTCTGTTTCCAGTTCCGCCACCGCCATGCCGTCTTCTTCGCTCATTTCCGGTAGCGAGTAGATACGCTCGCGCTCGGCCTTGACCTTCCATAGCGCCTCATGGCCCATGATCACCGTGTCGATGACGTTGAAGTCTTCGTAGGCGAACTGATCCTGCCGCAGCTTGCCCAGGCGCACGTTGGGCTCGAGCATGACCTGACCGGCGGACGGCTCCAGGTCGCCACCGAGGATTTTCATGAAGGTCGACTTGCCGCAGCCGTTGGCGCCGATCAGGCCGTAGCGATTGCCATTGCCAAACTTGACGGAAACGTTTTCAAACAGCGGCTTGGCGCCAAACTGCATGGTGATGTTAGCTGTAGAAATCAAGAACGCTATCTCGCGGGTTTCAGAGTGTTAGGTTTCGGCTTGTGCATGTTTGGCGCAAACGTCGTTGCTCGTTTGCCCAAAGCCCTACCGCATTGATCTGGTGGGCGTACGTTGGCGGCAGCATTCGTGCGCAGGAGGCCGAGCTGTTGGGATCAAGGTAGGGGTTCATGCCAGACAATGCCGCCATTGTCGCATAGCTGCGCCGGCAGTTGTATGAGATCCGCAAAAGCAAGCGCCCCGAACCAGTCGGGGCGCTTGCTCATCTACTGCTGCATCGTCAGGCCGTTCTATCCAGCCTGCAAGGCGAGCGTTGTCACGGGTCCATCAAACAGCATTCACCTCGATCTTTGCCTTCGCCGCGGATTCGCGGAACTCAGCAATCTGATCGAAGCTCAGGTAGCGGTAGACATCAGCTGCCATGGTATCGATCTGAGCGGCGTAGACCATGTACTCCTCGACGGTCGGCAGACGGCCAAGAATCGAAGCAACTGCTGCCAGTTCGGCAGAAGCCAGGTACACGTTGGTCGCGTCGCCGAGGCGGTTAGGGAAGTTACGGGTCGAGGTGGAAACGACTGTCGAGCCGGTTTCAACACGTGCCTGGTTACCCATGCACAGCGAGCAGCCTGGCATCTCCAGTCGTGCGCCGGCGCGACCGTAAATACCGTAATAGCCTTCCTCGGTCAGCTGATGCTGGTCCATCTTGGTCGGAGGCGACAGCCACAGGCGCGTAGGCAGGGAGCCTTCGACTTTGTCCAGCAGCTTGCCGGCGGCGCGGAAGTGACCAATGTTTGTCATGCACGAACCGATGAACACTTCGTCAATCTTCTCGCCTTGGACGGTCGAGAGCAGGCGAGCGTCGTCCGGGTCGTTCGGTGCACAGAGCACAGGCTCAGTGACTTCGGACAGGTCGATCTCGATGATCTCGGCGTATTCGGCGTCCGCATCGGCAGCCAGCAGTTCCGGCTTGGCCAACCAGGCTTCCATGGCCTGTGCGCGGCGCTCCAGCGTACGAGCATCGCCGTAGCCTTCGCTGATCATCCAGCGCAGCAGGGTGATGTTCGACTGCAGGTATTCGGCAATTGCCGCTTCCGGCAGCTTGATCGTGCAGCCAGCAGCAGAGCGCTCTGCCGAGGCGTCGGACAGCTCGAACGCTTGCTCGACGGTCAGTTCATTCAGACCTTCGATCTCGAGAATGCGGCCAGAGAAGATGTTCTTCTTGCCTTTTTTCTCGACGGTCAGCAGGCCTTTCTGGATGGCGTAGTAAGGGATTGCATGAACCAGATCGCGCAGGGTGATGCCAGGTTGCATCTTGCCCTTGAAGCGAACCAGTACCGATTCCGGCATATCCAGCGGCATTACGCCGGTAGCGGCAGCGAAGGCAACCAGGCCGGAACCGGCCGGGAACGAGATGCCCATCGGGAAGCGGGTGTGCGAGTCACCGCCGGTACCAACTGTGTCCGGCAGCAGCATGCGGTTCAGCCAGCTGTGGATGATGCCGTCACCAGGACGCAGGGAAACACCGCCGCGGGTCATGATGAAGTCCGGCAGCGTGTGGTGGGTGGTGACGTCGATCGGCTTCGGATAAGCCGCGGTGTGGCAGAAGGACTGCATCACCAGGTCAGCCGAGAAGCCCAGGCAAGCCAGGTCCTTCAGCTCGTCGCGAGTCATCGGGCCAGTAGTGTCCTGGGAACCGACAGTGGTCATCTTCGGCTCGCAGTAGGTGCCCGGACGCACGCCTTTGCCTTCCGGCAGACCGCAGGCGCGGCCGACCATCTTCTGCGCAAGAGTAAAGCCCTTGTTGCTCTCTGCCGGTGCTTCTGGCTTTTTGAACAGATCGGACGGACCCATGCCCAGTTCGGCACGTGCTTTTTCGGTCAGGCCGCGACCGATGATCAGAGGAATACGGCCGCCAGCGCGCACTTCGTCGAGCAGGACGTCGGTTTTCAGCTGGAAAGTGGTGACCACTTCATCGCTGCCATGACGACGGACTTCGCCTTTGTATGGGTAGACGTCGATCACGTCGCCCATGGCCAGGTCGGAGCAATCGAACTCGATTGGCAGGGCGCCGGCGTCTTCCATGGTGTTGTAGAAGATCGGAGCGATCTTGGTGCCGAAGCAGAAACCACCGGCACGCTTGTTCGGTACGTTGGGAATGTCATCACCAAAGAACCACAGCACGGAGTTTGTAGCGGATTTACGCGAGGAGCCGGTACCGACTACGTCACCCACGTAGGCGATTGGGAAGCCTTTTGTCGTCAGCTCTTGCATCTGCTTGAGCGGACCAACCGAACCAGGAACGTCGGGGTTGATGCCGTCGCGCGCCATTTTCAGCATGGCCAGGGCATGCAGTGGGATATCCGGGCGCGACCAGGCGTCAGGCGCCGGGGACAGATCGTCGGTGTTGGTTTCGCCAGTGACCTTGAATACGGTCAGAGTGACTTTCTCGGCGACCGGTGCGCGATTCTTGAACCACTCGCCGTCGGCCCAGGACTGCAGAACAGATTTGGCGTTGGCATTGCCAGCTTTGGCTTTTTCCGCCACGTCGTGAAACGCATCGAACATCAGCAGCGTGTGCTTTAGCTCTTTTGCGGTGGTGTCAGAGAGCTCCGGGTTGTCCAGAAGGTCAACCAGCGTGACGATGTTGTAACCGCCCTGCATAGTGCCCAGCAGCTCTACAGCGTGTTGCTTGCTGATCAGCGGAGAGGCGGCTTCACCCTTGGCGATGGCTGCCAGGAAACCGGCCTTGACGTAGGCAGCTTCATCGACGCCCGCCGGAACACGGTTGGTGATCAGGTCGAGAAGAAACTGTTCTTCGCCGGCTGGCGGGTTTTTCAGAAGTTCGACCAGGCCTGCGGTCTGCTCGGCGTTCAGCGGCTGGGGCACGACGCCCTGGGCGGCACGCTCTTCTACGTGTTTGCGATAGGCTTCAAGCACAGTTATATACCCTCATCATTGGTCCCTTGGGTGTCTCGGGACGCGCATCCGGAAGCTGTTTTCAAAGTTTTACGCCGGTTTGAAAGCCGGGGCGCAGGTTAGAGGGATCTGCGCGCCCGGTGGAGTAGCCGGTCAACTGTGCTCGTGACGCTTTGAAAACAGCTTCTTGCGGATTGTGGCGCCTAAAACGGCGGGCTGATTCTACTGGAACGGGTTCGCAAAGTTAAGTGAAACGCCCGGCTTCGCCAGTGGCGCGGCTGATAGGGAACACCTGGCGCTTTCGGCTGAGGCCCGTAATCCGTGGGCTGTGCGGCTTTTTATCGAACGGCTGGTATGGATTGGTCAGTGACCGGGCTTGGACAAAAGTCTAAGATGCGGCGCTGTCCATTGATCCATCGCACCCATGTCGAATCAGCGAATCAAAACCCCTTGCGTAGGCCTTTGCTCCACTGTTTATGGTGATCTCGTCTGCCGTGGATGCAAACGGTTTCATCATGAAGTAGTGGACTGGAATGGCTATAGCGAAGAAGTCAAGCGCTCGGTCTGGAAGCGCCTGGAGGTATTGCTTGCGCAGGTGATGGCGGCAAAGCTGGAGGTTTTCGATGCGGCGCTGCTGCGTCGTCAGCTGGAAAATCGGCAGATTCGCTTCGTTGCGGACCAGTCGGCTTACTGTTGGGCTTATCAACTGATCGCACGCGGCGCGCGCGTTATTCAGCAGCTCGAAGCCTATGGCGTCGTGCTGCTGCCGGAGTTTCGCGATTGGTCCTTGCCTGAGCTGCGCGATGCCGTTGACCGGGAGTTCTTTCTCCTTTCTGAAGCCCATTACCAGCGTTATATCGCCCCTCAGTTTCTTCAGGGCATGACTCTAGGGACTCAACACAGCCAATAGATGGTCCTAGCGGCGAGCGACGAGCTCTTCAAGGTGGTCGATGATGTCCTCTGGCTTGAGTACCAGCACATCGCTTTCCAGCGTATCGAGCACCACTTCCGCAGTGTTGCCCATCAAGGCTCCAGAGAATCCGGTGCGGGCGACAGTGCCGATGACCGTTACGACAGCCTGAAGCTGATGACAGACGCGAGGAATCAGAGCATCGGCGGGGCCTTCCTCGACGTGTAACTGACCATCGGGAATGTCGAACTCGGTCTGAAACTGGCGGCAGGCGTTGCGGTAACGCGCCTCGATCGTTTCCTTGAGTTGAAACGCGGGATCAGCGGAGGACAGCATCGCCGACGGATGAGCGCTGATTACGTGCAATGTGCCCTCGGCAAGCGAGGCAATTTGGTATCCATGGTTGATGATGCTGGAATGAAGTGTCCGATGTTCGATGTCCGCATTGCCAACGTCTACCGCGGCCAGAATGTTGCCGCCCGTCCAGGGCGCTTCGGTTTTGACCATTAGCACCGGGCAGGGGCAGTAGCGAAGCAGCTTCCAGTCATCTGGAGTCAGCAGGGCACGCTTCAGAGGATTGTCCGCGATGTGCTGTTTGATCACCAGGCCGCAGCCTTCGGCTTGCTGAACACAGATGATGGTCTGGTGCAGGTTTTCATGCCAGGCCTGCTTAGCGGTGACGACGTGGCCCTGGTCTTCGAGCTCTTGACGCAAGCGCTCGAGGTAGCCGCTGTGGTCCTGTTTGGCGTCGCAGATCAGCAAGTGCAGCCGGGACTGGCTGACGCTGGAGATCAATCGGGCTCTTTTCAGTGCCAGGTTTTCGGAAAGTTTCGGGTCAATTACCACGAGAATACGACGTATGGCCTGCATGATCGGCTCCGTTTGGGTGATCGGACGGTTTCACTATAGACAAGGTTTCACGACAACTACTGATCCATATCAAGCAGTGCTGGCCGTTGCTCGCCGGGCTCGTATAATGCGCGGCTGCGGGTGACTTCATGCCTTTCCGCCGCTCTCATTTCCCTCATGAATACCTAGATCCGATGCTTCCTGAACTGAACGAATTCCTTGGCTGTGCGACACCTTCGACGTGGGTCGACGTTGCGTTGCAGAACCAAGACGTGATGCTGGTCGATCACGGCAACTGCGAGAAGAAGGCCGCGGGCGCGGCCTTCCAGTTGATGTTTCGCTATGTCGATAAGCCTGATTTGCAGAACAAGATGTCGAGACTGGCCAGAGAGGAACTGCGTCATTTCGAGCAGGTGCTCTCGATCATCCGCAAGCGCGGGATTGGTCTGCGCAATATTGGCTCATCCCGTTATGCGGCAGGTTTGCGAGAGTTGGTGCGCAACCACGAACCCTACCGGCTAACCGATACGCTGGTGATTGGGGCATTTATCGAAGCTCGGTCCTGCGAGCGTTTTGCCATGCTGGTGCCGCATCTGGACGAAGAGCTTGGGCGCTTTTACCACGGGCTGCTGAAATCCGAAGCGAGGCATTTTCAGGACTATCTGAAGCTGGCATATCTCTACGGAGAGGCTGCGGACATCGATGCGACTATCGTTCGCGTGCGCGAACGTGAGCGCGAACTGATCGAAAGCCCTGACAGCGAATTCCGCTTTCACAGCGGCGTACCGAGCGCCGCCTGACGGGTCAGTCCAGGTCGAACGGAGCCTGGTGAAAGCCTGACTCGTCGACTTGCAAGGCCCAGCCTTGGCGATCCCAGTCACCCAGCACGATGCGCGTAGCGGGCTGACCGTCGATTTGCATCGTATGGGTTGCGGGTCGGTGGGTATGGCCATGGACCAACAAACGAACCTTATGGCGCTGCATGATTGCTAGGACTTCGTCGGGCGTTACGTCGACGATGTCGCTGGCTTTCATGCGTGTCTCTTCCTTGCTGCTCGAACGCAGTTTCTGCGCTAACTTCTGACGCTTGGCGAGCGAAAGGTTATGCAGGATGAAGAGGCTGACCGGGTTGCGCAACCAGCGGCGCAGTCGCATGTAGCCTTCATCCCGTGTGCACAGGCTATCGCCATGCATCAGCAGTACTCGCTCGCTGCCGAGCTGGGTCACATGCGGATCGGCGAGCAGCGTGCATCCGGCCTCGCGGCAAAAAGCCTTGCCGATCATGAAGTCGCGGTTGCCGTGCATCAGATAGATACGCGTCCCGGTCTGGCTCAGGGCATGCAACGCGTGGGCGATCTCATGCTGGAAGGGTGTCATGCCGTCATCGCCGACCCAGACCTCGAAAAAATCACCGAGGATATAAAGCGCCTCGGCTTCGATTGCACGAGTCTCGAGAAAACGAAGAAACGCCCGGGTGATATCCGGGCGCTTTTCTTCAAGGTGGAGGTCGGAGATCAGCAGAATCAATGGGTTTACTCGACGATCTCAGCTTTCTCGATCACCACGTCTTCTACCGGAACGTCCTGGTGGCCCGATTTCATGGTGGTGGGTACGCCCTTGATCTTCTCAACCACGTCCATGCCTTCGACCACTTCGCCGAACACCGCGTAGCCCCATCCCTGAACGGTCGGAGCTGTGTGGTCGAGGAAGTCGTTGTCCTTGACGTTGATGAAGAACTGAGCGGACGCCGAATGCGGCTCCATAGTGCGTGCCATGGCCAGCGTGCCTGTCTTGTTGGACAGACCGTTGTTGGCTTCGTTTTTGATCTGGGCGCGGGTGGCTTTTTGCTTCATACCGGATTCGAAGCCGCCGCCCTGGATCATGAAGTTGCTGATTACACGGTGGAAGATGGTGCCATCGTAATGGCCGCTCTTCACGTATTCCTTGAAGTTGGCGGTTGTCTCCGGGGCTTTGTCTTCAAAGAGCTTGACGGTGATGACGCCGTGATTGGTATGAAGCTTGATCATTGAAATCATTCCTTAAATGAAGAAGGGAAAGTGGCGCGCTGATAACGAGAGCGAGCGTCGCAACTGAAGGGCACCGCATGGCAGGGCGCTTTGCTCTGTCAGGGGGTTGACGGGTCCGCTATGATAGGCGCTTTGATTTGGCGGGCCTACCCTGAGCCGCACACTCGCAGATCGTGAAGGACACCATGAGCAAGCCTGAGACTACCGCAGCCACCAATTTTCTCCGCCCGATCGTCCAGGCTGACCTGGAATCCGGCAAGCACGCGAAGATCGTGACGCGCTTTCCACCGGAGCCCAATGGCTACCTGCACATCGGCCATGCCAAATCCATCTGCCTGAACTTCGGTCTGGCGAAAGAGTTTGGTGGCCAGTGCAATCTCCGTTTCGACGACACCAACCCGGCAAAGGAAGACCAGGAATACATCGACGCGATCAAGAGCGATGTCCAGTGGCTCGGCTTCGAGTGGGCAGGTGAGGAGCGTTACGCCTCCAACTATTTTCCGCAGCTGCATGGCTGGGCTGTCGAGCTGATCAAGGCGGGTAAGGCTTATGTCTGCGACCTGACGCCTGAGCAGGCGCGGGAATACCGCGGCAACCTGACCGAACCGGGCAAAAACAGCCCGTTCCGTGACCGTTCGGTGGAAGAAAACCTGGATTTGTTTGCGCGCATGAAGGCCGGTGAGTTCCCGGACGGTGCCAAGGCGCTGCGTGCCAAGATCGATATGGCCTCGCCGAACATGAACCTGCGCGATCCGATTCTCTATCGGATTCGCCATGCCCATCACCATCAGACCGGCAACGACTGGTGCATTTACCCGAGCTACGACTTTACGCATGGGCAGTCGGACGCCATCGAAGGCATCACGCACTCGATCTGCACCCTCGAATTCGAAGACCACCGCCCGCTCTACGAGTGGTTCCTGGAAAACCTGCCGGTGCCGGCACGTCCACGTCAGTACGAATTTGCGCGTCTCAACCTGAACTACACAATCACCAGCAAGCGCAAGCTCAAGCAACTGGTGGATGAAAAGCACGTCGTCGGCTGGGACGACCCACGCATGTCGACGCTCAGTGGCTATCGTCGTCGTGGCTACACGCCCGCATCGATCCGTACCTTCTGCGACATGATCGGGGTCAATCGTGCCGGCGGCGTGGTGGACGTAGGCATGCTGGAGTTCGCCATTCGCGAAGATCTGGACGCCAATGCGCCGCGTGCCATGTGCGTCCTCAAACCGCTGAAAGTCGTCATCAGCAACTATCCCGCAGACCAGACGGAGATGCTTGAACTGCCTCGTCATCCGAAGCAGGACATGGGCGTGCGTCAGCTGCCGTTCTCGCGGGAAATCTATATCGACGCCACCGATTTCGAAGAAGTGCCACCAGCCGGATTCAAGCGCCTGATTCCGGGCGGCGAAGTGCGCCTGCGTGGCAGTTATGTGATTCGTGCCGATGAAGCGATCAAGGACGAGCAGGGCAACATCATCGAACTGCGCTGTTCCTACGACGAGAATACGCTGGGCAAGAACCCCGAGGGACGCAAGGTCAAGGGCGTCATCCACTGGGTGCCGGCTGCTGAGAGCGTCGAATGCGAAGTGCGTTTGTACGATCGTCTGTTCCGCTCGGCCAATCCCGAGAAGGATGAGGATGGCGGTAGCTTCCTGGACAACATCAACCCTGAGTCGCTGGTGGTGTTGAAGGGTTGCCGCGCCGAGCCGTCGTTGGCCTCGGCTGAAGCTGAGGATCGCTTCCAGTTCGAGCGCGAAGGCTATTTCTGCGTTGATCGCAAAGACAGCCGGCCCGACGCAATGGTGTTCAACCGTACCGTGACGCTGCGTGATTCCTGGGGAGGCCAGTAATGGCGCTGGCGATTTACAACACGCTGAGCAAAACCAAAGAGCCGCTCAAGCCTCTGATCGCTAATCAGGTGCGCATGTACGTTTGCGGCATGACGGTCTATGACTTCTGCCATATCGGTCATGCACGCGTCATGGTGGCGTTCGATGTCGTATCGCGCTGGTTGCGCCAGCGCGGTTACGATTTGACCTACGTGCGCAACATCACCGATGTCGACGACAAGATCATCCGTCGCGCTCAGGAAAACGGCGAAAGCTTCGAGGCCTTGACCGGGCGGATGATCGCTGCGATGCATGAGGACGAGGCGCGGCTCAACGTGCTTCGCCCCGACCTTGAGCCGCGTGCCACCGACCACATTGCCGGTATGCATGAGATGATCCAGACCCTGATCGACAAGGGTTTCGCCTACGCGCCGGGCAACGGCGACGTGTACTACCGGGTTGGGAAATTCGTCGGTTACGGCAAGCTTTCACGCCGCAAGATTGAAGACCTCAAGATTGGTGCACGCATCGAGGTCGACGAAGCCAAGCAAGATCCGCTGGATTTCGTGCTCTGGAAGGGCGCTAAGCCGGGTGAGCCGAGCTGGGAATCGCCTTGGGGAGCGGGGCGTCCGGGGTGGCACATTGAATGCTCGGTCATGTCCACCTGCTGCCTGGGCGAGACCTTCGACATCCACGGCGGTGGCCCCGATCTCGTATTTCCACATCACGAGAACGAGATCGCACAAAGCGAGGCGGCCACTGGCAAGCTCTACGCCAACGCCTGGATGCATGCCGGCGCGGTCCGCGTCGATGGTGAGAAGATGTCCAAGTCGCTGGGCAACTTCTTCACCATTCGCGAGGTGCTCGAGAAATACCAGCCGGAAGTGGTGCGCTACCTGTTGGTCTCCAGCCATTACCGCAGCCCGATCAACTATTCCGAAGACAGTTTGAAAGAAGCCAAGGGTGCTCTTGAGCGCTTCTATACCGCGCTCAGAGGACTACCTGAAGCGCCTCCCCAAGGCGGTGATACGTTCGTGGCTCGCTTCGGTGAGGCAATGGATGACGACTTCAACTCGCCCGAAGCTTGCGCGGTGCTGTTCGAAATGGCTCGTGAGATCAACCGTCTACGCGATACGGATCTGCAGGAGGCGGCCGGCCTTGCGGCACGTCTCAAGGAGCTGGCTGGCGTACTCGGTGTATTGCAGATGGACCCTGACAGCTTCCTGCAGGCCGGGGCCGACGGCAAGGTGAATGCTGCCGAGGTAGAAGCGCTGATTTCGGCGCGTCTCCAAGCCCGGGCCGACAAAAACTGGGCCGAATCCGATCGGATTCGTGACCAGTTGACGGCCATGGGCGTGGTGCTTGAAGACGGGAAGGGTGGAACGACCTGGCGTCTCGGCGAATAACCCGCACCGTCTCTTAATGGCCGCACTTCAGGCTTTCAACGCCTCAAGTGCGGCCTTTTCATATGGAATCAACGGAGCGTGATCGCCTCTCGTGTCGCCTGTTAGCTGGAAGGCCTAGTCATCAGTTTGACCGTAAGAGACCGGCTCGCTCCAGCTGGCTCATGCTGGATACAGCCCCTCGGCGCGCAGCCGCTTGTACAAGGTGTTACGGCTGACACCCAGATGCCGGGCCAAATGCGAAACGTTGCCGCGACAGGCCTCGAACTGGGCCTTGAGTGGCCCATCAGAAGGCGCTGGGAATCTCAACGTCTCTCCTGTCGACACAGACGGATTCGCTCCGTCTTGGGCAGTCAGCCCTGCGCGGGTGTCCGCGAGGAAATCATCCGGCAGATGCTCCGACCGTATCGGTTGGTCCTGAGCCAGGGCCAGCGCGACCTGCATGACGCTGGCCAACTGGCGAATATTCCCCGGCCAGGGATGGATCTCAAACAGGCGCAGCACTTCCGGACTTAAACCGGCCCACTGCTGTGGTTCTCGGTACTGCTCCCACACCCGTTGGAAAAGGGCTTGTTTGTCGAAACGGGCTCGTAGCGGTGGCAACTCGATGCTAAGACCGTTGACCCGGTAGAACAGGTCCTGGCGGAAGCGACCACACTCAACCTCTTGGCGTAGCGAACGGTTAGTCGCGCAAATCAATCGAAAGTCGACTCGATAGGGTTCACCACCGCCCAGCGGCTGGACGCTGCGTTCCTGCAGGACTCGCAACAGGCGCGCCTGCAAGCTCAGCGGCATATCCCCGATTTCGTCGAGAAACAGCACTCCACCGTCCGCTTTGCGGATGAGGCCGAGGCTGCCTTTGTGGTGTGCGCCGGTGAACGCGCCTTTCTCATAACCGAAGAGTTCGGATTCGATCAGCTCGCTGGGAATCGCTGCGCAATTTACGGCGATCAACGGGGCGCTCGACCGTGAGCTGGCTGCGTGCAGCGCTTTGACCAGTACTTCTTTGCCAACGCCCGTTTCGCCGCTCACCAGAACCGGAATGTTCTTCTCCAGCATGAGTTGAGCCTGGCGAATACCCTTATGAACCTGTGGGTCACCCTGATCAATACTCGCCAAGTCGATGGTATGTTCCTGCTTGGCCGCTGCCGTTCGAAAATCACGGGGCTGGATACGGGGTTTCTGCGGACGACGAACCAGGCCATGGAAACGATGATTGCCTGTGGTCCGCAGCAGCATCGGCTGATCTTCTGGCTGACTGAGCAGCTGCCGCAGCCCTACATCGAACAGGTTGCCAATGCGGCTACGGGTAAGCGCCAAGCCGAGTAGATTGTCTGCGCGTCGATTGGCTGAGACGATCAGCCCGGATTCGTCGAAGACCAGCAGGCCGGCCCACTGGCTGTCGAGATTGTCCTGGCCTGTATTAAAGGTCAGCTGAAAATAGTCGTCGCGAAACAGGTTGAGGATCAACCGGTTTTCAACCGACTGGCTCATCATCTTGACCATGCCCAGCGTGTGCGATGGCGGCAGATAGCTGTCGCTGGAGACATCGAGCACCGCGATCAGTTGGCGTTGCGCGTCGTAAATGGGCGACGCTGCGCCGGACAGATAACGGTTGGCCTTGAGGAAGTGCTCGTCGCGCTGAATATGCACCGCCTGCCCGCTGGCCAGTGCGGTGCCGATCGCATTGGTTCCGGTGTCTCGCTCCATCCAGCTGGCGCCTGGCTTGAACCCACGCTGCTGCGCGGGATCAACGAAGCGTCGGTCCCCCCAGGACTCGAGCAGCTGACCACCACTGTCCGCCAGCAGGATCAGGCAGCTCGAGTTCGAAAGGATGTTCTCGTAATAAGGAAGTACTTCGCGCTGCGTGGTCTGGACCAGGTTGCGCTGACGCTCCAGCAATGCGTTCACGTCCTGCTCCGCTGGATCGCCGAAGCTGGGGATGCTGAGCGGGTTTAGTCCGTAGCGTTCGCAACGGCTCCAGGAACCTTCTACCAGAGCCTGATGTGAGATGGGCTGGGCTGGGCTGGCCATGTTGCCTCTCTATCGCTGCATATTCTTGTTGTTTTGGTGTTTGCCACAGTCGGTGCCCTGAACAGTCTTGTTCATTTTTGTTCACTGTCAATGTTCACAACTGTTCATTTTGAACACTTAACAACAACGGTAGACCCACCGCACCACGCGCTAGAGGGGTTGAGCGCGGCTGGCACGGATATCGCTCTGTGTCCTTCCATAACAACTAGAAGGATGCGGCATGTCCCTCACCCTGGAACACGTCACCAAGACTGTCGATGGTCAACTGCATATCGACGACGCCAGTCTTAGCTTCGAACCCGGCTCGTTCAATGTGCTGATCGGCCGAACCCTGTCGGGCAAGACCTCGCTGATGCGGCTCATGGCGGGGCTCGACAAGCCGACTCGGGGGCGGGTTTTGATGAACGGCGCCGATGTCACCGGTGTGCCGGTGCGCAAGCGCAACGTGTCGATGGTGTACCAGCAGTTCATCAACTACCCGACGTTGACTGTCTACGAGAATATCGCTTCACCGTTGCGCCAGGCCGGTGTGGGCAAAGCGGAGATCGAGCGCAAGGTGCGCGAAACTGCCGAGATGTTGCACATCGAAGCCCTCCTGCAGAAATACCCGCTGGAACTCTCCGGGGGGCAGCAGCAACGCACCGCAATGGCTCGGGCGTTGGTTAAGGACGCCGATTTGGTCCTGTTTGACGAGCCGCTGGTGAACCTCGATTACAAATTGCGTGAAGAGCTCCGTCAGGAAATGCGCGAGCTGTTCAAGACTCGCCGCAGCATCGCCGTATACGCGACCACCGAGCCGAACGAGGCGTTGGCATTGGGCGGGACTGCAACCATCTTGCACGAAGGTCGCATCATCCAAAGCGGCCCGACCTCAGCGGTGTACCACCGCCCCAGCCAGGTGCTCAGCGCCGAGCTGTTCTCCGAACCGCCGATCAACCTGTTGCCGGGCCTGATCGCGGCGAACGAAGTCAGTTTTCAGGACTGCATGCATTTCCCGCTCAACGCTGATCTGAGCGGGTTGGACAAAGGCGAGTATCGCTTCGGAATCCGGCCCAGCCATATCGGTTTGGTGCCGTCTAACGACGATGATCTGGAAGTGTCCGGCCTGGTCGAGCTGGCGGAGATCAGCGGCTCGGAAACCTTTCTCCATGTGCGTAACGAGCACCTCAGCCTGGTGCTGCACCTGCAAGGGGTGCACGACTACCACGTCGATTCGCCGATCCGGGTCTACATCCCGTCTCACAAACTCTTCGTCTTCGATGCTTTGGGCCGTCTCGCCCAGGCGCCGGCTCGACGCGCCTGAGGAGATCGTTATGGCAGAAATCCGTTTGCAGAATCTTGCGCACAGCTATAGCAGCCAGCCGCAGGGCGACGCCGACTATGCGATCCGTGAAATGGACCACGTGTGGGAGCAGGGCGGCGCGTACGCATTACTGGGCCCTTCCGGATGCGGCAAGTCGACATTGCTCAACATCATTTCGGGCTTGCTCAGCCCTTCCGAAGGGGACGTTCTGTTCGACATGCGGAAGGTCAATACGCTGACGCCGGAGCAGCGCAACATCGCCCAGGTTTTTCAGTTTCCAGTCGTCTACGACACCATGACGGTGTTCGACAATCTGGCTTTCCCGCTGCGCAATCAAGGCATCGCAGAGGCGCGCGTCGCCAGCAAGGTTCACGAGATCGCCGAGGTGCTGGACCTCCATCCACTGCTCAAACGAAAGGCTCACAACCTCACTGCCGATGAAAAGCAGAAGGTGTCCATGGGGCGGGGGCTGGTCAGGGATGATGTCTCAGCGATTCTGTTCGACGAGCCGCTTACCGTCATCGATCCGCACCTGAAGTGGAAGCTCCGGCGCAAGCTCAAGCAAATCCATGAGCAGTTCAACATCACCATGATCTACGTCACGCATGATCAGCTGGAGGCGTCGACCTTTGCTGACAAGATCGCGGTGATGTATGGCGGCCAGATCGTCCAGTTCGGCACGCCGCGGGAGCTGTTCGAGCGGCCCCAACATACCTTTGTGGGCTATTTCGTCGGCAGCCCAGGCATGAACCTGATCGAAGTGCAGGCGCGCGATGCTGGAGTCGCGTTTGGTGACCAACATTTGCCACTGCCCGCTGCGCTGGCTGAGCAGCTGCCGGGCTTGGCCACTAAGCGCCTGCACATCGGCATCCGCCCGGAGTTCGTTCAGGTCAGCGAAGAGCCGGGTGTCGGCGGGATGTTGGCCGAAGCCGTACGGGTCGAGGATCTGGGAACGTACAAGATCATCACGCTTCGGCTGCAAGGGCATCTGGTCAAGGCGCGCCTGCCAGAAGACCAGGCGGTCCCCAAGGGGGAAGCCTGGGTTGGCTTTCCAGCGCAGTGGCTGCTGCTCTATGCCGACGATCGACTGGTGGAGACGCAGCCATGACCAAGACGCACAACAACCGCGCCTGGTGGTTGGTCCTGCCGGTGTTCCTGCTGGTGGCCTTTAGCGCGATCCTGCCGATGATGACCGTGGTGAACTATTCGGTTCAGGACATCTTTGACTCTTCAACACGGTTCTTCGTCGGCGCGGACTGGTACCGGCAGATACTCAACGATCCTCGGCTGCATGACTCACTGCTGCGGCAGTTCATCTTTTCGGGCTGCGTACTGTTGATCGAGATCCCGCTGGGGATCGCGGTCGCGCTGGCGATGCCGACTCGTGGCCGCTGGGCGTCGCTGTGCCTGATCGTGATGGCGATACCGCTGCTGATCCCATGGAACGTGGTCGGAACCATCTGGCAGATCTTCGGGCGTGCGGATATCGGTTTGCTGGGTTACAGCCTCCGCGAGCTGGGCATCAGCTACAACTACGCATCCAACACCCGGGACGCCTGGCTGACGGTCCTGGTGATGGACGTCTGGCACTGGACGTCCTTGGTCGCGTTGCTCTGCTACTCGGGCCTGCGGGCCATCCCGGATGCCTATTACCAGGCGGCTCGCATCGACAGGGCATCGAGCTGGGCCGTGTTTCGCTACATACAGCTGCCAAAGCTCAAGAGCGTGCTGCTGATCGCCGTCATGCTGCGCTTCATGGACAGCTTCATGATCTATACCGAGCCCTTCGTGCTCACCGGTGGCGGGCCTGGCAACGCCACCACCTTCCTCAGCCAGACCCTGACCAAGATGGCGGTCGGCCAGTTCGATCTCGGACCGGCAGCGGCGTTCTCGCTGATCTACTTCCTGATCATCCTGTTGGTGTCCTGGCTGTTCTACACCGCCATGACCCATGGCGACCAGAAATGACGAGGGCCTGCTGATGAACCTGCGCAAGCGAGTGGTGTTGATCCTCTACATCGCGTTTTTGATGGTGCCGATCTATTGGTTGATCAACATGTCGTTCAAGAGCAACACCGAGATTCTCGGCGGGCTGACACTTTGGCCGCAGGGGTTCACGCTAGATAACTACAAGGTGATCTTCACCGACCGAAGCTGGTATAGCGGCTATATCAACTCTCTGTATTACGTGTGCCTGAACACGATCATTTCGCTGGCCGTCGCGCTACCCGCAGCCTATGCATTTTCCCGATTCCGGTTTCTTGGGGACAAGCATCTGTTCTTCTGGCTGCTGACCAATCGGATGGCGCCACCGGCGGTTTTCCTGCTGCCGTTCTTTCAGCTTTACTCATCAATCGGCCTGTTCGACACGCATATCGCGGTGGCGCTCGCGCACTGCCTGTTCAACGTGCCCTTGGCTGTCTGGATTCTTGAAGGGTTCATGTCAGGTGTGCCCAAGGAGATTGATGAAACGGCCTACATCGACGGCTACAGTTTTCCTAAATTCTTCGTGAAGCTTTTTATTCCGCTGATTGGTTCGGGTATCGGCGTCACGGCGTTTTTCTGCTTCATGTTTTCCTGGGTCGAGCTGCTGTTGGCACGCACGCTGACTTCGGTAGATGCCAAACCAATCGTCTCGGTGATGACACGAACCGTCTCGGCATCGGGGATCGACTGGGGCGTGTTGGCCGCGGCTGGCGTGCTGACGATCCTGCCCGGCATGCTGGTGATCTGGTTTGTCCGCAATCACGTCGCCAAGGGCTTCGCCCTGGGCAGGGTATAGGAGGCAGCAGATGAACTGGATGGCCTGGACCACCCCCACCGCAGCCTTCTTCGCGGTGATCGGCTTGATGCTGGCGATGATGAGCGTGTGGGAGCTGCGGCGCCCCTGCCTGCCGCGCAAAGGCTTTCTACCAATCGTCACCACACGGGGTGATCGATTGTTTATCGGACTTCTGGGCAGCGCCTATTGGCACCTTCTGCTGATAGGGCTGACCGACTGGAGCATCTGGATAGCGTCCGCGCTGTCTCTCGTCTGGTTGTTTGCAGTGATGCGCTGGGGTTGAGCCTGTGGTTCATCCTTTCGAAAAACCCAAAGGAGGTGTTTATGTTCGAAAATAAAAACAACACCCGACATGGCATGGCGCTCGCGGCCCTGCTGACGTTGTCCGGCCTTTCAGGTGCTGCGTGGGCTGACGCCTATGAAGACGCGGCGAAAAAATGGATCGAGTCGGAATTCAACCCCTCGACGCTATCGCCAGAAGAGCAAATGGAGGAGCTGCGCTGGTTCATCAAGGCCGCTGAGCCTTTTCGTGGGATGGAAATCAACGTCGCATCGGAAACCATCACCACCCATGAATATGAGTCCAAGACGCTTGCGCGTGCATTCCGCGAAATCACTGGCATCAAGCTGCGACACGATCTGATGCAGGAGGGCGATGTCGTCGAGAAACTGCAAACACAGATGCAGTCTGGCAAGAACATCTACGACGGCTACATCAACGACTCCGACCTGATCGGCACACACTTCCGCTACGGCAAGGCGGTCGCTATCAGCGACATGATCGAGGGCGAAGCCAAGGATTACACGCTGCCGACGCTCGATCTGGACGACTTCATTGGTATCTCGTTTACCACCGGGCCGGACGGCAAAATCTACCAGTTACCGGTCCAGCAATTTGCCAATCTCTATTGGTTTCGCGCCGACTGGTTCGAACGGCCGGAGCTGAAGAAACAGTTCAAGGAACGGTATGGCTACGAGCTTGGTGTGCCAGTGAACTGGTCCGCATATGAAGACATCGCTGAATTCTTCAGCAAGCATGTCAAGGAGATCGACGGGCAGCGGGTCTACGGTCACATGGATTATGGCAAGAAGGATCCGTCGCTTGGCTGGCGCTTCACCGATGCCTGGTTCTCCATGGCTGGCGCCGGTGACAAAGGTCTTCCAAACGGTTTGCCGGTAGACGAGTGGGGGATTCGTGTCGAGGATTGCCATCCAGTTGGATCAAGCGTAGCGCGTGGCGGCGCGACCAACGGTCCGGCGGCGGTTTATGCAACGCAGAAATACGTCGACTGGATGCGCGAGTACGCGCCGCGCGAAGCCCAGGGCATGACGTTCTCCGAGTCGGGTCCGGTTCCTGCGCAAGGCAATATCGCCCAGCAAATTTTCTGGTACACCGCCTTTACTGCTGACATGACCAAGCCGGGGCTGCCTGTTGTCAACGAGGACGGCACGCCGAAGTGGCGGATGGCGCCGTCGCCTAAAGGGCCGTATTGGGAGGAGGGCATGAAGCTCGGCTATCAGGATGCGGGTTCATGGACATTCCTGGAGTCGACTCCTGAAAAGCGCCGTCTGGCTGCCTGGCTCTACGCGCAATTCACCGTGGCGAAAACCGTGTCGTTGAAAAAGACGCTGGTGGGGCTGACGCCGATCCGTGAGTCAGACATCAACTCGGACGCCATGACCGAGGTGGCGCCGAAATTGGGTGGTCTGGTGGAGTTCTATCGCAGCCCGGCACGGGTGCAGTGGACACCAACCGGAACCAATGTGCCGGACTATCCGCGTCTCGCGCAGCTCTGGTGGCAGTACATCGCCGAAGCAGCCAGTGGTGACAAGACACCTCAGGAGGCGCTGGATGGGCTCGCCGAAGCACAGGACACGATGATGGCGCGGCTCGAGAGAGCCAATGTACAACCGAAGTGTGGGCCAAAGCTGAACGAGCCGCGTGACCCGGAATACTGGCTGACCCAGCCCGGTGCGCCGAAACCCAAACTGGAAAATGAAAAGCCACAGGGCCAGACAGTCAGCTATAGCGAACTGATCAAGTCCTGGGAGCAGGCGCGGTAGTCGGATTGCGCTGAGTAAAACAAAACGGCACCCGCGGGTGTCGTTTTGATGTGTCCGTTGCCTTCGCTTCAGGCGCTACGCGCCTCAACCGTGGAGGTGTTCAGCTGCATGGAGTGTGTTTTCCAGCAGACAGGCACGTGTCATAGGACCTACACCACCCGGTACGGGGGTGATCCAACTGGCGCGTTGCACCGCCACATCGAACTCAACATCACCCACCAGCTTGCCGTCGGCTTGGCGATTGATGCCCACATCGATGACGATGGCGCCTTCCTTGATCCACTCTCCTTTGACCAAACCGGTGATACCCGTTGCGACTACGATCAGGTCGGCGCGTTTGACGTGGTCAGCCAGGTCATGGGTGAATCGGTGAGTGACGGTAGTTGTGCAGCCTGCCAGCAATAGCTCGAGCGCCATGGGTCGGCCGACGATGTTGGACGCTCCCACCACCACCGCGTTGAGGCCATGCAGATCGACCCCGGTGCTGTCCAGCAAGGCCATGATGCCCTTAGGTGTGCAGGGGCGCAGCAGCGGCATCCGTTGGGCGAGCCGGCCAATGTTGTACGGGTGGAAGCCATCCACGTCCTTGTCGGGGCGGATGCGCTCAAGCAGTTGCGAGGCGTCCAGATGCTTAGGCAACGGGAGCTGCACAAGAATGCCGTCGATCGAGGGGTCGTCATTAAGCTGATCGATCAATCCCAGCAATTCATCCTGGCTGGTGGAAGCGGGTAGATCATGCGCGGTGGACTTGAATCCCACCTCCTCGCAATCCTTGCGCTTGTGCGCCACATAGACCTGAGAAGCTGGGTCCATGCCTACGAGGATCACCGCCAGGCCAGGCACTCGTAAACCTTGCTTGGATCGCTCGGCAACTCGGCCGGCGATTTGCTGGCGGACATTGGCAGCGATCTGTTTACCGTCGATCAGTTTTGCGGTCATGACGCGTGATTAACCATCGAGAAGGACTGAAAAAGGACGCGCATTCTCGCACGGCGGCACCGTTCGGCAAAGGCGACACGGTGGGGGATTCCCGTAACTCCTTTACCAGACTGAATTTTTTTCGGTTTAGCTGTTGACGAGGTAAAGCCAGGCCATTAAGATTCGCCCCGCTTGTCGAGCACAGCTTGCTGCTGGGTAAGACGGCTTTTGAAGGTCAAGCCTTCACTGGCCGGAGCTTGAAGTCTGCGCTCAATCGAATGCAGATATAAAGCGCCCGTAGCTCAGTTGGATAGAGCATCCGCCTTCTAAGCGGATGGTCGCAGGTTCGAGTCCTGCCGGGTGCGCCATTCCGGCTTGGTACAAGCAAAGCAATATGGTGGGCGTAGCTCAGTTGGTAGAGCACAGGATTGTGGCTCCTGCGGTCGTGGGTTCGAACCCCATCGTCCACCCCATATTCCGGAACGCCAGGCGCTGCCTGGCGTTTTCGTTTAGAAGTTTGCGGACGTGGTGAAATTGGTAGACACACCAGATTTAGGTTCTGGCGCCGCAAGGTGTGAGAGTTCGAGTCTCTCCGTCCGCACCATCTGAAACGCTGAAAGCCCCGTTAATCGGGGCTTTCGCGTATCTGGAAACCGACAACAGCGGCGCTTCTCTGTGTATACGCGCGAGCGCTCGCGCTACTCCCAACTTTCAACCCCGCGATGGCATTTTCTATGGCTAAGCCGCAGTGGTGTTATTCAGCATTGCAGTGTGTGCAGATCGCATCAGCGAGAGTGGCTCGGTTTGCTATGACTGGAAGCGTTGCGCTCGATAGTAGCCAGCAGGACGTGCTCGCACTAGGTTAGAAGTGATCGGGTCTCGGCCTGCAAGAGCAATTTTATCTAAAAAAATTATTGACAAGAATTGTTATGCACACTCCCAGGCCGATCTTCACTATCAAACCGAAAGCCTTTTTGGTTGTTGGTGTTGCTTATTGCAAGTTATTGAATCGAAAGCGTTTTTCGTTAATGGATAAAAACTCGACGATCTGTGGCAGCCCCCGTCAGTCGGGCGTTTGAGCGAGTCATTCCTGATATGTTCACAGTCTTATCCACAGCTTTTGTGGATAACCGCGTGCAAGCCAAGCGCGGCGGGGCCTTCACGGCTTCGCTGGATGGCCCTGATGTTTATGACAGGAATTCAATCACAAAAAAGCCGTCGGTAAGCATTGGGTGACCGGTGCTCTCTGCCAGCCGCGAGAGGTATTGGATGGCTGTGATCTCATCGTTTAAAGTACGTCCCGCGCCTTGCCTCGATATACCCGCAGCACGTCAGCCATCACCGATAGGGCAATTTCAGCCGGCGTCTTGCTGCCGAGGTTCAATCCGATAGGCATATGGATGCGCTCGATTTGCTCTTCGGTAAGCCCGCCGACGCGCTGCAGTCGCTCGGCCCGCTTGGCCGATGTCTGCAGCGAACCCATGGCGCCGATATAGAACGCCTGGGTTCGTACCGCTTCCATTAGCGCGAGATCATCGATGCGCGGATCGTGTGTCAGTGCGACCACGGCGGTGGCTTCGTGGCACGCGCCGGACGCAATAAGTACGGAGGGTAATATTGGTTGCACTTCGATGCCTTCGATCAGCATGCCCTGCATTTCTTCGCGCGGATCACAAGCTATAACTTCGCAACCAAGCGCTCGGGCGAAGCCAGCGCACGCCCGTGCAACTGGCGATACACCCGCGAGCAGCAGCCGAAGCGCAGGGCCGATACGAATATCCACCTGTTCATCCCTGAGGCACGTCTGCTCGCCGCCTTGGTCGGCCAGCAGTTCGGCGGTGCCGGTCGTCAGGTCTACACGCCGCAGCAAGCGTTCCTGGCCTCGTAGAGTTGCCTGCAGCGTAAGCAGATGGGCACGCCATGCTGGGCTCGGTGTGTGGTGTTCCACCAGCACCTGCAGGATGCCGCCGCACGGTAGTCGTAGGCGATGTCGGTCGTCATCGGTTTCACCGTAGCGCACGATTTGCGCCGGCGCTTGCAGCTCGCCTTGCGCCAGGCTGGCGAGAAATTCCTCTTCGACGCACCCGCCGGACAACGAGCCTGCATGTGTGCCATCGGCTCGGGCAACGAGGAGCGCGCCGGGCGCTCGCGGTGCTGATCCGTAGGTCGATAATACGGTGCAAAACCATACGTCATGTCCGTCCGCTACCCATTGAAGCGCCTGATCGATCACCTGCAGATCAAGGTGTTGCATAGCTGTCCCCCTGGCGAATCGGCGAGACTGGGCCGCCCATTTTGGATCGGACCAGCCCGAAGCGCGTTCTGCTGCATGGGGCTGCGTTGTACGTTGCTGGCAAGCGTTCAGGGAGAGGGCGTGCCGGGCGCCCGCCGCGTGCCGCTCGGTCTGCAAAGTTGCCGCAGGCAGATGACGATGTTCAGATTGAGCCGATCGAGCTGACGCTCGAGATGCAACCGTTCCAGACCATCTCGTAACGCGCGCTTTGGATGATCGAAATCACCGGCTTTGGGGTCATCAGCGCCCAGCAATGCTGGCCTGCCTTGCGTACGGAGTGATAACGCAAACCCGGCTTTCGACCTTCCCTCAGCCGCCGCCCTAGACGATGACCGCTCGAATAGTCGTCAGGGGCGTAGAGCGGATCCGTCATCGGGATGGGCAGTGCATCGAGCATTCCGGCTTCACTGAAGCGGCACGACAAGCCTCGGAAAACAAAGCGCTCATAGTTCAGGCCAATCACCTTGGACCAGTAGCGGTCCTGGTGATAGCTCACCTCAGCGAGCGCCGTATCCATGGTGCTGGCGAGATAAAGCACGCCAAAACTGCCATCGCTGAAGCGCGACCCCGCGGGGTTTATATGAGTAAACGGAGCGGTGGCGTATGAGCAGCCTGGTATGCCGAAGGGGATCTCGGCGCGCGAGATCAACTCCAGATGTCCAGTCTCGTTGCGCAGTCGTGGATTGGTCAGGGCTTGTAGTTGATAGAGCGTTTCGAATTCGTCGGCATCGGCGACATCATCGAACAAGGCGATAGGCGGGAACTTCGAGTTCACCAGCCGATAGGCCTGTTGTTGGACATCAGCCAGCTCCGGCAGCTGATTCGGATTTACCACTGAGCGCCTCGCAGGCTGTCGATACGACGGAATGATTCATACAAGGAAATCATGTCTCCTTGCGCCATGATTTCCAGCGGCGAGCGCCCATTGAAGAATTCGTTGTGGTTGGCCATCGCAGCGAACCCGTACACGTTCTCCGGATTGTCAAAAACCAGTCGAAGGGCGGCATGAATGTTCAGAACGAAGCTGATGCGTTGCATCTGGTCCGGGTCGAGACTGACCGACCAACTGGCGTCACCCGACCTGGCTCGATTATGGGTACTGCGTGAAATGCGAAGAATAGTGCAGGCCTGGTCGGTGGTTGCCTGCCATTTCTCCAGAATGCTCACCGCAGCCCTTAGACCGGTTGCGCACTGGTCTTTCGAAAATGCCTGTGCCTGAAGAATTGCTGCCATGGCTAACCTGCTTGTTTTGCGTCTGTGGAAACAAAGTTAGCACATATTGTATCTGCAGACAAAAACGATGGCTGTCTTTTCATATCGGAACAGCTGGCGTAGCAGGAGCGATCAGGCCTTTTTCATAGACCAATAGGCCGGCTTGAACAGATCCCGCTCGCCGAGCAGTACTACGCCCACAGCGAAGGCGCAGAGTACTAGCGCTATGTACAGGCACAGCTGGAGCAAGCCATGCGGTGCGGGTAGCCAATGCAGCGCGGTAGCCACTGCTGCGGCCGTGGCTACCCAGCGTAGAAGAACGGCAGGTGCCAGGCCTGCCGGGGAGGCGCGATAGACGTACAGGCCCATGAACAGCGCTTGCAAGGCGGCGCCGCTCGAGAACGCGAATGCCAGGCCCTCTGCTCCGTAGGTTCGATACAGCAACGCGTCGAGGCTTACCGTCATTGCAGAGCTGATCAGCGTGATGACCAGAAACAGGCGTGCCTGATGCTGGGCGAGAAGAACTCGTCCCCACAGCAGGGCCAGACCCATCGCCGGAAGCCCTAAGGCATACAGAACTACCAGCGATGCCGTGGCGTCGGTTTGCGTTGCGCCGAACTGGCCGCGTTCCAGCAAAACGGCGACCACGGTTTGGGGAAACGAACAGAGCACCACTGTGGCTGGAACGAGAAACAACAGAGTCGCCAACAGGCCCTTGCGGACCATCGTGGCGTGGCCGCTGAGATCGTCCTGCGTCCAGCTCGATACGAAACGGGGAAACAACACAGACAGTACTGACAACGCGTACAGCGTGAGCGGAATGGTGACGATGCGGAACGCAAACGACAGCATGGTGATGCTGCCTTCGTCCAGATAGGACGCGAAGATCCGTTCGGCCAGAATGCAGCCCTGTTGCGCCCCCGCTGCGAGCAACACCGGAGCGAACGCCAGCCCGAAACCACCACCGTGTCCGTCTGTATCCGCGCGATGGACCTCGCCTCGCAGATACGCGATGCGCCGGTGTTGGACAACAATCAGCGCCAGTTGGGGGAGCAGCATGCCGATGAAAATCACCATGCCGGTGGGCTGAAACAGCAAGATGCCGATGATTGCCCCCGCGTTGAGCAGCACGGTGCGGGTCATCGGCAGGATGAACACTTCATCCATGTTGAGCAGCGCACCCTGGCAATAGAGCACGGCCTGTACCGCCACCAGCGCTGCGCCAAAGCAAAATACGATCTGACCGGCATCGACCTGCGCATCGGTCCAGCCCGGCGCAAGCAGGTTCAGGAACCAGTAGCTACCGACGATTGCAATGGCGCTGACTGCCGCGCCTGCGAGCATGACCCGCCAGTAAAGCCAGCGGCTCACCGTTTCGAAAAGTGCTTCCGACTGGCTACGCAATTTTTGCAGGTAGGGAATCATGGCGTCGCGCAAGGCGAGGCCGAGGAAGTTCTCGAAGAACATCGGCAGGATCAGCGCGACGAAGATAAGGTCCGCTTCCCAGCTCAGGCCGAAGGCCTTGGCAATGAACAGGTCGCGTAGAAAACCCAGTAAAAAGCTGGCAACAGTTAACGCCAGGATGACCAGTGATGCGTTCATTCCTTGATCCTGTGCAGGCCATTATCGGACGGCCTGAAAAAATACGGCATAACTCATCGAGCACGGGGTGATTGCGCTGAGCCACGTTTGGCAGCATCCCGGCGAACGCTACATAGACTGGATAGCTCAAGCATGGTTCCTGCGCCGGCATGGAGCGTTTTGCCATCAGTTCGCGTTGTGACAAGGACGGATACGTAAAAATGCCGTAAATCCCCTTTGCGAGCGGAGCGCGACTGCTTATGGTTCACGCTCATTTTCAGGCGAACCCAGTTCATGTCCGAGGCAAACACTTCTTCCGCCGGCTCCTTTCGGCGCTGGTTGATCATCGGTGGCGTCGTCGCTGTGATTGCGCTATTGCTTTGGTGGCTATGGCCAACCGAGGCCGAGACGCCGTCACAGCGAGAGGGTGGGCGGCCGGCTTTCGGCGCGTTTGGCGGCCCAACGCCCGTGCGGGTCGCATCGGTCGAGCAGGGGACGTTTGAGGTCTATGCCAAGGCGCTCGGCACCGTTACGCCGCTGAACACCGTGAATGTGCGCAGTCGCGTGGCTGGCGAGCTGGTCGAGGTACGCTTCGAAGAAGGCCAGCGGGTCAAGGCCGGTGATCTACTGGCGGTCATCGATCCGCGGCCCTACCAGGTAGCGTTGCAGCAGGCGGAAGGTACCCTGCAGCAGAACCGCGCGCTGCTGCAGAATGCCCAGCTGGACCTGAAGCGCTACCGAGGTCTGTTTGCCGAGGACAGTATTGCCAAGCAGACCCTCGACACCCAGCAGGCGCTCGTCAACCAGTATCAAGGCACACTGGCGGCCAACCAGGCGGCGGTCAATGAGGCCAAGCTGAACCTGCAATTCACTCAGATTCGCGCGCCAATCGATGGGCGCGTCGGCCTGCGCCAGCTTGACCAAGGCAATCTGGTCGCGGCGAACGACACCACACCCTTGGTCGTCATCACTCAGACGCAACCCATGGCGATCAGCTTTACCTTGCCTGAGGGTGAGTTGCCGCCGGTCATCGCCCGCTTTCGTCGCGGTGACGAACTGTCGGTACAAGCCTGGGATCGCGGCGAGCGGGTGCTGTTCGGCGAAGGGGTACTGGAAAGCCTCGACAACCTGATCGACACGACCACTGGCACGCTAAAAATGAAGGCTCGCTTCGATAACGAGGCGGAGCTGTTGATACCCAATCAATTCGTTAACGTTCGCCTGCGCGTGGAAACCCTCGATGATGCGGTGCTGATTCCTTCTGCAGCACTGCAGTTCGGTTCGCGTGGCAACTACGCCTATGTGGTTGGCGAAGACTCGAAGGTCGAGCTGCGGGTGCTTGAGGTTGGCCCGAGCAACGACGAGAAAACGGTCATCACCAACGGCCTCAACGTCGGTGAGCGAATCGTCATGGAAGGCACCGATCGGCTGCGTGACGGCAGCGAAGTCGAAGTGGTGGATCGCCAGAAGCTCGCCGAAGAAGCAGCCGATAATCCGAAAATCGACACACAGAGCGCCAAGGAGCGTCCTGCGCGATGAATATGTCGCGGCTGTTCATCCTTCGGCCGGTGGCAACCACCCTGACGATGATCGCGATCCTGCTGGCCGGTCTCATCGCGTACCGCATGCTGCCGGTCTCCGCGCTGCCTCAGGTGGATTACCCGACCATCCGAGTGATGACGCTGTATCCCGGTGCCAGTCCCGAAGTCATGTCCAGCGCCGTGACCGCTCCGCTGGAACGGCAGTTCGGACAGATGCCGGGATTGACCCAGATGTCCTCGACCAGCTCCGGTGGCGCTTCGGTGATCACCTTACGTTTCTCGCTCGAAGTCGAGCTGGATGTGGCCGAGCAGGAGGTTCAGGCGGCCATCAACGCTGGAAGCAATCTGCTGCCAAACGACCTGCCGGCGCCGCCCGTGTACAACAAGGTCAACCCGGCGGACACACCGGTGATGACGCTGGCGATCACCTCGGAAAGTCTTGCGCTGCCCGAGCTTCATGATCTGGTCGATACGCGCATGGCGCAAAAGCTCGCGCAGATCAGCGGCGTGGGTATGGTCAGTATCGCCGGGGGGCAACGCCCAGCCGTGCGCATCCGCGTCAATCCGGAGGCCTTGGCCTCCTACGGATTGTCACTCGCTGATGTCCGCACATTGGTAACCAGCTCCAACGTCAACCAGCCCAAGGGCAATTTCGACGGCCCGACGCGTGTATCGATGCTCGATGCCAACGATCAGCTGAAGACTCCGGAGGAGTACGCCGAACTCATACTGGCGTACGAGGACGGGGCAACGTTGCGTTTGAAGGATGTTGCCGACATTGTCGATGGTGCCGAGAACGAACGCCTTGCCGCCTGGGCCAATGAAAGCCAGGCCGTGCTGCTGAATATCCAGCGCCAGCCAGGCGCCAATGTGATCGAGGTGGTCGAGCGCATTCAGGCGCTGCTTCCCGAGGTCACAGCCAGCATGCCGGCTGGTCTCGACGTGGTGGTGCTCACCGACCGTACCCAGACCATCCGCGCCGCTATCACCGATGTGCAGCATGAGCTGCTGATGGCCACCTTTCTCGTGGTGATGGTCACTTTCGTTTTTCTCAAGCGGCTCTCGGCAACCATCATCCCCTCTATCGCGGTGCCGTTGTCGCTGATCGGCACCTTTGCTGTGATGCATCTTGCCGGGTTCTCGCTGAACAACCTGACCTTGATGGCGTTGACCATCGCGACCGGTTTTGTGGTCGACGACGCCATCGTTATGCTGGAAAACATTGCGCGCCACGTGGAGGAGGGTGAGACGCCCCTGCAGGCTGCTCTCAAAGGCGCTAAGCAAATCGGCTTCACGCTGATCTCGCTGACGCTGTCGCTGATCGCGGTCCTCATTCCTCTGCTGTTCATGCAAGACGTGGTGGGACGTCTGTTCCGCGAGTTCGCCATTACGCTGGCCGTCGCTATCCTCATCTCGCTGGTGGTGTCACTGACACTGACGCCGATGATGTGCGCCAAGTTGCTCAAGCCTGCGGCAGCGGAAAAATCCAAGCCGGACTGGGTCGAGCGGCTGATCGGCGGCTACGCGCGTTGGCTGACCTGGGTGCTGGGGCACCAGACGCTGACTCTGCTGGTTGCCGTGGTCACACTGGGATTGACGGTCGTGCTGTACCTGGCCGTACCGAAAGGCTTTTTTCCGGTACAGGACACCGGCGTGATTCAAGGCATCAGTGAAGCGCCTCAATCGATTTCCTTCCGCGCGATGAGCGAGCGTCAGCAGTCCTTGTCTCGCGTGATCCTGGCCGACCCGGCTGTGGCCAGCCTGTCGTCCTATATTGGTGTCGATGGCGATAACGTGACGCTCAATAGCGGTCGCCTGCTGATCAATCTAAAACCTCACGCTGAGCGTGATGCAACCGCCAGCCAGATCATCGACCGGCTGCGACCGGAATTGGCGAAACTGCCGGGCATCGACCTGTATTTGCAGCCGGTGCAGGATCTCTCCATCGAGGATCGAGTCAGTCGTACGCAGTTCCAGTTCAGCCTCGAGTCCCCGGACGGCGAACTGCTGCAGGAATGGACGCCGCGTCTGGTCGCGGCGCTGCGCGAGCGCCCCGAGTTGACCGATGTTGCCAGCGATCTGCAAAGTGACGGGCTGCAGATTTTCCTGGATATCGATCGTGATGCGGCGGCGCGGCTGGGTATCGAGATATCGGCTATCACCGATGCGCTGTATGACGCGTTCGGTCAACGCCAGATTTCGACCATCTTCACCCAGGCCAGCCAATACCGCGTGGTGATCGAGGCCGAGGCGGGTGGGCGTCTTGGCGCGAAGGCACTGGAACAGCTGTTCGTGCAGAGCGAAGGCGGCACGCCGGTAAGACTGTCGAGTCTGGCGACGCTTGAGCAGCGCAGCGCGCCGCTGTTGATCAACCACATCGGCCAATTCCCGGCCGTGACGCTGTCATTCAATCTGGCAGACGGCGTTTCGCTCGGCGAAGCGGTGGAGGTCATCGAAGGGGGCGAGGCCGAGATCGGGTTGCCGGCCGGTATTCAGAGTCGTTTCCAGGGCGCCGCCGAGGCGTTCCGCGCGTCGCTGTCGAGCACCTTGCTGCTGATCCTGGCGGCGGTGGTGACCATGTACATCGTGCTCGGCGTGCTCTATGAGAGCTACATTCATCCAATCACCATTCTCTCGACGCTGCCATCGGCTGCGGTCGGCGCCTTGCTCGCGCTGCTACTGACCGGCAACGATCTGGGACTGATCGCCATCATCGGCATCATTCTGCTGATCGGCATCGTCAAGAAGAACGCAATCATGATGATCGACTTCGCGCTCGAGGCCGAACGCCACCAAGGCATGAGCCCGCAGGACGCGATCTACCGCGCGGCGCTGCTGCGTTTCCGCCCGATCCTGATGACCACCCTGGCGGCGCTGTTCGGTGCCGTACCCCTGATGCTGGCGTCCGGCTCGGGCGCAGAACTGCGCCAACCACTGGGCCTGGTGTTGGTCGGTGGCCTGTTGCTCAGTCAGTTGCTGACGCTGTTTACCACGCCGGTGATCTATCTGTTTTTCGACCGCCTGGGCAATCGCTTTTCCCGTAACGGCACGACAGGTCAAGAGGCGAGCGCATGAGCACGGGCGTTCGTAGGATGGGTACAACCCATCAGCGGGGATTAATGGGTTACACCCATCCTACCGTTGACCTGGCTCGTCCAGCCCTCAGACAGCGGCTTCCAGCGGCTTTCAATCGATGAACCTCTCCGCGCCCTTTATCGCGCGTCCGGTCGCGACCATGCTGCTGAGCCTGGCGATTTTGCTGTTGGGAGGAGTCAGCTTCGGCCTATTACCGGTGTCGCCGCTGCCGAACATGGACTTCCCCGTCATTACGGTGCAAGCGAGCTTGCCGGGGGCGAGTCCGGAAATCATGGCCTCCAGCGTCGCAACGCCGCTGGAGCGCTCATTAGGCAGCATTGCCGGCGTCAGCCAGATGAGCAGTCGCAGCAGCCAGGGCTCGACGCGGATCATCATCCAGTTCGATCTCGATCGCGACATCAACGGTGCCGCCAGGGACGTGCAGGCGGCCATCAACGCGTCGCGCAACCTACTGCCCAGCGGCATGCGGAGCATGCCGACCTACCGCAAGATAAACCCGGCGCAGGCGCCGATCATGGTGCTGTCCCTAACTTCCGAGGTGTTGGATAAGGGGCAGCTCTATGACATCGGTTCGACCGTCCTGGCGCAGAAGCTTTCCCAGGTGCCCGGTGTCGGCGAGGTACAGGTCGGCGGCAGCTCCTTGCCGGCCGTGCGCGTCGAACTGCAGCCGCAACAACTCGAGCAATACGGTGTTTCCCTTGATGAGGTGCGCCAAACCATCGCCTCGGCCAACGTGCGTCGCCCCAAAGGCATGGTCGAAGACGATCATCGTCACTGGCAGGTGCAGGCCAACGATCAACTGCACGAAGCCGCGGATTACCTGCCACTAATCATTCGCTATCAGGATGGCGCGGCGCTGCGCCTGAGCGACGTTGCCAAGGTCAGGGATGGGGTCGAAGACCGCTACAACGACGGATTCTTCAACAACGAGCGAGCGGTGCTGCTGGTAATCAATCGCCAGGCCGGCGCAAACATCATCGAAACCATCGAGGGCATCCGCAACGAGCTACCCGCGCTCCAGGCAATCGTGCCTGGCAGCGTAAAGATGGCAGTGGCGATGGATCGATCACCCGTCATCCGGGCAACCCTGCACGAGGCTGAGCGGACCTTGTTGATTGCGGTGGGGCTGGTCATTCTGCTGGTATTCCTGTTCCTTGGCCGCCTGCGTACAGCGCTGATACCAGCGCTTGCGGTACCGGTTTCGTTGGTCGGCACCTTTGCCGTGATGTATCTGTTCGGCTTCTCGCTCAATGTGCTGTCGCTGATGGCTCTGATCCTCGCCGCCGGGCTGGTGGTGGACGACGCGATCGTGGTGCTGGAGAACATTGCACGACACATCGATGACGGCGTCCCACCGATGCGTGCCGCCTACATCGGGACCCGTGAGGTTGGCTTTACCCTGCTGTCGATGAACCTGTCACTGGTGGTGGTGTTCGTTTCGATCCTGTTCATGGGCGGTATCGTCGAGCGGCTGTTCCGCGAGTTCTCCATCACCCTGGCGGCTGCCATCCTCGTCTCGCTGTTAGTGTCGCTGACCTTGACGCCAATGCTGTGCGCCCGTTGGCTCAAGCCTCACCAGCCCGAGCACGATGGCCGGCTGCATCGCTGGAGCCACGATGCCCACCAATGGCTGTTGCGCCACTACGACCGTTCCCTGGGCTGGGCGCTGCGTCATCATCGCATCACCTTATTCACGTTGCTGGCGACCATCGGCCTCAATGTTTTCCTTTATATCGAGGTACCGAAAACCTTCCTCCCGCAACAGGACACCGGCCAGCTGACCGGCTTCATCCGCGGTGACGACGGGCTGTCGTTCCAGGTCATGCAGCCGAAAATGGAAACCTACCGTAAGGCGGTGCTGGCCGATCCGGCGGTGGAAAGTGTGGCCGGCTTTATCGGTGGCCAGGGTGGCATCAACAACGCCTTCATGATCGTTCGGCTCAAGCCGCTGGCCGAGCGCAAGATATCCGCGCAGAACGTAATCGAGCGCATTCGCAAGAATCAGCCAAAGGTCCCCGGCGGCCGCATGTTCCTCATGGCGGATCAGGATCTACAGTTCGGTGGCGGCCGGCAGAGCAGTTCGGCCTATTCATACAATCTGTTGGCGAGCGATCTGGCCGATCTGCGCACCTGGGTGCCGCAAGTGACCCGAGCGCTGATGGCCTTGCCGGAGCTCACCAGCATCGACGCCAATGAAGGCGAGGGCGCGCAACAGATCAGCCTGAAGATCGATCGCGACGCGGCCAAGCGACTCGGCATCGACATGAGCACGGTGACAACCTTGCTCAATAACGCGTTCAGCCAGCGACAGATCTCCACCATCTACGAATCGCTCAATCAGTATCAGGTAGTGATGGAGATCGACCCGAGCTACGCCCAACATCCAGAAGTGCTGGAACAGATCCAGGTGATCACCAGCGATGGCCGGCGCGTACCGCTGGCCGCATTCGCCCGCTACGAGCGAAGCCTGGAAGAGGACCGCGTCAGCCATGATGGGCAGTTCGCCGCCGAAAACATTGATTTCGATCTGGCGCCCGGCGTCAGCCTCGATCAGGCGACACGGGCCATCGAACGGGCTGTCGCAGCCATCGGCATGCCCAGCGAGGTGCAGGGGCGCCTAGGTGGTACCGGCGACGTATTCAAGGCCACTCAGGAAGGTCAGCCGCTGATGATCCTCGGTGCCTTGCTGCTGGTGTACATCGTGCTTGGGATTCTCTACGAAAGTTACATTCATCCGCTGACTATCCTGTCGACGCTGCCTTCGGCTGGTGTCGGGGCATTGCTGGCTATCATCCTGACACGCGAAGAGTTCAGTCTGATCTCTCTGCTGGGCCTGTTCCTGCTGATCGGCGTGGTGAAGAAGAACGCGATTCTGATGATAGATCTCGCGCTGCAGTTCGAACGGAACGACGGCCTGCCGCCGGCGGAATCGATTCGTCGGGCCTGCTTGCTGCGTTTCCGCCCGATCCTGATGACGACCATGGCCGCCATTCTCGGCGCGCTGCCTCTGCTGATGGGCGGTGCCGAAGGTTCCGAAATGCGCCAGCCGCTGGGGCTGGCCATCATCGGAGGTCTGATGCTCAGCCAGATTCTCACGCTCTACACCACGCCGGTGGTCTACCTGTACCTGGACCGCGCGCGTCATCGTTTCAACCGCTGGCGCGGTGTACGCACCGACGCCGCACTGGAAAATCCGCTATGAGTCCGTTGTCCCTGAAACACACCCTCCGTCCGCTGGCCCTTGTGGTTCTGGTGCTCTCTGTAACCGCCTGCACCTTGGGCCCTGACTATCAGCGGCCCGAGTTGCCCATGGCTGCAGAATTCAAGCAGGCCGAAGGTTGGAAGGTCGCCAATCCGGCAGATACGCTGGAGCGCGGTAATTGGTGGCGGCTATACGGAGATACGAAGTTGGATGCCTTGGTTGGTCGGCTGAACCTGTCGAACCAGAATCTGGCGGCGGCAGAAGCACAGTATCGCCAGGCGCGGGCGCTGGTTCGGGGCGCACGCTCGCAATTGTTTCCGACAGTGGGCAGCAGTGCTGGAGCGACGCGCGCTGCGCAGAACGGTTCGACCAGCGCAGTACAAGGCGGCAGCGCCAGTGGTATCAGCGAGAGCTACAGTGTTGGCCTCGATGCTTCCTGGGAGCTGGATGTGTGGGGCCGTCTGCGGCGCAACCTGGAAGCCAATCGCGCCAGCATGCAGGCGAGCGCGGCAGATCTGGCAGCGGTTCGCTTGAGCCTGCAATCCGAATTGGTCCAGACCTATTTGCAATTGCGCGTGATGGACGAACAGCAGCGATTGCTGAACCAGACGGTCGAAGCCTTCGCCCGTTCATTGCGACTGACGGAAAACCAGTACCGCGCGGGAATCGTGCCGAAGTCCGATGTAACCCAGGCACTGACGCAGTTGCGGAGCACTGAGGCCCAGGCCATTGACCTGCAGTGGCAGCGAGCGCAGATGGAACATGCGATCGCAGTGCTGATCGGAGTGCCGCCAGCGGAGCTGAACATAGCCGAACTCGACGAGATTCCGGAGCTGCCGGCGGTGCCGCTGGCGCTACCTTCGCAATTGCTTGAGCGTCGCCCGGATATAGCCTCGGCTGAGCGTCAGGTGATCGCTGCCAATGCCCAGATCGGTGTGGCCGAAGCGGCCTGGTATCCGGACCTGACGCTGAGCGCGAGCGGTGGCTACCGCAACAGCAGTTTGAGTAACCTGATCAGCTTGCCCAACCGCTTCTGGTCGCTCGGCCCACAGCTGGCGGTCACGCTGCTCGATTTTGGTGGCCGTCGTGCTGACCTCGAAGCAGCCGAGGCTAACTATGATTTGACGGTGGCCAATTACCGCCAGACGGTGCTCGACAGCTTCCGTGAGGTCGAAGACAACCTGGTACAACTGCGCGTTCTCGCTGCTGAAGCGGTGGTCCAGCGTCAAGCCCTGGAAGCGGCACAAGAATCGCTGCGCCTGGTTCAGAACCAGTACCGCGCCGGTACCGTCGACTTCCTCAGCGTTGCCACCGTGCAAACCAGTGCGCTGAACAACGAGCGCACCTATCTGACGCTGCTGGGCGATCAGCTCGCCGCCAGTGTTCAATTGATCGCAGCGTTAGGCGGTGGGTGGGAAGAATCGCAGCTGGATTTCGAACCCGTGCTGGAGACGCCTGAGCGCTGATAATCAACGGACGCGCCCGTGCCAAGTCATTCTTCAGATGGCGAGCCGCATGCTGCTTACAGATAAAGGCTGGGCTTGGGCTGTCGTTGAGGGGCAATTTGAAACCGCGGCATTGCTGCCGCGGTCAGGAAGTGAAGCGGGGAGTGGTCAGTCGCGCTGCTTGCGATTGACCGTTTGCGCCGCCTTGATGATATCGGCGCCGATCACCGGTTCGAATTCCTTCCAGACCGGTCGCATGGCTTCGCGCCAGGCTTCGCGTTGTGCTGGCGTCAGTTCGATGATCTCGGACGTCCCAGCTTTGCGGATGCGCTCACGGTCGGCCTGGTTGGCTTCCTCCGCCGCGCGATTCACCTCGAAGGTGACCTCGTCGATGATGCCTTCCAGCTCGGTACGGACTCGATGCGGTATGCCGAACCAGAATCGCGTATTGCTCACCAGCATGTAGTCGAGTACGCCATGGTTGGATTCGGTGATGTAGGGCTGCACGGTGTGCATCTTCTTGCTGTAGATGTTCGACCAGGGGTTCTCCGCACCTTGCACGGTGCCGTTCTGCAGCGAGGCGTAGACCTCGGAAAAGGGGATCTTCTTGGTCGGCGCCTCTACCTGCGCGAATTGCGATTCCAGAACGGCTGAGGGTTGGATACGGAATGCCAGCCCCGCTGCATCGCTCGGCAGCAGTAGCGCCCTTGTCGCCGATAACTGCTTCATACCGTTGTGCCAGTAAGCCAGGCCGGTGATGTTTTCCTTTTCCATCGAGCGCAGCAGTTGGCGGCCCTTGGCGCGTTTCTGGAACCGGTTGACGGCTTCCAGATCGTCAAACAGGAAAGGCAGGTCGAACACCTGCACCTGCTTGGTGTACTTCTCGAACTTCGCTAACGACGGCGCCAGCAGTTGCACCTCGTTGTTGGCCAATGCCTCGAGTTCGTTAGCATCGCCGAACAGTGACGAGTTGGGATAAACCTCGACGGTCACCTGGCCGGGCAGACGCTCTTCAACGAGTTTCTTGAACAGCAGGGCACCCTTGCCTTTCGGGGTGTCTTCAGCGACGACGTGCGAGAACTTGATGACGATCGGCTCAGCTTCGACCGCGGTCGCGGTCAACGCCAGCACGAGGCCGGCGAGGGTGATGATCGGCTTGATCATGAAAAGGCTCTTTATTTTTGGTGGGTTGGCATCACATCCGGAAACCGAATGTTATTTGAGCTTCAACGAAGCGTTATGCCAAATAAGGCGCACCGTAAAAAGGGCTTTCTCAAAGAATTCATAATTGAGGGAGCGGGAGTTGCAACAGGTCACACTTTGGCCGCTGAGAGCAACTGCTCTGCGCAGCAAGGCGGCGGCGCAGAGCTATTGCAGATCAACGACTGGACAACTGCCAACCGCCGCCAAGTGCTTTGTAAACACCCACGACGCCACGATAGACCGCGACTTCGGCTTGCGCCTGCGCATCCTCCGCAGCCAGACGCTCACGTTCGGCATCCAGCAGCACCAGAAAGTCCACCGTGCCTTCGCGATAACGGATGGCGGCTTGCTCCGCTGCTGCGCGACTGGCGCCTGACTGACGCAACAGGGCGAGCAACCGCTCCTGCGCGCGGGCATAGTCGCTGAAGGCGTTCTCCGATTCCTCCAACGCCAGCAGGACCTGCTGCTCGTAGCTGGCCAGCGCTCCTTCGGCGTCCGCTTTTGCACCGCGCAATCTGGCGCGAACACTGCCCATGTCGAACGCTGCCCAAGTGATGCTCGGTGCGACGCCCCAAGCCTGGGCCGCACTCGAACCGATCTGCGAGCCGCGCCCGGCGATGAAGCCGAGGAAGCCACTCAGGCTTACCCGCGGAAACAGATCAGCAGTCGCCACGCCTACGTTGGCGGTCGCCGCTGCCAGTTGCCGTTCCGCCGCAAGAATGTCTGGCCGGCGACGTAACAGTTCGGTCGGGTCGCCAATCGGCAGCGCCTTGGCAATGGCCGGTAGCTCGCGCGCCGAGAGGTTAACACTCAGCTTGTCGGCGCGCTGACCAAGTAAGGTTGCGATGCGATTGGTCGCGCGGGTCTGCTGCGCCTGCAGTTGCGGCAAGCTGGCCTCGGTTGCGGCCAGCCGCGCATCGGCGCGCAGCACGTCGAGCTCGCTGCCCACGCCAGCGTCTCGCAACTGCTCGGTTAGAAGATGCGAGTTGCGCTGGTTTTCGAGATTTTCCCTGGCGATGCGTTCACGCAATTGCGCGCCGCGCAGCTGGCCGTAGGCATCGACCAGTTCGGCGATCAGGCTGACCTGTAACTGGTACAGCTCGGCTTCTGCGGCCTCGCTCTGCGCCTCGCTGGCTTCGATGCGCCGTTGCACCCGACCGAACAGGTCCAGTTCCCAAGCCATGTCGAGTCCCAGATCGTAGCGCTCGACGCTGCTGCGCTCCTCGCTGAAGCCGGGCTGTTGAGCCTCGCCGTATTCGGCACTGGCGCCTGCAGTTACGATGGGGAATCGATCGTTGGCCGCATCATCCCGGATCGAGCGAGCGGCTCGGAGCCGGGCGAAAGCGATGCGCAGCTCGCGGTTTTCCGACAACGCTTCACTCACCAGCACATCGAGCGTCGGATCGTCGAACTGACGCCACCAGGCCGCCTGAAAGCGTGACTGGTCGAAACCCGCCGCCGCAGCGCGTTCAATTTGCGCGGGCGCAACCTCCGGGGCGCGATAGTCCGGTCCCACTGCACAGGCACTCAATGCGAGGGCAGCCACCAGCAGCAGCGGGGTGGTAATGACAGCCTTCATGCATGTGCCTCCTTCAGTACCGCTTTCTTCTCCGCGCGCCGTTCGACGAAGGCGCGGATCACCAGATAGAACACCGGCGTCAGCAACAGCCCGAAGAAGGTGACGCCGAGCATGCCGCTGAACACTGCGACGCCCATGGCGTGACGCATCTCGGCGCCAGCGCCGGAGGAGAGCACCAGCGGCACCACACCCATGATGAACGCGAAGCTGGTCATCAGAATCGGGCGCAGCCGCAGGCGGCAGGCCTCGAGTACAGCGGACAGCCGATCCATGCCTTCTTCCTGCTTGTCCTTGGCGAACTCGACGATAAGGATCGCGTTCTTGCACGCCAGACCAACGAGCACGATCAGGCCGATCTGGGTAAACACATTGTTGTCACCGCCAGACAGGATCACCCCGGTGATGGCCGATAGCAGCGTCATCGGCACGATCAGGATCACCGCCAACGGCAGGCTCCAGCTCTCGTACTGCGCCGCCAATACCAGGAAGGCCAGCAGCACACAGAGCGGGAAGACGAACATTGCGGTGTTGCCGGCGAGGATCTGCTGATAGGTCAGTTCGGTCCATTCGAAGCTCATGCCGTTCGGGAGCTCGGCTTGCAGCAGCCGTTCCATGGCCGCCTCGGCCTGGCCGGAGCTGTAGCCGGGGGCGGCCGCGCCGTTGATCTCAGCGGTGAGGAAGCCGTTGTAGTGCATCACCCGATCCGGCCCGGAGCTGTCACTGACCTCGACGAACGTCGACAGAGGCACCATCTCGCCACGGTTGTTGCGCACCTTCAATTGGCCAATCTGGTCGGGCGTCAGGCGAAACTTCTGCTCGGCCTGGACGTTGACCTGATAGGTGCGACCAAAGCGGTTGAAGTCATTGGCATACAGCGAGCCAAGGTAGACCTGCATGGTGTCGAAAATCTGGTCGATCGCCACGCCATGGGTCTTGGCTTTTTCTCGGTCGATGTCGGCATCGATCTGCGGCACGTTCACCTGATAGCTGGTAAACAGCCCGGCCAGTTCGGGATAGTCCGCGCTCTTGGCAATGACGTTCTGTACTTGCTTGTACAGCTCTTCATAGCCGAGGTTGCCGCGGTCCTGCACCTGCACGCGGAAGCCGCCGATGGTGCCCAAACCTTGTACGGGTGGCGGCGGAAAGATGGCGATGAAGGCGTCTTGTATCTGCGCGAACTTACCGTTCAGATCAGCCGCAATGGCGTTGGCGGACAGTGACGGATCACTGCGCTCATCGAAGGGCTTGAGCGGGGTGAAAACGATTCCACTATTCGGGCTGTTGGTGAAACCATTGATCGACAGGCCGGGGAAGGCCACGGTGTTTTCCACACCGGGGTGCTCGGCAGCGATTTGCGACATGCGCTTGATGACGTCCTCAGTGCGATCCAGCGTCGCGGCATCGGGCAGTTGTGCGAAGGCGACCAGGTACTGCTTGTCCTGCGGGGGCACGAAACCGGTCGGTGTGCTGGCGAAGCCCATATAGCCGAGTCCGACCAGGCCGAGATAAACCACCAGAGCAATGCCGCTGCCACGCAGGATGCGTTTAACCGCACCGACGTAACCGTGGCTGGCGCGTTCGAATACCCGGTTGAAGGGGGCGAACAGCCAGCCGCCGAACAGCTTGTCCAGCAGGCGTGAGAAGCCGTCTTTAGGCGCGTCATGGCTGCGCAGCAACGCGGCCGCCAACGCTGGTGACAGGGTCAGGGAGTTGAAGGCCGAGATCACCGTCGAAATCGCAATGGTCAACGCAAACTGTTGATAGAACTGCCCGGTGAGGCCGGAGATGAAGGCAGTCGGGATGAACACAGCGCAGAGCACCAGCGCCGTGGCGATGATCGGCCCAGTCACTTCCTTCATCGCCTGCTTGGTGGCTTCCACCGGCGACTTGCCGAGGCCGATGTTCCGCTCGACGTTCTCCACCACGACGATGGCGTCATCCACCACGATGCCAATCGCCAGCACCAGGCCGAACAACGACAGCGCGTTGAGCGAGAAGCCGAGCATGTGCATTACGGCGAAGGTGCCGATCAGCGATACGGGCACGGCAGCCAACGGAATAATCGAGGCGCGCCAGGTCTGCAGGAACAGAATCACCACCAGCACCACCAGCACGATGGCTTCAAGCAGGGTATGCACCACCGCCTCGATGGAACCGCGAACAAAGATGGTTGGGTCGTAGACGATTTCGTAGTCCACGCCTTCAGGGAAGTCCTTCTTCAGCTCGGCCATGCGGGCACGCACTGAGTCGGAGATTTCGATGGCGTTTGAGCCAGGACGCTGGAACACCGGGATGGCAACGGCAGGCTGGTTGTTAAGCAGTGAACGCAGTGCGTATTGACTGGAGCCCAGTTCGATACGAGCGATGTCCCGGAGGCGAGTGATCGAACCGTCTTCGCCGGCGCGAATGATGATGTTCTCGAACTCTTCTTCGCTGACCAGCCGGCCCTGTGTGTTGATCGACAGCTGGAAGTCCGTCGCGCCCGGCGCGGGTGGCGCACCCAGCGAACCCGCAGCGACCTGACGGTTCTGCTCGCGGATCGCGTTAACCACGTCGGTTGCGGTGAGGTTGCGCGAGGCCACCTTGTTCGGATCGAGCCACACACGCAGCGAGTAATCACCCATGCCGAACAGCTGCACATCGCCGATGCCGTCCAGCCGCGCCAGCTCGTCCTTGACGTTGAGTGCCGCATAGTTGGACAGATAGAGCATGTCGTAGCGCTCATCCGGCGAGGTCAGGTGCACCACCATGGTCAGGTCCGGCGAAGCCTTGTCCACCGTTACACCGAGACGCTGCACTTCCGTCGGCAACGTCGGCTGGGTACGCGTGACGCGGTTCTGTACCTGCACCTGGGCGTTGTCCAGATCGGTCCCCAGCGCGAAGGTGACGGTCAGGGTCAGCTTGCCGTCAGCGGTCGCCTGGGACGACATGTAAAGCATGCCCTCGACACCGGTGATGGCTTGTTCCAGTGGCGACGCAACGGTTTCGCCGATTACCTTCGGGTTTGCACCCGGGAAGCTGGCGCGCACCACTACGGTCGGCGGCACGACTTCGGGATATTCGCTGATCGGCAGTTGGAACAGTGAAATGGCGCCGCCGATCAGGATGATCAGCGACAGCACCGCGGCGAAGATCGGCCGCTGGATGAAGAACTGGGAGAAATTCATGACGCACTCCGGGGGAGAGGGTGCGCGTGACGCACCCTGTCGGAATCGATTTTGTTTTGAGTTGGCGCCTCGGCGCCGGTCAGCGGATCGTGTCTATCGTCAACTGCTTGGCCCGCGCGCCAGGGTGCGCTCGACCACCTGCGGATTCATCGCGGCGGAGATTGCACGGTTCTGTTCTTTCAGCGCGGCGAGGGTGTCAGCGTCGGCCATTGGCACATTCTGGGGCTGCACGGCGTTGCCTGGCCGAACGCGCTGCAGGCCGTTGACCACGATGGTTTCACCTTCCTTCAGCCCGCCACGCACGATGCGCAGCCCTTCGAGCTTCGGACCGAGCTCGATGGAGCGGTAATTGACGGTGTCATCATCCCCGACGACCAGAACAAACTTCTTGCCCAGATCGGTTCCGACCGCGACATCCTTGATCAGAACGGCGTCGTAGGTGGCGCTGCCGACCAGCTTCAAACGGGCATACAGACCGGGCGTGAAGCTGCCGTCGCGGTTGTCGAACACGGCGCGCCCGCGAATGGTGCCGGTGCGCGGGTCGACCTGATTGTCGATGAAGTCCATGTGCCCCAGATGCGGATGACCTTCTTCGCTGGATAGCCCGAGGTACACGGGTGTTTCCTCGCCACGCTCACCGTCACGGGCGAGTTCGCGGTACTTCAGGTAGGTGCGTTCATCCGCCTCGAAGTAGGCATAGACCTTGTCGGTCGAAACCACGGTCGTCAGCAAGGCTTCGCCCGCATTGACGAGGTTGCCCGCGGTGATCAGAGCGCGACCGACGCGTCCATCGATAGGAGCCGTGACGCGGGTGAAACCGAGGTCCAGTTTCGCCGCGTCGAGCTGTGCCTGGATGGCGGCAACGGCGGATTTCGCTTCGCTGGCGGCGCTGGTCCGCGCATCAGCCAATTCAGCGGAAATGGCGTTATTGGCGCGCAAGCGCTCACCGCGCTCGGCCTCGCTTGCGGTCCGGCGTTCGGTGGCGCGAGCCTGTTGCAGTTCGGCTTGTAAACGTTTGACCTGCGCTTGGAACGGGCGCGGGTCGATCTGGAAAAGCAGGTCCCCTTTCTTCACGACCGAGCCTTCCTCGAACGTGACCTTGTCGATAAAGCCCGATACACGTGGGCGAATTTCAACCGACTCGGGAGCCTCCAGGCGCCCGGTGAGTTCGTCCCATTCAGTCACCTGCTGCTCGATGACCTCGGCGACGCTGACAGCGGGCGGCGGCAGACCCGCCTGGGTGGCCTCAGGAGCCTTGCCACAGGCGGCGGTGATCAGCACCGTCAGGGTGATAAGGGGAAAACGCAAGGCGCTGAACGAACGTTCCATTTGCTTGACTCCGCAAGTCGGGATTTGTTGATGGCGAGTCTGCGTGGCCAAGCCGTTCAGCGAAAATCGAACGAGACAAAGGTGAATATCATTGGCGTTGATGGGTGCGTATTCCGTATCAGCGCAGGCGAAGGAAAAATCTTCGCGACCAAGGTCGCTCCCACGAAAAGCGGGCTGTGCATTAGGCTGCAGCTACCCCGTGGCGGTCTTTCGTGGGAGCGGTCTCGACCGCGAATGGGGATCCGCTGAGCGTCCGGGACGACGAACTGTTAGCCGTGAAATCCAGATGAAGCGCGTGTTAGAGGCTATCCGGATCGCCTACGAACATCTGAATGCGTGAGCGCAGCCAGCGCTCCGCTGGATCGTTGTCCTGAGCGCCGCGCCAGGCCATGGACAGTTCGAAATCCTGGCTGGTATCGAATGGCAGCGGCTCGGCACGTACGCCACCGTTAGCGGCCAGCGCTGCGGCGGCATAGTCAGGCATCGTCGCTACCAGGTCGGTTCCGGCCAAAAGGCTGGCCAAGCCGTTGAACTGCGGTACCGCCAGCACGACCTTGCGCTTGCAGCCGTGCAGTGCCAGTTCGTCATCGATATAGCCGTTCAGGTCGCCGGCAAAGGAAACCATGGCATGCGGACGCGAGCAGTAATCTTCCATCGTCATGCGGCCGGGGATGCTATCCGCGCGCAGCAACATCGGTTTCGGCCGGCGCAATACCTTGCGCTTGGCATTGGCCGGGAGCTCCTGGGTGTAGCAAACACCGACCGAGATCTCGCCGGAGGCAAGCAGGCCGGGCATTAGCAGATAGTTGGCGCGACGCACCACCAACACCACGCCCGGCGCTTCGGAACGGACACGCCTGAGCAACTGCGGTAGCAGGGCGAATTCCACTTCGTCAGTCAGGCCGATGCGAAACACCAGCTCGCTGGTGGCGGGGTCGAAGGTGGAGGCGCGGCTGACGGCGGTGGAAATGGAATCCAGTGCGGGCGAGAGCAGGCCGGCGATCTCCTGCGCGCGCGCAGTCGGCTCCATGCTGCGACCGGTTCGCACGAACAGCGGGTCGTCGAACAAGGTGCGCAGGCGTGCCAGGGCCGCACTGATGGCGGGCTGCCCGAGAAACAGCTTTTCGGCGGCGCGGGTCACGCTGCGCTCGTGCATCAGTGTTTCGAAAACGATGAGCAGGTTCAGGTCCACGCGTCGAAGGTCGTTGCGATTCATGCCATTCACTTCAAGCTGTGGTCAGACACTCGAGGCAACTGACCAAATGAGGGTTGCGTCTGCATTCTAGACAGATCGGAGTGACGTCGGCATGTCTATTCCCGCTTTGCAATGACACAAACCTGCAGCGATGGGAACAGCCTTACATTCAGCGCGTCATCATTCGCATGCATGGCGACTATCGAGCGGAATGCAGGGATCGCTGCTGGAGTTGTGCCGATGGTGCGGATAGAGTCACATATACAGTAGTAACCGAGGGGTCTTTGTCATGTCCCGCATCATCCGTTTCCACCAGTTCGGCGCAGCGAATGTGCTGCGTTACGAACAGCGAGAGGTGCCTCAGCCGGGTCCCGGCGAGGTACTTATCGACGTCAATGCGATCGGCGTCAGCTGGAATGACGTGCTCTGGCGGCAGGACCTTGCGCCTCGTCACGCCAAGCTCCCGGCCGGGCTCGGCTGCGAGATCGCTGGCGAAGTGATGGCGGTGGGCGAGAACGTGGATGGCTTCGCGATCGGTGACCGTGTGGCCAGTTTTCCGGCACATGACCTCAATCAGTACCCGCTCTATGGCGAGCAGGTTCTGCTACCTCAGGGCTCTCTGGTCCACCATCCCGACATTCTCAGCGCCGCCGAGGCCAGCGTCCATTACACACCGGCACTGGTCGCCTACTTTGCGCTGGTCGAACTGGCCCAGCTCGAACCGGGGCAGTACGTGCTGGTTACCCAGGCGCGACATTGCACTGGGCCTTCTGCCGTGCAGTTGGCCAAAGCGCTCGGCGGACGGGTGATCGCCACCTGCGAGACGGCCGAGGACCGTGATTTCCTGCGTGAGTTGGGCGCCGATACGGTCATCGTTACCGAAGAAGAAGACCTGGTCGGCCGACTGCAAAAGGTCACCGGCGGAGCAGGCGTCGAAGTCGTGCTCGACGGTTGCGGCGGCTCGCAGATGAAGCTTCTTGGGGATGTCATTGCCCCTCGCGGCAAGCTGATTCTTTACGGGCTCAACGGCGGCAACGAGACGGCGTTCCCCGCCTGCGCGGCGTTCAAGAAGAACTTCAAGTTCTTCCTGCATTGTCTGTGCGACTTCACTGGCCAGCCAGAGCTGGGTATCGAGCAGAACCGCGAAGCGGTCCAGCGGGCCTTGTTGCACATCAACCAGCTCACGGCCGATCGTCTGGTCACGCCTCAGGTCGACAAGGTATTTGCCTTCGACGAGGTGGTTGCCGCGCACGAATACGTCGAGAGCGGCGCTCCGCGCGGTCGGGTCGCACTGCGCGTCGACTGATTCTCCGGGCCCCTTGCTAGGGGCCTCTCATCGCTTCACAGAAACTTTTCCTTCCGGCGCCAAGTCCTCCGAATACAGGTTTCCAACCGTTACGGAGGATTCAGCATGCCCGATGAGAACCAGACGCTCCCGCCTCAACAGCAGCCGGAGCCTGGCAAGGAAAGCGAGATGAGGCCGCGTCCCGAGTACCGTGGCGAAGACTACAAGGCCGCCGGCAAGCTGCAGGGCAAGGTTGCAATCATCACAGGTGGTGACAGTGGTATCGGTCGCTCTGTCGCCGTGTTGTTTGCCCGTGAAGGCGCTGACGTAGCCATTCTCTATCTGGATCAGCACCAGGACGCCGAGGAAACCAAGCGCGTAGTAGAACAGCAGGGCCGCAAATGCCTGACCTTCGCAGGCGACGTGGCGGACCGCGACGTGTGCCGCAAGGTGATCGACGAAACGCTGGGCGCGTTTGGCCAGCTCGACCTCTTGGTCAACAACGCTGCTGAGCAGCATCCGCAGGAAAAGCTCGAGGACATCAGCGAAGAACAGTGGGAGAAAACCTTCCGCACCAACATCTTCGGCATGTTCCAGATGACCAAGGCCGCACTGCCGCATCTGAAAAAAGGTGCCTCCATCATTAACACCACCTCGGTGACCGCCTACAAGGGCAGCCCGCAACTCTTGGACTACTCATCGACCAAGGGCGCGATCACGGCTTTCACCCGCTCGCTTTCGATGAACATCGCCGACCGGGGTATCCGCGTGAATGGAGTAGCGCCGGGGCCGATCTGGACGCCGCTGATTCCATCGACCTTCGATGAGGACAAGGTGGAGAAATTCGGCGCCAACGTGCCCATGGAGCGTCCAGGCCAGCCTGATGAAGTAGCGCCCGCCTATGTATATCTGGCCAGCAGCGATTCGTCTTATGTCAGCGGCCAGGTGATTCATGTGAACGGCGGTACTGTGGTCAACGGCTGACCGAACGACTGGTTATAGGAGGGAAGGCTATGCCCCGTACGATCTGGAAAGGCGCCGTCAGTTTCGGCCTCGTTCACATCCCCGTCGCGCTTGTTCCGGCCACGACCCGGCAGGGCATTGATTTCGACTGGCTGGACAAGCGCAGCATGGACCGCGTCGGCTACAAGCGCATCAACAAGACCACCGGCGAAGACATCGAGAGCGAAAACATCGTCAAGGGCGTGGAGTACGAAAAGGGCAACTACGTCGTCATCAGCGACGACGAGATAAAGGCGGCGCATCCGGAAGCCACACAGACGGTGGATATCGTCGCCTTTGTCGATGCCAAGGACATTTCCTTCCTGTACATCGCGACGCCGTACTACCTCACCCCGGATCGTCGGGGTGAGAAAGTCTATGCGCTGCTGCGTGAAACCCTCGTCCAGACCGGCAAAGTCGGCATCGCCAACGTGGTGCTGCGCAACAAGCAGCATCTGGCCGTGGTAATGCCGCTGGGCAAGGCGCTGGTGATGAACACCCTGCGCTGGGCCGATGAGGTGCGTGGCGTGGAATACCTGGAGATGAAGGACGAGGCGCTTAACGCAGACCTCAATCCCAAGGAACTCGACATGGCCAAGCGCTTGGTCGAGGACATGAGCGAAGAGTGGAACCCCGACCAGTACAAGGACACCTTTCAGGATCAGATCATGGATCTGGTAGAGACCAAGGCCCGCGAAGGCAAGATCGAGGCGGTGGGCGGCCCGGAAGAGGCAGTGGATCGTCGCAGCGCTGATGTCATCGACCTGACCGAACTGCTCAAGCGCAGTCTGGCTGGCAAATCCTCAGCGAAAAAAGCTGCGCCGGCTGAAGACGACGATGACGGCGAAGAGACCGCAACGCCCGCCAAACGAAGCACGAGCAAAAGCGCGGCGAGCAAATCCAAGGCGCCTGCCAAATCCTCAGCCAGTAAAACTTCAACCAGTAAAACCTCGACGGCTCGCAAGGGCACGACCAGCAAGCCCGCGGCAAGCAAATCCAGCAACAAGAAAGCCAGCTGACTCATACAGGAGCGTGCATGGCTGAAAAACCGAGCAAGAGCCGCCCCGATGTGGGCGGTATCGGCATCAGCAATCCGCAGCGTGTCATTGACGAGCGCAGCGGGGCGACCAAGCTGCAGCTTGCCCAGTATTACCTGTCGGTCGGCGACTGGTTGATGCCACATCTGACCCAACGGCCGCTTTCTATCGTCAGGGCGCCGGACGGGGTCGATGGCGACAGCTTTTTTCAGCGCCACTGTGGGCGGTTGAAGATGCCGCACATGCGCGTGCTGGACAAATCACTCGATCCCGAACACGCCCGCCTGATCCAGGCCGACAGTATCACCGCGGTGGTCGAGGCGGTGCAGATGGGTACCGTCGAGTTCCACACCTGGAACGCCCGCAGCGACCGGATCGACCGGCCGGACCGCATCGTTTTCGACCTGGACCCCGACCCCGAACTGCCCTGGTCGAGCATGATCGACGCGACCCGGCTGACGTTGAAGCTTCTAGAAGAGTTGGGCTTGAAGGCATTCCTCAAGACCAGTGGGGGTCGCGGTATGCATGTGGTAGTGCCGATAGATCGTCGTCACGACTGGGAGTGCGTCAACAGCTTTGCCCGCAGTGTCACGGAGCGTTTGGCCGCACAATCACCCGAGCAGATCGTGGCGAAAATGGGGCCTAAAAACCGTGTAGGCAAGATTTTCGTCGACTATCTGCGTAACCAGCGCGGCGCCAGTACCGTGGCTGCCTATTCGGCTCGCGCCCGACCCGGGCTGCCGGTCTCCGTGCCGATCAGCCTCGATGAACTGGAAAAGATCGACAGGGCAAACCAATGGACGATTCACAACCTCCCAGAGCAGCTCGACCATCTCAAGGCCGACCCCTGGGCCGGGTACGGTTCGATGCGCCAGCGATTGTCGGCGGCATTGCTGAAAGCGGTCCGAAGCGACGCCTGATCGTCATACCCCTCTTTTCAATGGGGAATTCCCAGCTACGCTTGAGGCTGTACAGCAAAGCGCGCCGAAGCCGTCTATCACCGGACTTGAACCTTGGCGCAGCGGTACCAGTCGACTCACCGATGAGCAGACATAATTAGAAACAGGAGATACCGATGACCGTGCGAGTATCCCGGCGGCAGTTCCTGAAGTTCGGTGCGGTAGGTGTAGGCGCATCGAGCATGGCAATGATGGGATTTGCGCCTGATGAAGCCGTAGCGTCGATTCGTCACTTCAAGCTGACCGGCGCCAAAGTCACCCGCAACATCTGCACTTACTGTTCGGTAGGTTGCGGCATGTTGCTCTATTCGCGCGGCGACGGCGCGGCCAACGTGATCAACCAGATCTACCACGTTGAAGGCGACCCGGATCATCCGGTCAGTCGCGGATCGCTTTGCCCACGGGGCGCGGGCGTGCTGGATTTCATCAACAGCCCATCGCGGGTCAAGTACCCGGAAGTGCGCGAACCCTATACCAACGAATGGAAGCGCATCAGCTGGGATGAAGCCTTCACCCGTATCTCACGGCACATGAAGGAAGACCGCGACCGTAATTTCCAGACCCATGACGAGCAGGGCCGGCTGGTCAATCGCTGGATGACGACCTCCATGGTGGCGGCTTCGGCCTGCACTAACGAGACGGCGTATCTGACGCAGAAGATCACCCGGGCGCTCGGCATTCTGACCATCGACAACCAGGCGCGCGTCTGACACGGACCAACGGTGGCAGGTCTTGCCCCATCATTTGGTCGCGGTGCCATGACGAACCATTGGGTCGACATTGGTAATGCAAACCTCGTCCTTTCCATGGGCGGTAATTCTGCGGAGGCGCATCCGGTCGGTTTCCGTTGGGTGATGTATGCCAAGACGCATAATAATGCCCGGCTGATTTCGATTGACCCGCGCTACAACCGCACGACGGCGGTTTCGGATATCCATGCCTGGCTACGCACCGGGACGGACATCGCCTGGCTGGGCGGCTTGATCAATTACCTGATCGAAACCGGCCGCTACAACCATGAGTACGTGCTGAACTACACCGATGCGGCGCTGATCGTCAAAGAAGGCTTCGGCTTCGAGGACGGGCTGTTCACCGGCTTCAATCCTGATGAGCGGACCTACGATCGCAGCACCTGGAACTTCGAGCTCGGCGATGACGGCTTTGCCAAAACCGACCCGACGCTCGAGCACCCACGCTGCGTCTTCCAGCTACTGCGCAAGCATTACAGCCGCTACACGCTCGACCAGGTGGAAAACATCACCGGGATGCCGCGCGCACAGGTTCTGGAAATATGGGACTTGATCGCAGCTACCTCGGCCCCCGACAAAACCATGACGATCCTGTACGCGCTGGGCTGGACGCAGCACACCGTGGGTTCGCAGATCATCCGAACAGGTGCGATGGTCCAGCTGCTGCTGGGCAACATGGGCATGCCTGGCGGCGGCGTGAACGCCTTGCGCGGCCACTCCAATATTCAGGGCCTGACCGATATCGGCTTGCTGTCGAACCTGCTGCCTGGCTACCTGAATCTGCCTTCGGCCAACCTGCAGAACTATCAGGACTACATGAAAACCCGCGTCAAGCCGCCGCTGCTGCAGGGTGAAGTGTCCTACTGGAAGTTCTACGAGCGCTTCCATGTCAGCCTGATGAAGGATTGGTATGGCGACGTGGCAACCAAAGAAAACAATTGGTGCTACGACTGGCTGCCGAAGCTGTCGGCGCCGCTGTACGACGTGCTCTATGCGGTCAATCAGATGACCAAGGGCGAGATGACAGGGGCCTTCTGTCAGGGTTTCAACATTCTGGCCTCGTTCCCGAACAAGCGGAAAGTCACCGAGGGGTTATCCAAACTCAAGTGGCTGGTCATCATGGACCCGCTGGAAGTCGAAACAGGTGAGTTCTGGAAGAACTATGGCGAGTTCAACCCGGTCAACCCGGCCGAAATCGCTACGGAAGTGTTCCGCCTGCCCACGACGTGCTTTGCTGAGGATGATGGCTCGATCACCAACAGTTCTCGCTGGTTGCAGTGGCATATCAAGGCGGCGCCGCCACCCGGTGAGGCCGCCACTGATACGGAGATCCTGGCGCAGGTGATGGTCCGTCTGAAAGCGATGTATCAGGCTGAAGGGGGTGCGTTTCCCGAGCCGATCCTCAACCTCTCCTGGAACTACACCAACCCGCTGTATCCATCGGCCGAAGAGCTGGCCAAGGAATACAACGGTCGCGCGCTGGCTGATATCACGGACGACAAAGGCAACGTCATCAAGCGCGCCGGGCAGCTGCTGGATGATTTCAGCCAACTGCGTGACGACGGCAGTACCGCCTGTGGTTGCTGGATCTACTCGGGTGCCTATACCGAGGCCGGCAACATGATGGCGCGGCGCGATAACAGCGACCCGTACGACACCGGCACCACGCTCGGCTGGGCCTGGGCCTGGCCGATGAACCGCCGGCTGCTCTACAACCGTGCCTCGGCGCGGCCGGACGGGACGCCATGGGCGCCGAACAAGGCGTTCATCTGGTGGAACGGCGAGCGCTGGATCGGCGCTGACGTACCGGACTACCCGATATTCACGCCGCCGTCGGCCGGCGTTGGGCCTTTCATCGTCACGCAGACCGGTACCGGGCACTTCTTTGCCAGTGAATGGCTGAACGAAGGTCCGTTCCCGGAGCACTACGAGCCGATGGAAAGTCCGATCGACCGCAACCCGCTGCACCCGAACAATCCGATCGCGTACCACAACCCCATCGTCCGGGTATTCCCGCAGGACCGTGACGATTTTGGTACGAACAAGGAGTTTCCGTACGCGGCAACGACATACCGGCTGACCGAGCACTTCCATTTCTGGACGACTCACGCGCTGCTGAACTCGATCATGCAACCGGAGAAATTCATCGAGATCAGCGAGGTGTTGGCCGGCGAGCTCGGCATCGCGCAGGGCGAGCGGGTGCGGGTGCGCTCCAAACGGGGCTATATCGAGGCCGTGGCTGTAGTGACCAAGCGCATGGTGCCGTTGCAAGTGGACGGACGAACCGTTCACCAGATCGGCATCCCGCTGCACTTTGGCTTCAAGGGCGTCGCTCGCAAGGCCCACCTGACCAACTCCCTGACCCCATTCGTGGGCGACGGCAATACGCAAACACCGGAATTCAAGTCATTCCTGGTGAACGTCGAGAAGCTCTAGGAGAAGGCTATGCGAGGAGACCAGATCAACCTGCAAAACATCGTCGCGCGATCAGCGACCACGACGCCTTCTCCCCAGGTCCGCCAGGGCGGGGTAGAGCCCGTCGCCAAACTGATCGACGTGTCGGTCTGCATCGGCTGTAAAGCCTGCCAAGTGGCGTGTTCGGAGTGGAACGACCTGCGTGACGAGGTAGGGCATTGCCATGGCGTATACGACAACCCCATCGACCTGACGGCCGAATCGTTCGAGGTGATGCGTTTCAGCGAATACGAGGACGAGCAGGGCAACCTCGAATGGCTGATCCGCAAGGACAACTGCATGCATTGCGCCGAGCCGGGTTGCCTCAAGGCATGCCCGTCACCCGGTGCGATCGTGCAGTACGCCAACGGTATCGTCGACTTCAATTCCGAGCACTGCATTGGCTGCGGCTACTGCGTAGCGGGCTGTCCGTTCGACATCCCCCGAATCTCGCAGCGCGATAACAAGGCCTACAAGTGCACGCTCTGTTCGGATCGTGTCTATCACGGGCTGGAGCCGGCGTGTGTCAAGAGTTGCCCGACCTCGGCCATCATGTTTGGCACCAAGGAGGACATGCTTGACTACGGCGCTCATCGGGTCGCGAACCTTAACGAACGCGGCTACAAGAACGCCGGCATCTATAACCCGCAAGGTGTTGGCGGCACCCATGTGATGTATGTGCTGCAGCACGCCGACAAGCCGGAGATTTACAGCGGCCTGCCGAAGGACCCGCACATCGCTCCGACTGTGGAGCTCTGGAAGGGCATCACCAAGCCGATCATGTCGGTGGCGCTGGGCATGTCGGTGCTGGCGGGCTTCTTCCATTACGTAATGAAGGGGCCCAAGGAAGAGCCGGAGGATGATCCGGATCCGGAAAAGGCGCACGCCGCGCGTGAGCTCGACAGGCGAGGGGAGGACCGGTTATGAGCCACTCCAATGTGAAACACGGCATTCTCCGTTACGGATGGTGGACCCGCGTCAACCACTGGCTCGTCGCGATCAGTTTCGTGCTGCTTACATTGAGCGGCCTGTCGCTGTTCTATCCGGCGTTCTTCGCGCTTACCGGGCTGTTCGGAGGGCCGGAGCCGACGCGTATCGTCCATCCGTACATCGGCGTGTTCATGTCGCTGTTCTTCGTTATTCAGGCCGTGCGGTTTTTCACTGACAACCTGATCCGCCGCCACGATGTGCAATGGATGAAGCAGATCCGCGATGTTCTGGCCAACCGCGATGAGCGCCTGCCGCCGGTGGGTAAGAACAATGCGGGGCAGAAGATGGTGTACTGGATCTTTCTTGCCACGGTCCCGGTGTTGCTGGTGACCGGCATTGTTATCTGGCGGCCCTGGTTCGCGGACGAAATGCCGATCTGGGCGCTGCGCTGGGCGGTGACGATCCACGCGTATACCGCCTTCATCGCAATCATCACGCTGGTGATTCACATCTATTCGGCGATCTGGGTGAAAGGCTCGGTGCGCGCGATGACTCAGGGCCGTGTAAGTCACGCCTGGGCGCGCCATCACCACGGTCTCTGGTATGACGAGGTACGCCGCAAGGGAGGCCACGACGATCCGGGCGGTCTTTCGCCCAATCGTGACGTGCCGTCGAAACGAACTTAAGGAGCTGCAGTGAACCACTCTTTTGGAAGTGCGCCTTCGGGGATCATGGAAGCGCCGAACGTGGTGTTGCCGAACGCCAACGTGTTCAGCAAGCGCGCTACGCGACTGCGGGAGCTGGTCCAGCAGGTTCCGCCGCTGGACGAGTTTCTCGCCTTCATGGCGCGGCTGGTGCAAGCCCAGCACCAAGTGCTCAACGAACGCGAACCGTCCTGGCGACCGGCTGAGGATGCGTTCGATCAGGCACTCAAGCATGGCTTGCCGCCGCTTGGCTTCCAGGCCTTGAAACGTGACGTCCCGTGGCATGAAGACCTGCTGTCGATGCTCGATGCAATGGAGCTGCATGTCGGTGAAATTCAGCGACCTTTGTTCAAGAAGCTCAGGGAATTTTCCCGCGAGCAGCTCGATGAATTGGCCGATGAAATCCTCGAAGCGCGCTCCGGCAATGACACCACCCGGCCACTGCTGCCACTGGTCGCAGCTGGGCTGCAGATTAGCTGGATGAGACTGGCGATAGCCCTGCCTCGGCCGCCGGATAAGCCCGAGGGCGAAGCAAAGGGGCTGTGCCCGTCCTGCGGTTCGCCACCTGTCGCCAGTGTCATTCATAACGAGCGTCATCGCGCTGGGGTGCGTTATCTGCATTGCTCGCTGTGTGCTACCGAGTGGCACCTGGAGCGTCTCAAGTGCAGCGTTTGTGACAGCGCCTCGAAGCTGTTGTACCTCGCGCTCGACGATGAGCAAGGCAAGCCCGCCATGCCGGTGCAGGCAGAATCGTGCGGCGAGTGTCATAGCTACCTGAAGGTCATGCTGCGTGAAGAGCACGGCCGCGCTGACCCCGTTGCGGATGACCTCGCCAGCCTTGCGCTCGATATCCTGCTCGCCGAACAGGGTGAATATGGCCGTAGCGGTTACAACCCCTTGCTGATAGCGGGCGATGATTAGCCTGCCGCGAGCTTCGGGGCTTGGGCTGTAACCTCAAGCTCTTTACCTCACGAAAGGCCCAGCGCCGGCAGCTTGCGCATCGACCTGAAAACCCACTCCGCCCCCGTGGGTGCGGTCTCGACCGCGAATGGGCCGCACACAGCTTCGCGGTCAAGACCGCTCCCACGAAAAGCCAACCCCCGCAGCTGCACATTGATCCAATGAAAAGCCCAACTCAGCAGCTGCACATTGACCCAACACAAGCCCAACTCCGCAGTTGCGCACCAACGAAAAGCCCAACTCCAGCAGTTTGCGCATCGCCCCAATAGGAAATGCCACCCGAGCCTGACGACGGCACATCGACCTGAAAACCCACTCCATGCCCGTGGGAGCGGTCTCGACCGCGAATGGCCGCACGTAACTCCGCTCCAAGCAACGCTCGGCGCCACGCGCTCTGCGGCAAGGACAACGGTCGTTTCTGCTGAACTTTTAAGGCCTCCTTTGGTTCGGAAAGAACAGAGCCCGAGAAAGCCCGCAACGGGTTTTCTGCCGGTATAGCCAGCCCCGCCCGGTGCAGATCCCGAGTGGGTGGTTTTGCCGTTTGCTGCCATTTCGCTCAGGAGCCCCGTTCGATGACCGATGCAAAGCCCCATCCGGTGATTCACCCCCGACTTGAACAGGCCTTGCGGATGCCGCGCATTGCTATTGAATCGACCCAACCCGTGTTGGAAGGAGGGCGGTTTGCTGCGAAGGCGACCATCGGCCACCCGATCAACGTTACGAGCAAGATCTTCGCCGATGGGCACGATCAGCTCGCTGCGACGATTTGCTGGCGGACCAAAGACGAAACCACCTGGCGCCGCGCTCGGCTCAAGCTGATCGGTAACGACAGCTGGGAAGGGCAGTTCACGCCGACGCAGGTTGCCTCGCACGAGTTCATGATCGAGGCCTGGTGGGATATCTACGAGACCTACCGCTACGAGCTTTCGAAGAAGCACACCGCCGGGGTTCCGGTTCAGCTTGAGCTGGAAGAGGGTCGTCTGTTGCTGGAGCGCGCCAGCGGGCGCGTGCAGGGCGAAACCAAGGCGATCATCGATGATCTGCTGCATCGACTGAGCATGGCGCACCTGGACGATGAGCGCGTCTCGGTGATGCTGGCCAATGAAACGGCCGCGGCGATGGCTGACGCTGACCCGCGTGAACATTGCAGTCGAAGCGAGGTGTTTCCTATCGAGGTGGAGCGGCCGCTTGCGCTGTTCGCCAGCTGGTACGAGCTGTTCCCGCGCTCCGAAACCGATGACCCAAACCGTCACGGTACCTTTCATGACGTGCACAAGCGTTTGCCGTCGATCCGCGACATGGGCTTCGACGTCCTTTATTTCACGCCGATTCATCCCATTGGCCGGCAACACCGCAAGGGACCGAACAATACGCTGCAGGCTGGCCCGGATGATCCAGGCAGCCCCTATGCAATCGGTAGCGAAGCCGGCGGGCACGATGCGGTCCATCCTGAGCTAGGCACGCTCGACGACTTCCGCGCCCTTGTCGCTGCTGCCCGTGAGCACGGCCTGGAGATCGCCCTCGACTTCGCCATTCAATGTTCGCAGGATCACCCCTGGCTGCAGGAGCATCCGGGCTGGTTCTCCTGGCGACCGGACGGGACCATCCGCTATGCGGAAAACCCTCCCAAGAAATACCAGGACATCGTCAACGTCGACTTTTACGCCGAAGATGCCATGCCCGATCTCTGGATCGCGCTGCGCGACGTGATCTGGCATTGGGTGGAGCAGGGCGTGAAGATCTTCCGCGTCGATAATCCACACACCAAGCCATTGCCATTCTGGGAGTGGATGATTGCCGACATCCGCGAGCGCGACCCGGATGTGATGTTCCTCTCCGAGGCCTTTACCAAGCCGGCGATGATGGCGCGCCTGGGCAAGGTTGGTTTCAACCAGAGCTACACCTACTTCACCTGGCGCAACAACAAGGCGGAGCTCAGCGAGTACTTCAGCGAGCTGAACGAGCATCCGCTACGCGACTGCTACCGTCCGAATTTCTTCGTCAATACACCGGACATCAACCCGTTCTTCCTGCATGACTCCGGCCGCGCAGGATTCCTGATCCGTGCGGCGCTGGCGACCATGGGTTCCGGGCTGTGGGGCATGTACTCGGGCTTCGAACTGTGCGAGTCAGCCGCCATTCCGGGCAAGGAAGAGTACCTGGATTCAGAGAAGTATCAGATTCGGGTTCGGGACTATCACGCACCTGGCAACATCGTCGCGGAGATCGCTCAGCTCAACCGCATCCGTCGACAGAACCCGGCGTTGCAGACGCATCTCGGCTTCAAGGCGTACACGGCCCATAACGACAACATCTTCTTCTTCGGCAAGCGTACGCCGGATCTCAAGAACTTCATTCTCGTCGCGATCAGCCTCGATCCGCACAACGCGCAGGAAGCGCATTTCGAGCTCCCGCTCTGGGAGCTGGGCCTGCCAGACGATGCCGAAACCCGCGGCGAAGACCTCATGAATGGGCATCGCTGGACCTGGTACGGCAAAACTCAGTGGATGCGCATCGAACCGTGGCACCTGCCGTTTGGCATTTGGCGCATCAGCTCGGATGCCATGGATCCAGACTTAAAGTGATTTATTAAGAACGATATAAGGCGTTATTTATCAGTAATTTGTAAACGATAGATGACGTAACTTATAGACTGATTGGCTTACTTTTGCGCCTCGGCCGGCTCCTGATATGGGGCAGCCGTGAGGCAGATAAAGGGAACGAGACCATGGCAAGAGCACGCAAACCTGCTGCCTTTATCAAGGATCCTCTTTGGTACAAGGATGCGGTGGTCTATCAGGTCCACCTGAAATCCTTTTTCGACTCCAACAACGACGGTGTAGGCGACTTTCAGGGGTTGATCGACAAACTCGACTACATCGCCGACCTGGGGGTGAATACCGTCTGGCTGCTGCCGTTCTACCCGTCGCCGCGTCGTGACGACGGCTATGACATCGCCGAGTACCGCGGCGTGCATCCGGACTACGGCACCATGGCCGACGCCAGGCGCTTCATTGCCGAAGCGCACAAGCGTGGCCTGCGCGTGATCACCGAGC